>PLRT01000050.1:61210-61378 GCA_003164915.1 Hyphomicrobiales bacterium | reverse complement strand
CCGCAGCCGTTCCAGATCCTGAAAATGGATCGCCGCCGCGGCAACATCGTCGTGTCGCGTCGCACCGTGCTCGAGGAGAGCCGGGCCGAGCAGCGCCACGAGATCGTCGCCAACCTCGCCGAAGGCCAGGTGATCGAAGGCACGGTCAAGAACATCACCGACTACGGC
>PLRT01000050.1:53534-61189 GCA_003164915.1 Hyphomicrobiales bacterium | reverse complement strand
GCATCTCGCTCGGCATGAAGCAGCTTCAGGAGGACCCCTGGTCCAACATCGAGGCGCGCTACACGGTCGGCCAGAAGCTCAAGGGCCGCGTCACCAACATCACCGACTACGGCGCGTTCGTCGAGCTCGAGCCGGGCATCGAGGGCCTGATCCACGTCTCGGAAATGTCGTGGACCAAGAAGAACGTCCACCCGGGCAAGATCATCTCGACCAGCCAGGAGGTCGAGGTGCAGGTGCTCGAGGTCGACGCCGCCAAGCGCCGCATCTCGCTCGGCCTCAAGCAGACGCTGCAGAACCCGTGGGAAGCCTTCGTGGAGAGGCATCCCGTCGGTTCGACGGTCGAGGGCGAAGTCAAGAACAAGACCGAGTTCGGCCTGTTTATCGGTCTCGACGGCGACGTCGACGGCATGGTCCATCTCTCCGACCTCGACTGGTCGAAGCCGGGCGAGCAGGCGATCGAAGAGTACAAGAAGGGCGACAAGGTCAGCGCCAAGGTGCTCGACGTCGACATCGAGAAGGAGCGCATCGCGCTCGGCGTCAAGCAGCTCGCCAGCGATCCGTTCACCACCGCCAAGGCTGCGGGCGAGGAAGGCGAGGGCGAGCTTCACAAGGGCTCGGTCGTCACCTGCGAGGTGATCGAGGTCAAGGACGGCGGCCTCGAAGTCAAGATCGCCGGCTCCGACCTGACCGCCTTCATCAAGCGCAACGAGCTGGCGCGCGACCGCGCCGACCAGCGCCCCGAGCGTTTCTCGGTCGGCGAGAAGGTCGATGCGCGCATCACCCAGTTCGACCGCCGCGCGCGCAAGGTCGCCGTGTCGATCAAGGCGCTCGAAGTGGCCGAGGAAAAGGAGGCGATCGCCCAGTACGGCTCGGCCGACTCGGGCGCGTCGCTCGGCGACATTCTCGGCGCGGCGCTGAAGGCGCGCGACAAGAAGAAAGCCGATTGAGCGGACGGGCGGCGTTCGCCGCCCGGCGCTTTTGTCCGCAAGCGAAAGGGCGCCCGAAGGGGCGCCCTTTTCGTTTGGCGTCGAGGCTGCGCCGGGGGCAGACCCTAAGGACGCAGCTCGGCCATCAGCGACGCCGACGTCGCCGCCTCGGCGGGCCAAGGCGGAATGGCGCCATAGGCGGACGGCGTGAGCGTCCCGTAGGGCGAATGCGGCGGCGCCGCGTTCGGCGGCGGCGCTTCCAGCGTCGCCAGGCGCGGCGGGCCGAACGCGACGCGGCTCGCCGCAGCGAGCGCCGGGGATTGGGCGAAGACGTCCTTCGCCGGCGGCGTGGGGGCGAAGGCGCTGACGCCGTCTTCCGCGGAATCGCGCGTCTTGAGGCTGGCGAGCAGCGCCGGCTCGTCGCCTCCGCCGGGCGGCGCCATGCCGACGTAGTCGACCTTGACCTTGGTGAGGCCGGTGCGGCGGAAATCGAGCAGGTCGGCGACGCGCGCCGACACGTCGATCAGGCGCGCGCCGACGAAGGGGCCGCGATCGTTGACCCGCACCAGGATCGAGCGGCGGTTGCCGAGATTGGTGACGCGCGCGTAGCAGGGCAGCGGCATCGTCTTATGCGCCGCGGTGAGCCCGCCCATGTCGAAAGTCTCGCCGTCCGCGGTGCGATGGCCATGGAATTCCCGGCCGTACCAGGAGGCCCAACCGACGGCGCTGTAGGAACTCGCCTGCGCGGGGCGATCGGCCGAGTCTGGCGGCTGGCCCGCCGCGCTGCCCGCGGCGCCCAGTAGGACCAGCCCCACCAACGCCACGCGTCGCATGGTTAAGCCCCCCTTAAGACGTCACGCTTTATCGCGGGCGGCGAGCCGAAAGGCAAGCCCCCGCCTTCAGGCTTTTGCTGAGCGTTTCGTCAGGATGCGGCCGAAGCGCCGCGGCCTAAGGCCGCGGTCAAGCGACGAGATCGGGCGTGTCCGGGCCGTGTCCATCGGCGCGCTGGTGGGCGCCGGGGCAGGTCCTCAACCGGTTGCGCAAATCGTCGATCAGCCAGCGGCCTGCGCGGCCGAGCCGACGGCCGCGCTCATGAACGATATAAAGCGGCAGTTCGACCCCCGGCCGCCCGGCGATGACGAGCCGCTTCAGCCGACCGGCGAGGATATGGCTCTCCACCATGTGGAGCGGCATGTTGCACCAGCCGAAGCCGCCGAGCAGGAACTCGAGCCGGGTCGCGAGGTCGGCGAAGCGCCAGATGCGCGAAGCGATCACGCCGGCCTGTAGATTGCGGGTGACGTCGGTGCGGTCGGTCAGCACGAGCTGGACATAGGGCTCGAGCGCGTCGCGGCCGAGCGGGCCGGGCAGGGCGGCGAGCGGATGATCGGCGGCGACCACCGGCGTCAATGCAATGCGGGTGAGGAACTGCGTATTGAGGTCGCCGGCGTCATTGGGCGGCGGGCTGTAGATCGCCATCCGCGCCGCGCCGTCGCGCAGCCGCTGCTCGGCGCCGCCGAGCGCCTCGGTGAACACGGTCGCCGGCAACTCGGGGAACTCGCGCCGCAGGGCCTCCAGCGAAGCCATCAGCAGCGGCGTCGGGAACATCGCGTCGATGGCGATGGTCAGTTCCGGCTCGACGTCGGCGGCGATGCTTTCGGCGCGGGCCCGCATCGCCTTGGCGCCGGCGAGCACGATTCGCGCGTCCTTGACGATCGCCTGGCCGGCCTCGGTCAAGGCGGGGGTGCGCGACGAGCGGTCGAACAGGGTCAGGCCCAGCGTCGCCTCGAGCGTCTGAATCGACTGGCTGATCGCCGACTGGACGCGGCCGAGCCGGCGGGCGGCGGCAGAAAAGCTGCCCGCCTCGGCGACGGCGAGCAGCACGCGCATCTGGTCGAGCGTCAGGGCGTCAATCATCAATCATCTCAGGTGATAGGTCACAACATAATTTTGCCAGTTGCGCCGATGGATCGCAACCCCCATCTTGAGTCCACGTGTTTCGCCCCCAGAGGGAATTGTTCATGACCGTCCATGTCGCCGACCCGAAGCATCTCTCCAACGAGGCGCTCGCGATCCTTTTTAACGATGCGCGCACGCATAACGCTTTCGTTGACAGGCCGGTGCCGGAAGACCTGCTGCGCCAGGCCGTCGACCTCGCCAAAATGGCTCCGACCAGCGTCAACCAGTCGCCGTTCAGGGTCGTCTTCCTGCGTTCGAAGGCGGCCAAGCAGCGGCTCGCGCCGGCTTTGTCGCCGGGCAACCTCGACAAGACGCTCGCTGCTCCGGTTGTCGCGATCGCCGGCTACGACACCAAGTTTTACGAGCATCTGCCGTTCCTGTTCCCGCACGCCGACGCCAAGAGCTGGTTTGCCGGCAATGCGGCGTTCGCCGAGCGCAGCGCCTTCCAGAACGGCACGCTGCAGGTCGCCTATTTCCTGCTCGCGCTGCGCGCCGTCGGCCTCGACACCGGTCCGATGACCGGCTTCGACAACGCCAAGGTCGACGCCGAGTTTTTTGCCGGGACCGACGTCAAGTCGAACGTCATCGTCAACATCGGCTACGGCGACGGCGAGAAGCTGTTCCCGCGCAGCCCACGTTTCGGCTTCGATCAGATCGCCAAGTTCGCCTGAGGGTGGCGCCCCCCCCGCGCCCTTCGGCGTCGTCCGGCGCGGATCGGGTTCGATCCGCGCCGGCCCCGACGCGCGCATTTGTGTTCGACCGGCCATGATGCCGGCCTGATGATCGGCTTCAATGGCCGTGCGTTGGTCGCGCGTGGAAGGCGTCGACCTCATCGCCAATCGGATTGTCGCCGTTTGCGAATGCGGCGGCGAGGCGGCGTCTGGGCTGCCGGCGTTTCGCCGTCGGTCCGAACGCCCCGCCTCGTCGGACGACGCCTCGGTCGCCTCACGAAACGTCGTCGCGCCGCCAATCCGGTCGGAGCCGGCGCTCGACGCGAACGGGCCCCGTCTTCGAGGAGAACGCCATGGATCTCGCCGCTGTTCGCGCCGCCGCGCCCCCTTACGCGCTGGCGCTTCTTCGCATCATCACCGGACTGCTGTTCTTCGAGCATGGCAGCGCCAAGCTGATCGGATTTCCGTCCTTGCCCGGCATCGGCGGCGGCGAGTCCCACGCTTTCCTCGCGTTCACCGGAGCCATGGAGGTCGTCGGCGGCGCGCTGATCGTCGCCGGCTTTTTCACCGCAGTGGTAGCGTTTCTCCTGTCGGGCTACATGGCGGTCGCCTATTTCTGGGCGCATTTCCCCGCGAGCTTCTTTCCGCTCGTCAATCACGGGGAGTCGGCGATTTTCTTCTGCTTCGTCTTCCTCTTTCTCGCCGCCGCCGGCCCCGGCGCATGGGCGGTCGACGGCGCAAGGAATGCGGCGAAAGCCTCTCGTCGTCGCCGCGAATGGTCGGCGCCGGCCGGGAACTGACGCGCTCGGCCGTCGCGGCCTAGATGGCGAACAAGTCCTCGAGGGTCCGCCGCATGACGCTCGCCTCGACATCGACGCCGAACCAGTGGCGGATCGACACGACGCCCTGGTTGACCAGCATGCCGAGCCCGTCGAGCGTACGGAGGCCGCGCGCTTCCGCCTCGCGCAGGAACAGCGTGCGCGGCGGATTAGGAATGACGTCGGCGACGATCGCGTCGCGCCTGGCGGCCGAGAGATCGGCGTCGACCCGGCCCTCAACGTCTGGATAAAGGCCGATCGAGGTCGCATTGACGAAGACGTCGTCTTCGCCGCGCGCGCGATAGCTCTTGTTCCAAGGGATGAATTCGGCCGTCGCTAGCGTTTTGGCGTCGACGAGATCGGCAAGTTCGCGCCCGCGCGCCACGCTGCGGTTGACGATGGCGATGTGTCGCGCGCCGGCGAGCGCCGCTTCGACCGCGATGGCGCGCGCAGCGCCGCCGGCGCCAAACACGACGATCGACTTGCCCCTCGCGTCGATCAATGTGGCGAGCGACTTCATGAAGCCGACGCCGTCGGTGTTCTCGCCGATCCATTTGTCGCCGCGGCGCACGGCGCAATTGACCGCGCCGATGGTCGCCGCCGATTGGCCCAGGCCGTCGAGGTGCTGAATGATCGCAACCTTGTGCGGCAGCGAGCAGTTGAAGCCGCGCCAGCCCATCGCGCGCGCGCCGCGCGCCGCCTCGCCCAGCGCCGCTGGCTGAACTTCGCAATTGATGTAGCGCGCGTTCATGCCGTGGTGGCGAAACGCCGATTCGATCATCGCGACGGTCGGGTTCTCGGCGATCGGGGTGGCGAAACAGCCGACCAGCTCGGCGAGAAAATTGTGCGGCGTCGGCATCGTTTCCTCCTCGTCGCTGCTCAACCGCGCCCGGCGCGCATCTTGCGCGCGTGTTCGGCGCAGTAAAGGCCGGGCGACGCGCGGCGCGCGCTTGCGCAAGCGGCGATTCGTCGCTTTCGCCTTCGTCGGCGCCGGCTCAGCGCGCCGCCGGCCAACGGCGCCCGCCGGTCAGCGGCTCGGGAACCCCGGTGGTGGTCGGCAGCGACAGCGGCAGGCCGGCGCGAGAGCGCAGCGCGAGATAGGCGAAGCATTGCGCCTCGACCACGTCGCCGTCGAAGCCGATGGCTTCGATCGCTTCGACGCGCGCCGCCAGCCGCGCCGCGAGTCCATTCATCAGCGTCGGATTGCGTCGCCCGCCGCCGCAGACCAGCCAGCGCGCCGGCGCCTTTGCGACATGCCGCCTCGCCGCCGCGGTCGCCTCGATGGTGAAGGCGGCGAGCGTCGCCGCGCCATCGGCGTCGTCGAGGCTCGCGACCGCGCCGAGCGCCGCGTGGAAGTGGTTGCGGTCGAGCGACTTCGGCGGCGCCCGGTCGAAATAGGGATCGCGCATCAGCGCGGCGACGATCGTCGCGTCGGCGCGCCCGGCGGCGGCGAGCCGTCCGTCCTCGTCGCGGTCGCGGCCGAGACGGCGCGCGACGAAATCGTCGATCAGCGCATTGGCCGGACCGCTGTCGAAAGCGACGATCTCGCCGGCCTCGCCGAGCCAGGTGACGTTGCCGACGCCGCCCCAGTTGAGCACCATCAGCGGCCTGGCGAGCGCCGCGCACATCGCCGCGTGATAGAGCGGAACCAGCGGCGCGCCCTCGCCGCCCGCAGCGACGTCGGCGGCGCGGAAGTCGTTGACGACGTCGATCCCCAGCGCCGCCGCGGCGCGCGCGCCGTCGCAGAGCTGGCGGGTGAGGCGCTCGCGCGGCCGGTGCAGCACCGTCTGGCCGTGCATCCCGACGAGCGCGACCGAGCCTCGGTCGAGCGCGAATTCGGCGATGAACCGTTCGACCGCCGCCACATGCGCGTCGGTGACCGCCGCTTCCAGCGCGGCGAGCGGCCCGGCGGCGCGACCAGAATCGGCGACCACCGCGCGCAGCTCGGCGGCGATTTCGGGAGGGTAGGGGTAGGTTGCGCCCGGTCCCGCTTCGACGCGCGCCTCGCCGTCGGAGCGGATCAGCGCGACGTCGATTCCGTCCATCGAGGTGCCGCTGATCACTCCGATCGCCGCGCGCAGGCCGTCGGCGACGCTCATGCCGGCGGCCCGATCGTCACGCTCAACGCGCCGACCCCTGCGATCGTCCCTTCCAGCCGGTCGCCCGGCTGCACCGGGCCGACGCCCGCCGGCGTGCCGGTGAAGATCAGGTCGCCGGGACCGAGATGATAGAAGCCCGACAGATGCGAGACGATATCGGCGACCGACCACGCCATCTCGCCGATGTCGGCCGACTGGCGCGCGATTCCGTTCTGCCTGAGCTCGATGCGGCCGCTCCTGGGGTGGCCGATGCGGGCAGCCGGCGCGATCGCCGACACCGGCGCGCTCGCCTCGACATCCTTGCCGAGCGTCCATGGCCGCTGCTTGGCGCGTTCGGACAGCTGCAGATCGCGGCGCGTCATGTCGAGGCCGCAGGCGTAACCGTAGACGACGCCGAGCGCGTCGGCGACGGATATGGCGCGGGCGGACGCGCCGAGCGCGACGACGAGCTCGAACTCGAAGTGATAGTTCGCCGTGCCCTGCGGATAGGGCAGGGTCGCGCCGGATTCACCGAGCGCGGTCGCGCTCTTGGAGAAATAGAACGGCTTTTCGCGGTCGACGGCGTGACCCGTCTCGCGCGCGTGCTGTTCGTAGTTGCGCCCAACGCAGAATATGCGCGCGACCGGATAACGCTCGGCGAGGTCGTCGACTGCGAGCGAGGGACGCGGCGGCGGATCGAACAGAAAGGCGCTCACCTGGACGCCTTGTCCTGCTGGCCGGCGCCCGGAACCCACAGCACGTCGGCGCGGCCGCCGTCATTGGCGACGCGCGCGGCGACGAAAAGGTAGTCGGAGAGGCGATTGATGTAGGCGAGGGCGGTCGCGCCGACCGGCTCNNGCAGCACGAACGAGCGCAGCGGCGCGAGATCGGCGTTGAGCGCGTCGATCGCACGCTCGAGCGCCTCGACCTGGCCCGGCGCGACGCGCAGCCGCGCCTTCTTTTCGTCCGGCGCGGGCGGCGCGCAAAGGTCGGCGCCGAGGTCGAAGAGATCGTTCTGCGCGCGCGCCAGCGTCGCCTCGATCGCCGCAAGCGCCGGGTCGGCGGCGCCGCGCGTCTCGACCCGCGCGAGGCCGACGGCGCAATTGGCTTCGTCCACCGCGCCGAAGGCTTCGACGCGCAAGTCGTGCTTGGCGCGCCGCGAGCCGTCGCCGAGGCCGGTGGTGCCGTCGTCGCCGGTGCGGGTGT
>PLRT01000050.1:27768-53521 GCA_003164915.1 Hyphomicrobiales bacterium | reverse complement strand
ACGGCGATCGCCACGAGGGCGCTGGCGAAGGTCGGCATGGCGGCTCCGGTCGAGTCCGCCTTTATAGTCCGAGCGGGGGGCGGGGCCAATTCGCCTCGCGCCGGCCGCCCGAGCTCAGTCGCGCTTCAGCAGCCGCTCGAAATAGTCGCGCTCCTCTTCCGGCCGGTTCGGATCGGCGAGGCGACGGCGCAGCTCTTCGAGCACGCGGCGCGCACGCTCGGCGACGTCGGCGCCGCCGTGCAGCGAACCCTCGAGCGCGCCGCCGTGATCGCCCGATTCGCGTCCGAGCGGATCGCGTCCCGGGCCGCCGCCGCCCGGCCGCCGGCCGACCGCTTTGTAACCGCGGCCGCCCTGGCCATTGCCCTGACCCTGCGCTTGCTGCTGCAAGCCCTGCGCGCCCTCACGCAACGCTTCGAGCGCCCGCCCTTGGGCGTCGACGGCGCGGCCCTTGCCGGTGCGGCCCTGGCCGTCGAGGCCGTCGGCGTCGCCTTTGCCGTCCTGGCCCTGGCCTTCGCCTTGCTGCTGCTGGCCGTCGCCCTTGAGGTCGCCTTCGGCCTCCTTCATGTCGCCCTGGGCGTCGTCGAAGCCCTTCTCGCCCTTCATGCCGAGTTCTTTCAGCCGCTGCTGCAATTCGGCGAGCCGGTCGCGCAGCGCCTGCTGACGCTGATCCAGCGACGACTGGCCTTGGTCGCCCTGCTGCGCGTCGGGCGGCGCGTCTTTGCCGAGCTGGTCGCGCTGATCCTGGCGGAAGGTGTCGTCGCGCAACGCCTGCTGGTCGCGCAGCAGCTTGCCGAGTTCGTCCATCTGCTTGCGCAGCTCGCGGCTCGCCGGGTCTTGCTCGGCGCTTTCGGCGCCGCGCATGTTCTCGAACATGTTCTGCAACTGGTCGAGCATGGCCTGGGCGTCGTCGCGCGCGCCGTTGCGCGCCATGTCCTCCATGCGGTCGAGCAGCGATTCGAGCTCCTGCTGCGGCAATTGCGCGTCGGCGTCGTTCTGCTGCTGCGGCGCCTGCTGGGCGAGGTCGCGCATATAGCGTTCGGCGGCGTCGCGCAGCTCCTGGGTCAGCTTGCGCAGCTCTTCGTCGCTGGCGCCGCGCTGGAGCGCCTCGCGCAGCTTCTGCTCGGCGGCGCGCAAGTCGCGTTGCGCCTGCGAGGCGTCGCCGTCCTCGAGCCTGAGCGCCATCGCCCACAGCAGATCGGCGACGGCGAGGAGATCGGCGTCGGCGTGGGCGCTGACGAGGCGCGCGCGCGCCTCGCGCAGGCCAAGATAGACGCCCGCCTGCGTGTGGAAGAAATCGGGCGCGATCGTCAGCGCGTCGATCGCCTTCAAGACTCGCGGCGGCTCATGGTCGGGGTCGAGCACGAGCGCGCGCCGCTGTTCGACCAGGGCGCGGGCGAGCGGATTGTGAAACGAGCGCTGCGGCAGCGTGAAGGCGGTCGGCGGCGCGGCGCCGACGCGCCCGGAGACGCCGGTCGCCTTCAAGGTCATGACGACCTCGGCGCCCGCCCAGGGATGTTGGGAGAGGTCGCCGGTGGTGCTCGCCTCGCCGATTCCGTTCGCCGAGCTCGGCAGGCCGAGCGCAAGCTGGGGCGGCGGAACGAGCGAGCGCGGCGGCGACTCTTTTCCCGGCGGCTTGGCGAATTCGGCTTCCGCGCCGGCGATTCCGTAACGGTCGGCGAGCGAATAATGCAGCGTCAGCGAGCCGCTGAGGTTGCCGCGCGGCGGCTCGAGCAGCGTGACCATCGGCGCGCCGAGCGGCGTCGCCACGATTGAGAAGCGGCCGACCGGCGCGCCGTCGCGGCGGAACTCGACGACGCCGTCGCCGGCGATCGTCCAGCGCTTCTCGGTCGGGGCGCCGGGCGCGGCCGCTGCGGGCTTGTCGGCCGGCTTGGCGGGGTCGGCGACAGGCGCGATTGCGCCTTCAACCCGGGTTTCGAACACGTCGCTGTCGGCGCGCACGACCAGCGCCGACCCTTCCGGCGTGACGATCTTCTGCGACGGATCGCGCTCGGTGGCGAGATCGAGCAGGATCGGCGGCTTGTCGGCGTAGGGAGGCGGATCGATCCAGGCGTCGAGCCGCGCCGCCGCCGCGACGGCGCCGCCGCCGCGCCAATCGAAGGCGGCGGCGACCCGGCCGTAGCGTTCCGGCCCGGCGACCAGCCCGGCGGCGAGCGCCGCGATCAGGACGGCGAATCGCAGCGCGCGGGGATCGCGCCACGCCATGCCCGGCGACGGAGCGGCGGGAACCAGGCGATCGAGCTGGCGGGCCAGGCGTTCGCGGTGCAGCGCCCACAGCGCCCGGGTGGCCGAGTCGTCGCCCGACATCGCCAACCGGTCGTCGAGCGAGGCGGCGGGACGGTGCGGCGCGCCCGAATCGCGGTCGAGTCGGTCGAGCGTCTCGGCGCGGGCGGGGCGTTTGAGCCGCGCCAACGGCAGCAGCGCGACCAGCAGGGCGACCGCGAAAGCTGCGACGCCGCCGATTCGCGCGGGGCGCGGCAGCGCCAGCCACAGGCCGAGCCATGACGCGGCGAGAAACAGCGCGACCGCGGTCGCCGCCCACACCAGCGGCGGCCAGACCCGCTCGAAGACGATCACCGCCTCGGCGCGGCGCGCCAACGCCTTGAGCCTCGCCTCGACAGGCGCGCTGGGCTCGGGTCGCGGGTCTTCGACCGGGTCTGAATCCAATGAGACGCCTCCGCGCCGGCGGCAGGTGCGTCCGGCGCCCGTCGACAGCCTACCCTCGTTGCAACCACGGCGGAAGTTTGTCGAGGCCGATCAATTCCGCGTAGGTCGGCCGCGGTCTGACGACCGCGTACTGGTCGCCCTTGACCAGGACTTCGGGGACGAGCAGGCGGGAATTGTAGGTTCCCGCCTGCACGGCGCCATAGGCGCCGGCCGACATCACCGCCAGCAGGTCGCCCGCCTCGGGCGCCGCGAGCTCGCGGTCGAGGGCGAGAAAGTCGCCGCTCTCGCAAACCGGCCCGACGACGTCGGCGTGGAGCCGCGGCGCGTTCGGCGCCGGTTCGGCGACCGGCAGGATCTCGTGATGGGCCTCGTAGAGGGTCGGGCGGACGAGGTCGTTCATCGCCGCATCGACGATGACGAAGGCCTTCGCTTCGCCCCGCTTGACGTAAAGCACAGTGGTCGTCAGCACGCCGGCGTTGCCGACGATCAGCCGCCCCGGCTCGAAATAGAGCTTGCAGTCGAGGTCGCGGGTGCTGCGGGCGACGATCTCGGCGTAGCGCTCGGGGCGGGGCGGCGGATCGTTGTCGAAGCGATAAGGGATGCCGAGGCCGCCGCCGAGGTCGACGTGGTCGATCGCATGCCCGTCGGCGCGCAACGTGCGAACGAAATCGGCGAGCAGCGTGAAGGCGTCGTCGAACGGCTGCATGTCGACGATCTGCGAGCCGATGTGCATGTCGACGCCGGCGATGACCAGGCCGGGCAGGGCGCGCGCGCGGCCATAGACCTCGCGGGCGCGCGAGATCGGCACGCCGAACTTGTTCTCGGCCTTGCCGGTGGCGATCTTGGCGTGGGTGCGCGCGTCGACGTCGGGATTGACGCGGATGGCGATGCGCGCCGTCTGGCCGCGCGCGCTCGCGACCTCGGACAGAACCTCCAGCTCCGGCTCGGATTCGACGTTGAAACAGAGGATGCCCTCTTCGAGGCCGAGCGCCATTTCGGCGCGCGTCTTGCCGACGCCGGAGAAGATGATCCTGTCGCCCGGAACGCCGGCGGCGCGCGCGCGCCTCAGCTCGCCTTCGGAGACGACGTCCATGCCGGCGCCGAGCCTCGCCAGGGTCTCGAGCACCGCCTGGTTGGAATTGGCCTTCATCGCATAGCAAACGAGCGAGGGGCGATCCGCGAAGGCGGCGCGGAAGACTTCGAAGTGCCGTTCGATGGTGGCGCTCGAATAGCAATAGAACGGCGTGCCGACCTCGGCGGCGATTTTCGCCAACCGGACGTCTTCGGCGTGCAGCGCGCCGTTGCGGTAGGCGAAATGGTGCATGGCGGGCTACAGAATCGGATCGAGCACGAACGGCTTCTTGGGCGGCGTGATCGGCGGATTTTTCGGCCGGCCCATCTGGTCGGTGACGTCGGAGCTCGCGGTCGGCGTCGGCGTCGGCGTTGCGATCGCCCCGCCCGGCGGCTCGAGCGGCCCGCGGCGGCCGCAGCCGGCGGCGAGCAGGGCGACGCCGAAGAGGAGCGACAGCGCGACAACGCGCTTGGCGGACGGGAAACGGGAAATGGTCAAGGAGGGGCTCCGACGATCGGTCCGCACTATAGCCGAAAGCCTCACGGAAGCGAGGGGGGAGGGGGCCCCGTCGTTGCTCCTCGTGCGCCAATCGCGGCGTTCAGGGGCCGGTCGCGCCACGAGCCACGCGAGGCGTCGCGGCGGTGCGCTTTAGCCGCGCCACGGCGTTGTCGAGCGCGCTGAGGAAATTGGAGCGGTCGCGCGGGCCGAAAGGCTTGGGCCCCGAAGTCGCCAGTCCGGTCTCGCGCAGGTGGTCCATCAAGTTGCGCGTCGCCAGCGCCATGCCGATCGAATCTTCGGAGAAGCGCCGACCGGTCGGGGCGAGGACGTCCGCGCCGGCCTTGACGCAGCGGCTTGCCAAGGGCACGTCGGCGGTGACGACGATCGCGCCCGGCCCGGCGCGCTCGGCGATCCAGTCGTCCGCCGCATCCGGCCCCGCCGCGACGACGATCCGTTCGATTCCCGGCGCGCGGGGGACAAGGATCGGGCTGTTGGCGACGACGAACGCGTCGATGTGATAGCGCGCAGCGACGCGGTAGGTTTCGTCCTTGACCGGGCAGGCGTCGGCGTCGAGGTAAATGCGCAGGCGCGGCGCGGCGGGCTCCATGGTTTGGGGTGTAACCGCAAACCTGAACGAGGGCCACTCGCGGCGCGCCTGGGCGGTCCCGACCGGTTGAAGACGGTTTCTGGACCCGACTCGCGAAGGGTCCGCGGTCTCGCCGCGTTGCCGTGGTCGGCTGGGCGATTTTGTTCGAGAATCGACGGCGTCAGTCCCGGTCCCTTACCGCTTCGCTCGGTCGCAGGCCGAAGGGCGGTCACGCCATACAATCGCCACGGTGGCGCGCAGTGTCATATTCTGTTCTTCCAACGGGCGTCTCTAACCTGCCAGTGCGAAATTTAATCATCGGGGCGATTGCGTCAAATGTCCGAAAACAACAACGAAGGCCCTGAGGGGTTGGCTGATCCGTTCTACTATGATGATTCCATATCTCAACGAGCTATGGCCTTTTATTATGTTGCTAAGCTGTCTGACACAGTCAAAGACAGAGCGACGAAGGAGTTGTGCCTGACGATGTTGCGAAAACTCAACAGCAGCATCAAGGCCCCCTCCACGGCGGAGTTGCACGCGATCGACGGCGGCGCGCAATTGACGACCCCGCAAAATCCGTAAGGCCGGCGCGCCCTTGCGCCGATCCCCGTCATGGGCCAAATAGGCCGCGGGAGGTTGGCGAAGGACGTACCGCTCGCCAACCGGGTCAGGTCCGGAAGGAAGCAGCCCTAACGAGCCAGGGCGGGTCTTTGTCCAACCTCCTACCGTCGTCTAGGGCGCGCTCGAGCCGGAGCGGCGCCGGGACCCGCCATCCGAGCGCTCGCCAATGACCGACGAGAAAGCGCCGCAGGCCGTCGCCGCCGAGCCGACGCTCGCCCTCGCGCTTCCGTCCGCCACGGCGGGCGGCGCGGCCGGCTATCGCGTGCTGGCGCGCAAATACCGTCCCGCCCGCTTCGAGGATCTGATCGGCCAGGAGCCGATGGTGCGCACGCTGGCGAACTCCTTCGCCGCCGGCCGCATCCATCAGGCCTACATCCTCACCGGCGTGCGCGGGGTCGGCAAGACCACCACCGCCCGCATCCTCGCGCGCGCCTTCAACTATTCCGTGCCCGGCAAGATCGACCGGCCGTCGATCGATATGCCGGAATTCGGCGNNGTTTCTGCGCGCACCAAGGTCTATATCGTCGACGAAGTCCACATGTTGTCGAAGCAGGCGTTCAACGGCCTGCTCAAGACGCTCGAGGAGCCGCCGGAGCACGTCAAGTTCCTGTTCGCGACCACCGAGATCGAGAAAGTGCCGATCACGGTGCGCTCGCGCTGCATCCGCTTCGACCTCAAGCGCATCGAGACCGGCGTGATGGTGCGCCATCTCGACAAAATCTGTGCCCTCGAAGGCGTGACGGCCGAGCCCGACGCCTTGTCGCTGATCGCTCGCGTCGCCGAAGGCTCGGTGCGCGACGCGCTGTCGCTGCTCGACCAGGCGATCGCCCACGGCTCGGCGGCCAAGGTCGAGGCCGCCGACCTCAGGGCGATGCTCGGCCTCTCCGATCGCGGCGAGGTCATCGACCTCTTCGCCCACGCCATGGCCGGAGAGATCGCGCCGGCGCTCGAACTGACGGCGAAGCTGCATCTCGCCGGCGCCGACCCCGCCGAGCTTTTGATCGAACTCGCCGAATTCTGTCATCTCGTCACCCGCCTCAAGCTTGCGCCGAACGGCGTCGACGACGCCGCGATCAGCGAGACGGAGCGGCGTCGCGGCGCGGAAATGGCGGAGAAGCTCTCGATCGGCCAATTGACGCGCGCCTGGCAGATCCTGCTCAAGGGCGTCGAGGACGTGAAGGATTCGCCGCGGCCGCTCGCCTCGGCCGAGATGGCGTTGATCCGCCTCGCCTTCGCCGCCGATCTGCCGACGCCGGAAGACGCTTTGCGCAAGCTCGTGGAGGCCGGCGAGGGCGCGCCGCGGCTCGCGCCGATCGGCGCCGCTGCGCCGCCGCCGTCGTCGCGCGTTTCGCCGCGGACCAGCGAGGCCCTGGCCAAGCGCGCGCCGGCTTCGGCCGTCGCCGTGTCTGCGCCCGCCGTCGCGCCGATTGCCGCCGCCGCGCCGACGCCGGCCGGGCCGCGGCTCGCCAGGTTCGAGGATGTCGTCGCCCTGTCGCGCGCCCGGCGCGACATCAAGCTCAGCCAGGCGCTCGAAGCCGACGTGCGGCTGGCGCGCTTCGAGCCGGGGCGGATCGAGTTCTCGCTGGTCGACGGCGCCTCGCCCGAGATCGTCCAGGCTTTGTCGCGCCGCCTCGCCGAATGGACCGGCGAGCGCTGGATGGTGACGCTCGCCGCCGGCGCGATCGCGCCGACCTTGCGCGAGCAGGCGGAAGCGCGCCGCGCCGAACGGCTCGGCGACGCCAGCGAGCATCCGGTGGTGCGCAGGATACTCGAGCGCTTTCCCGGCGCCAGGATCGTCGACGTGCGCGGCCCCGAGGCGCCGCAGGCCGACGCGCCGGCCAACGGCGGCGACGAAGTCGCCTATGGCGACGCGCCCGACGACGACGAATTGTGAGCGGAGGCGCCGATGGTCGACATTCTCGGTATGATGAAGAAGGCGCAGGCCGTGCAGGCGCAACTGCAGGAGGCGCAGGAGGCGTTGGCGCGGCTCGAAGTCGAAGGCCAGTCGGGCGGCGGCCTGGTCAACGTGACGCTGACCGGCAAGGGCGAAATGAAGGCGGTGGCGGTCGACCCGTCGCTGCTTGCGCCGAGCGAAAAGGAAATGCTCGAAGACCTGATCCTCGCCGCCTACAATGACGCCAAGGGCAAGGCCGATCGCCTGGCGGCGGAAAAGATGCAGAGCCTCGCCGCCGGCCTGCCGCTGCCGCCGGGCATGAAGCTGCCGTTCTGAGGCCCCATGTCGACCAATGTCGCCGGTCCGGAAATCGAGCGGCTGATCCAGCTTCTGGCGCGGCTGCCGGGGCTCGGGCCGCGTTCGGCGCGGCGCGCGGCGCTGCATCTCATCCGCAAGCGCGATTCGCTGCTCGGCCCGCTCGCCGAAGCGCTGCGCGTCGCTCACGAGCGCATTGTTTCCTGCTCGGTGTGCGGCAACGTCGATACGCGCGATCCCTGCACGATCTGCGCCGACCAGCGGCGCGACGATGGGACGTTGGTGGTGGTGGAATCGGTCGGCGACCTGTGGGCGCTCGAGCGCGCCCAGGCGACGCGCGCGCGCTATCACGTGCTCGGCGGCGCCCTGTCGCCGCTCGACGGCGTCGGCCCGGAAGACCTCAACATCGCCGGCCTGGTCGCGCGCGTCGCCGAGGGAGGGGTGCAGGAGGTCGTGCTGGCGGTCAACGCCACCGTCGACGGTCAGACGACCGCCCATTACGTGACCGAGCTTCTCAGCCCCTATTCGGTCAAGGTGACCCGGCTCGCCCATGGCGTGCCGGTCGGGGGCGAGCTCGATTACCTCGACGACGGCACGCTGGCCGCGGCGATGCGCCAGCGCACGGCGTTCTGAGCCGGGCTATTCGGCCGCCTCGCGCTGCGCGGGGCGCTGGTCGTCCGACCCCGCCATGTCCGGCGTCGCTTCCCCTTCAGGATGCTTCGCTCTGCGCCACAGCCGGTTCGAGAGCTGGTCGAGATAGAGGTAGATCACCGGCGTGGTGAACAGGGTCAACGCCTGGCTGAACAGCAGGCCGCCGACCATCGTGTAGCCGAGCGGTTGGCGCAGTTCGGAGCCGGTGCCCTGTCCGAGCATCAGCNNTCTTGACGATGCCGATCAGCAGAATCAACCCTATCAATGCGATGAGGCTGAATTCGTAGCCGAACGCCATCAGCGTCGCCAACGCGCCGAATCCGGCCGACGGCAAGGTCGAAAGAATCGTCAGCGGATGGATGAAGCTCTCGTAGAGGATGCCGAGGATGATGTAGACGACGACCAGCGCCGCCAGGATCAACAGCGGTACGGTGGTCAGGGATTCCTGGAACGCCTGAGCATTGCCCTGGAAGGTCGTCGACAGCGTGGGCGGCAGGCGCAGGTCGCGCTCAGCCTGCTGCACGGCCTCAGTCGCCTGACCGAGCGCCATGCCGGGCGCGAGGTTGAAGCTGATGGTGACCGCAGGGAATTGCGACTGGTGACTGATCGACAGCGGCGCGACCGGCGTCGTCGTCCATTTGGCGAAGGCGCTGAGCGGCACCATCTGGCCGCTCGAGGGCGAACGGATGTAGATGAGGTCCAGGCTCTTCGGGTCGCCCTGCAGGTCGGGCCGAATTTCCTCAATCACGTCGTAGGTGTTGACCTGGGTGAAATACTGCGCGACTTGCCGCTGGCCGTAGGCGTCGTACAGCGTGTCGTCGATCAGTTGCGGCTGGATGCCGAAACGCGCCGCCATGTTGCGATCGATGGTCAGATGGAGGGTCGCGCCGGCGTTCTGCTGATCGGTGGCGACGTCGCGCAGCTCCGGAAGGCTCCCGAATTTGGCCAGAACCTTCGGAGCCCAAAGATTGAGTTCGTCAGAGTCGGCGTCCTGGAGCGTGTACTGGAACTGCGTCCGGGCGAACCGCGCGCCGACGGTGACGTCCTGCGCGACCTGGAGGTAGAGATGCGCGCCATTCACCTGCGCGAGCTTGGGCCGTAGCCGCGCGATGATCTGGAAGGCGTCGGCCTTTCGCTCTTCGCGCGGTTTCAACGTTATGAACATACGGCCGCTGTTCTGCGCCGAGCTGCCGACGCCGGAGCCGAGCGCCATGCCGACGGTGGCGACGTCCGGGTCGGCCTGGACGATCGCGCCGAGCTGCTCCTGCAGCTTCATCATCTGCGCGAAGGAGACGTCCTGGGGCGCGTCCGAGGTGCCGAACAGCACGCCGGTGTCCTGCTGCGGGAAGAAGCCCTTGGGGATGATGACGAACAGGTAGACCGTGGCGGCGAGCGTGGCGAGGAAGACCATCAAGGTCGCCGCGCGGTGGCGCAGAACGGCGTCGAGCCCGCGCGCATAGCCGTTGGCGAGCGCCGCGAAGCCGCGCTCGCACATCATGAACAGGCGGCTGTGCCGGTCGTGCGTGTGATCGCGCAGGAAACGCGAGGCCATCATCGGCGTCAGCGTCAGCGACACGACCGCCGACACCACGATCGTCATCGCAAGGGTGACGGCGAATTCGCGGAACAGGCGTCCGATCAGGCCGCTCATCAGCAAGAGCGGGATCAGCACGGCGATCAGCGACATCGAGATCGACAACACGGTGAAGCCAACCTCGCCGGCGCCGCGCAGCGCGGCGCGGAACGGATTCTCGCCATGTTCGACGTAGCGCGTGATGTTCTCCAGCACGACGATCGCGTCGTCGACGACGAAGCCGACGGCGATCGTCAGCGCCATCAGCGAAAGATTGTCGAGGCTGTAGCCGGCCGCCCACATCAACGCGCAAGCGCCGAGCAGCGCCAGCGGCACGGTGACGCTGGGAATGAACGTCGCCCAGAAGTTGCGCAGGAAGACGAAGATCACCGACACGACGAGGACGATCGTCAGCAGCAGCGTGAACTGGACGTCGTCGACCGACGCGCGGATGGTGGTCGTGCGATCGGAAAGGATCGTGAGGTGCATCGAGGCCGGGATCGACGCCTCGAGGCGGGTCATTGCCTGCTTGATCTTCTCGACCGTCCTGATGACATTGACGCCCGGCTGCTTGAAGATGACGAGAAAGACGTCGCGTTTGCCGTTTCCCCACGCTGCCTGGGTGTCGTCGGCCGGGCCGTCGACGGCTTTGCCGATATCGCGGACGCGAACCGGCGCGCCGTTGCGATAGGCGACGATGATGTCGTTCCATTCCTTCGCATGCGTGATCTGGTCGTTGTCGAAAATGGTGAAGGTCTGCCGAACGCCGTTCATCGCGCCCTTGGGGCTGTCGACCGTCGCCTGGCCGACCTGCGTGCGAACGTCCTCCAGCTGCAGATTCTTCTCGGCGAGCTTGGCCGGGTCGATCTGGATGCGCACCGCGGGCTGCTGCTGACCGGCGACACGAACCAGAGACACGCCCGAGATCTGGCTGAATTGCTGGGCGAGAATGTTCTCGGTCGCGTCGTCGACCTCGGTGATCGGCGCGGTGTCGGAGGCGACCGAGAGGATGAGGATCGGCGCGTCGGACGGATTGACCTTGCGATAGGTCGGCGAGTTGGGAAGATCTTTCGGCAATTGACCCGAGGCGGCGTTGATCGCCGCCTGGATGTCGTTGGCCGCAGCGTCGATGTTGCGGTCGAGGTCGAACTGGACCGTGATCGCGGTCGCCCCGAGCGAGCTCGTCGAGGTCATCTGCGTCACGCCCGGAATCTGCGCGATCTGCCGCTCGAGCGGCTGGGCGACCGAGGACGCCATCGTGTCGGGCGACGCGCCGGGCAGGCTGGCGCTGATCGTGATGGTGGGGAAGTCGATCTGCGGCAGAGGCGCGACCGGCAGCAGAGGATAGGCGACAAGGCCGGCGAGCAGGATCGCCACCATGATCAGGGTGGTGGCGACCGGATGGCGGATGAACGGACCGGAGACCCCCTCGCGGATCGGCCCGCTCGTCGCAGTCGGCTCGGTTGCCGTCATCGGCTCAGCCCCCTCCGCCGGCTGCCGCTTCGATGGCGACGCGCGCGCCCGGCTGCAGCCCGAATTGGCCGGCCGTCACCACCTTGTCGCCTTCGTCGAGGCCCTTGGCGACGACGGCGAGATCGGCGTCCTCGTGGGAAAGCGTGATCGGTCGGGTGACCGCCCGGTTGTCCGAGCCGACGACATAGACGAACAGGCCGTCCGGCCCGCGCTGGACGGCGAGATCGGGAATGACCAGCGCATTCTTGTCGACATCGACCTGCAGCCGCACGGCGACCGCCTGGCCCGGCCACAGCGCATGGTCGGCGTTGGCGAATTCGCCTTTGAGACGGATCGACCCGGTGGTCGGGTCGACCTGGTTGTCGACGACCGTCAGTTTGCCGATCCCGAGCAAGGTTGCTCCGTCGGAGGTGCGCGCTTCGATCGGGGGCGCGCCGGCGGCGAGCGCTGCGGAGATGCGCGGCAGATCGTCCTGCGGCGTGCTGAAGATGACGGAGACCGGTTCGATCTCGGCGATTGTGACGATGCCCGTCTGCTGCGAGGCGTTGACCATGTTGCCCTGGTCGACCAGGCGGAAGCCGACCCGGCCGGTGAGCGGAGCGGAAATCGTCGTGTAATCGAGCTGCACCTGCGCCGCGTCGATCGCCGCGGCGTCGGACGCTTCCTGGGCGATGAGCTGGTTGACCAGCGCGTTCTGGGTGTCGAGCTGCTGCTGGGTGGCGAAGCTCTGCTTGGCGAGGGTGGAATAGCGTTGGAGGTCGAGCTTGGCGTTGGCGAGCGTCGCCCGGTCCTGCGCCTGTTTCGCCTTGGCCTGGTCGAGCGCGGCCTGGAACGGGCGGGGATCGATCTGCGCCAGCAGGTCGCCGGCCTTGACCACCTGGCCCTCATCGAAGGCGATCTTGGTGATCTGGCCGTCGACGCGAGTGCGAACCGTGACGGTGTTCTCGGCCTGGATTTGGCCGAGCCCGTCGATATAGACCGGATAATCGGCGCGCTTCGCCGTCGCAACGGAAACGGTCACCGCCCTTGACGCGTTGGCCGCGGCGCTCGGCGCCGAAGCGGGCTGCGGCTTGGCGGCGAACAGGGCGGCGTGAGCGCGTTGCGCCGCCGGCTCGGCCGAAGGGAACAGACGGCCGACGACGCCGGGCGCATAGACGCCGTAAGCCACGGCTCCGGCGACGATCGCTGCCGCGACGCCGGCTAGTCCTCGAGGTCCCATAACCTGATTTTTCCTTCGCCGCCGACGGCGCCGCGCAGGTCCGCGCCGCCCCACACGGCGCGCGCGGAAGAAAGCTCCGCGCTCGCCGGCTGTCATAGCGAAGATGATCGAGTAACCGGTAAATATCGAGGCGAGAACGATCAATCCTGTGTGAGGACCGCGGACAAAGGCTCGTGAACAGAAGCGCTTGCCGAGGCTCGGCGGGGAAGGAAGACGCCTCGAATCCGCATTTGAGGACTACCGCGCGGGCGGGGTTCGGCGGTTACCGTCGGGCGCGCGCCGCGGGAGCCGGCGAGTCGCCCTCGGGTCGAATCCAAACGCGGCCGAATCACACATTGACCACTCGCGCCCGCTCGATCGGCTGGACGGGCCGCGCGCGAACCCGCGGCGGATTTGGCGCCGGGCCGAACAGTGCGATGCGCTCCGCGGCCGAGGAACGCAGGAACGGATAGCGCGCCTCGATTTGATCCTGAACGAGGCGCGTGTCGGCCAGCAGGCATGCGACCTTGGCGGTGAAATTGGGGTATTCGCGCGGCTCGCACCATGGCGTCATGATGAAGACCCGACGAAAGAACGCGACATGATCGGCGCGCGCCGTCGCCGCGGTGTAATCGGCGTCGAAATGCTCGGCGGCGAGATAGGCCGGCCGCAGCGTGACATAAGGAAGCTCGGGAAAACGCCCGGCCAGATCGAACCGCGCGGCCGTTCGAGCCGCCTCGACCACGACGCGCCCTTCTTTGAGGAGCGGCGCAATGAGATCGGGATACACAGTGTAGGCGGGGAAGACCGCGCTCAAGTCGCGGGCGACGCTGACGCGCGTCGTGCTCGCCAATTCGCCGTCGATGAAAGTCGTGGTGATGAAGGTGTCCGGCGCCTCGTCGTAGTGGGGGTCGTAAAGCCGTTGGTCGTCATGCGGCTCGATCAGGCCGTTGCGAACATAGGCGTCGTATCGCAGGCGGTAGACGGCTTCCTTTTGGTCGGCGGTCTGCGCGACGCGAAACTCGACTCTCTGCAGGAAGCGCAAAATCCGCTCGGAGAATCGAGACGCAACGTCGCCGACGTGCAAATTCATTGAAACCCCCGCTTAACCTTACCGACGCATTAAGGTTAGCGAAGGGGCGCAAAGAGTAAAGGTTTATTAACCAGATTTCGCGCGGCGTGGTTAATGCGCGCGTGACGGACTGTCACGCTGTTTGCAGACGGCGTTACGCGGCCAGTCCGCTGACCAATTCTTCCAAAGTAAGTTGGGCAAAACGGTCGAGCGCCGGCTCCGATTCGCCCAACGCAAGACAGGCGCACCAGTCGACGAATTCGCTCAACGGGACGCGCAGTTCATGAACGTTTCCAGCGGTTGTCGCGTTAGCGCGCACGCGATTGCGGTGAACGGTCCAAGTCGAAAAGTCGCCATAATCGGCGAGAGCCTCAATTCGACAATTGAAATGTGAAAAATCGAATTCGTCGATTGCCGCGAGGACGCGCGGGAGCCGCCCGCAGCGATAGTCAACCGTCAAAGCGGCGAATTCGTCGAGGGAAGCCGTGTTGCGAAGCGCCCTGCTGATGTCGCACCAGCGAACGAACGAACGCAGATCGACGTTAACGATTGGCAGGTCGACGCCGGACATGAACAGCGCCATGTGCAGCCCTTCTCGCGCGTCCAGCCAGTCGGCGTGATCGGCGAACGCGGACACGTCATCGACGAGGTTTCTCGCGCGCGCAAAGTCCGCGGCTGCGAAGACGCCGACTGCTCGAGCCGGCGGCTTGGCCTGCAACTGGGGTCGGTCGTCACTGGCGGATACGGCGCGCAGGTTCATGGCTCTTCGACGTCCCGAAAGCGGGCAATCCGCCGCGTGTTGGCGGCGGAAGCGCGGGTGAACAATGTCAGAGCGGTTTAAAGGAGTTTTTAATGCGGACCATCGATAGTGGGATCTAGCTTTCTAACACTTTGGTAGTGTTTATGGCGTTGACGCGCGTTCCAAGCGCCACGAGATCGGACGGCAGCCTGCCCGACGACCTCTATATCGCCTTCGTCGACGACCTGCTGGTCGATGTCGACGCGTTGTTCTTTTCTTCCCTGGTCGTGACGATTGCCCAGCTTGTCGCCGCCTACGCGGCGCAGAGCGCAATTCTCTGGCTTTGCGCCACGCTGTCGCTCATCGTCTGCGCGTTCCGCCTCTGGTTCATGGGGATGCATGCTCGTCAGAGACCGAGCGCAAACGTCGCTGCCGCGAGAAGACAAGAGCGAATCTATGCGATCGGCGCGGTCGCCAGCCTCACGGCGCTTTCATTTTGGACTTTTCTCGCTTTCTACGCCTCGCAGGACAGCTTTGCGCGGTTGATCGGTACGACGATGACGATCGCATACGCGTTCGGCATGCTCACGCGCAGCTTCGCCACATATCGCGGCATGGATCTGTTGCTGGTCGCCGGCTTCACGCCGATCGCCGCCGGCCTCGTCGCCGCGGGCGGTTGGTATCCGGCTGGAATTCTCGTCGGCCTGCTTCCCCTGGTCGTATTTGCCAAAGGTTCCTCACTCCGGATACGCGCAAATTTTCTCAGCGTCATCGACGCGCAGAACCAAATGGCCGTGCTCGCCAAGCGCCTCGACATGGCGCTCAACAACATGTCGCACGGCCTGATGATGATCGACGCCAAGGGCCATGTGACCGTCGCCAATCGCCAGTTGCTCAATCTGCTCCGCCTCGGCGACGACGACCTCCCGACGGGCGCCAGCCTCCGCACCGTCGCGCGCACGCTGATGCGCCGCAAGATTATCGCCCAGAGCGAGATCGAGAGGGTGTGGAAGGCGCTGGCGGGCGTCGCGATCGGGCGCGACATGGTCGCGCCGTTCGAGACGCGCGACGATCGTGCGATCGAAATCACCGTCCATCGCATGACGGGCGAGGGCGAGGGCGCGGTCGTCGTGGTTCAGGACGTCACCGAACGGCGCAACGCCGCCCGCGCGATCGATCGCTTGGCGCGCGTCGATTCCGTGACCGATCTGCCGAACCGCCGTCGCTTCGAAGAGGAACTGATCGAGACCTTGCGCGGGCGCAGCGACGGGGTCGAGAGCGCCAACATCCTGTTCCTCGACCTCGACGACTTCAAGCAGGTCAACGACAGCCTCGGCCACGCGCGCGGCGACAAGCTGCTGACCGCGGTCGCCCGCCGACTGCAGGCGATCGTGCGCGACAGCGACCTCGTTGCGCGTTGGGGAGGCGACGAATTCGCCATCCTGCAGCGACCGGTGGCCGATCCCGGCGAGGCCGGCGAACTCGCCGAGCAGATCCTGCGCGAAATCCGCCGTCCGGTGTTCATCGACGGCTATGAAGTCATCGTCGGCGCCAGCGTCGGCTCGGCGAGCGCGCCGCAGGACGGCGCGACGCCCGAGGCGATCCTGTCCAACGCCGACATGGCGCTCTACGCCGCCAAGGCGGAAGGACGCAGCAATTGGCGCGCGTTCGAGAAATCGATGGACGCCAAGATCCAGATCCGCCGGCTGGTCGAGCTCGACCTGCGCGCCGCGGTCGCCAACGACGCCATCGAGGTCTATTTTCAGCCGATCGTCAATGTCGCGACGCGCCACGTGTCGGGCTTCGAGGCGCTCGCGCGCTGGAACCATCCGGTGCGCGGCCGCGTCTCGCCGGCCGAGTTCATTCCGATCATTGAGGAGCTCGGCCTGATGAACGAGTTCGGCGCCAGCGTGCTGCGCCGAGCCTGCCTCGCCTGCTCAGCGTGGCCCGAAGACATCAGCGTCTCGGTCAATCTGTCGCCGGCGCAATTCCGCAGCGGTCGAGTCGTCGAAACGGTGCGCGAGGCGCTCGCCGCGGCCAATCTCTCGTCGCGGCGGCTCGACCTCGAGATCACCGAGTCGACGCTGCTCGACGACCGCGGCACCACCCGCGAGACTTTGGCGGCGTTGCGCGAGCTCGGCGTGCGCATCTCGCTCGACGACTTCGGCACCGGCTATTCGAGCCTGAGCTACGTGCTCGCGTTCCCGCTCGATCGGATCAAGATCGACCGTTCCTTCACCATCGGACTCGGCCTGCAGGAGCGCGCCTCGATCCTGGTCGAGAGTGTCGCGCAGATGTGCGGCAAACTCGGCATGACGGTGCTGGTCGAGGGCGTCGAGACCGACCTGCAGTTGCGTTTCATCGAGCGGCTCGGCACGATCGCCGAGGTCCAGGGCTTCTATTTCAGCCCGGCGGTGCCGGAAGGCGAGGCGCGCCGCCTCGTCGCCGAGAAGAAGCGCCTCGTCGCCTGACGCGCGTCACTCCAGCCTGACCACGACCGAATCCGACGCGCCGTTGGCGTCGATCACCGACAGGCGCGCGAAACCGGCGCCGTCGGGACGCCACGCCGATTGCCGGCGCAGGTCGGGCTCGCCGATCGGCGCGCCGTTGACGAGCCAGGTCAACGGCAGCGCCCCGCCAAGCGCCTTCAGCGCCAGCGTCTCGTCGCGGTCGCCGTCGGCGAGGCCGAGATCGACGCGCGCGCCGTCGGGGGGGTAGGCGATCTTCAGCGGCGTGGCGCCGGCGGCGGCGATGGTCTTGGGCGCGTCGCGGCGCAGGTGGCGCAACGGCGGCGGCAGATCGGCGCTGGCGGCGACCCGTAGCACACCCTTGGGCGCACGGATCGGTTCGACGTCGCGGCCGAGCCGGGCGAAGGCGTCGAACAACAGCGGCGCGGCCGCCTGGCGTCCGACCAGCCCGGGCGTCGGGCCGTTGTCGGGGCGCCCGACCCAGACGGCGATCGTCGTCAGGCGGTCGTAGCCGATCGCCAAGGCGTCGCGGAAGCCATAGGAGGTGCCGGTCTTGAAGGCGATGCGGCCGGACAGTTCGTCGGCCGGCGGCGGCGCGCCGCGCAGGATGTCCTCGACATAATAGGCGGCGACCGGATCGGTGACGCGCTTCGCCCCAATGGTCGGCGGCGCGCCGTCGAGCCGCTCGACCAGCGCCGGCGCCTCGCCTCCGCGCGCCAGGCCCGCGTAGAGCCGCGCGAGATCGGTCAGCGATATGCCGAGGCCGCCAAGGCCGATCGCCAGCCCGACCGGCGCATCCTTCGGCATCTCGACTTCGGCGCCGGCGCCGTGCAGCCGGGCGAGGAAGGTCGCCGGGCCGACGTCGGCCAAAAGCTCGATCGCCGGCAGGTTGAGCGACATCTGCAGCGCCTTGCGCGCCGTCACCGTGCCCTGATAGCCGAGGTCGAAGTTCTGCGGCGCATAGGCGCCGTAGCGCGCCGGTCGGTCGGCGAGCACCGTCTCCGGATGGGCGAGCCCCTGTTCGAAGGCGAGCGCGTAGATGAAGGGCTTCAGCGCCGAACCGGGCGAGCGCAGCGCGCGCGACATGTCGAGCGCGCCGCCGCGCGCCGCGTCGAGATAATCGGCGGCGCCGACGCGCGCCCGCACTTCGCCGGTCGGGTTGTCGATCACGACAATCGCCGTCGACAATTTCGGGCCGAGCCGCATCGCCGCATCGCGCGCGAGCGTCTCGAGCTTCTCTTGCAGCCGCGCGTCGATCGACAGCTTGACGACGCGCGCCTCGGGGTCGGCGGCGACGGCCTCTTCGGCGGCGTGGGCGGCGAGGATCGGCAACGGCCGTCGCACCTCNNTGCGGCAGCGCCACCAGCAGCGCCGCCTCGCCGATCGTCAGCCTGCGAGGCTCCTTGCCGAAATAGGCGAGCGAAGCGGCGCGCACGCCCTCGAGGTTGCCGCCGAACGGCGCCAGCGTCAGATAGCGGTCGAGGACGCCCTCCTTGGCGAGGCGGCCTTCGATCTGCCAGGCGCGCACGATCTGCCTCAGTTTGGCCGAGAGGTTGCGGTCGTCGCGCGGCTCGATCAGACGCGCGACCTGCATCGTCAGCGTCGAGCCGCCGGAGACGACATGGCCGCGCGTGACGAACTGGCCGGCCGCGCGCGCCATCGCGCGCCAGTCGACCCCGTGATGCGCATAGAAGCGCTCGTCCTCGTAGCCGAGCAGCATCGCCAGATAGCGCGGATCGACCTCCTCGACGGTCGTCGGCAGCCGCCAGCGGCCGTCGGGCAGGGTGAAGGCGCGTAGCAGACGGCCGTCGCGGTCGACGACGACCGTCGAGCCGAGCCGCGCCGAGGCGAGATCGAGCGGGCCGAGGTTTTCGACATAGCCGTTCCACGCCGCCGGCCCGCCGAGGCCGACCACGCAAACGAGCGCGCCGAGGGTCGCGAAGAGGCGGCGTTCGCGCGCGCGCGATGGCCCTTCCCCCCTTGCGGGGGAAGGTGTCGGGCGAAGCCCGACGGATGAGGGGTCGCGCCTCGAGGCGCGCTGCTCAGGAGTGCGACGACCGAAGCGTATGATTGAATCGAGAACGCGCATCTAGGAACTCGCACTTGGGCGATGCGCCATTCGGCGCGACCCCTCATCCGGCCCGACTTCGTCGGGCCCCCTTCCCCCGCAAGGGGGGAAGGGGCGGGCGGCGGCAGCGCGCTTCACTTCGCCGTCACCTCGATCGCGCCGAAGCCGGTGCGGCCGAAGCGGTCGGGGCGGTACATGTCTTCCGCCGTCGCCGCCGGATAGACGTAGAGCCCCGGCGCGACCGCGCGCGCGACATAGGCGACCGAGAAGAACGCCGACTGGCCGGGCTCGCGGTCGAAAGCGGCGACGAAGCGGTCGTCGCGATACTCCGTGTGCGCCGGGTCGATGTCGCGCTTCAGCCACGCGAAGGCGTCGATCGAGCCGCTGTCGAACAGGGTCGGGTTGTCGATCTCGAGGCCGGCCGGCAGGCGATCGACCACCAGCAGCTTGGCGGAGCGCGCTTCGCTCTCGGTGATCTTCAGCACCACCACGATGCGATCGTTCTGCGCGATCGTCTTCAGGTCGGTCTGGGTCCCGTCGAGCCTGTAGAACGTCCGTTCGACCGCGTAGCCCTCCGAGGCCGGCGGATCATGCGCGATCGGCACGCCTGAAGCGGTGGTGACGAGCTCAGCCGTCGCCTTGCCGACATTGGCGACCGTGATCAGTTTTTGGCCGAGCGCGAAACCGCTCCACGTGCGGTAGATCGCGCCGTCGACCGGCCGCCCGTCGACCGCGAATTGGCTCGACGCCTTCGCTTTGGCGAGGGCCTCGGCGGCCAGAACCATCCAGTCGTTCTCCTGCGTGCTCGTCGCGACGCGCGCCGCGCGCGCGCGTTCGAGCGCGCCGCCGGCGCGGCCGATCGGGTCGCCCGGCAGCTCCGCCGCGGTCATTTCGGCTTCGACGACCAGCGCCAGCGTCGCCGCCGCGTCGCGCAGNNGCCGCCGCGAAGCCCTTGCCGGCGCGCGCGCGGTCGCCGAGCATCGCCAGCGCCGCGGCGAGCTGCGCCTTGGCGAGCGGCGTCTTGAACGCGTCCTGCTTGGCGTCGGCGAGATAGCGCAGGTCGCCGATCACCGGCCGACCGTTGCGCGCCAGCACATAGAGCGCATAGGCGAGCGGCTCGCCGGCGCCTTCGCCGGGATCGGCGGCGTTGATCGCCGAATTGCGCAGATGGTCGAGCGCGAGCTCGAAGCCGGCCTGCGGCACGGCGAACGACTTCTCGCGCGCGCGGGTGAGGAAATCGGTCACGAACGCGTCGAGCCACAGGTCGTCGCTGTCGGCGTCGGCGGTCCACAGGCCGAACGCTCCGTTGGCGCTTTGCCGCGCCATCTCGCGGTCGATCGCCTGCCTGACGCGCGCATCGACGTCGCCGTCGCCGGAGAGATGTTCGAGCGCGGCGATCTGGTTGAGGTAGAGCAGCGGCATGGCGCGGCTGACGACCTGTTCCGAACAGCCGTAGGGATAGCGGTCGAGCGCCTGCAGCAGCGCCGGGACATCGAGCGCGCCGAACGGCGAGGCGGCGACCGAGACCGAGCCGGTTCCGGGAACGAAATCGGCGACGAGGTCGTCGGCGATGGTCGCGCTTTCGCCCGCCGCGAGCGGTTTGACCGTGCGGCGATAGACGTCGGGAGCGCCGGCCGAGACGCCGAGCGCGAAGCGCTGGGTCAGCGTCAGGCCCGGGCCGGTCAGCTTGAGGTCGAGCGTCGCGGTCCCCACGCCGGCGGCGACGATCGGCGCGACGAGGCTGGCGCGCTGATGGGCGGCGAGCTTGACCGTGCGGCTCAGCGCGTCGGCGTCGGCGGTCAGCGGCCCATGGATGTCGAGATCGAGCCGATAGTCGCCGGCTTCGCCCTCGACATTGTCGAAGTCGACGTGAATCTGCGAGCGGTCGCCGAGATCGAGGAAGCGCGGCAGCGTCGCCGTGACGACCACCGGGTCGCGCACGATCACGTCCGCTTCGGCCGAGCCGACCTTCGACTTCGACCAGGCGACCGCCATCACCTTGACCGTGCCGTTGAACGCCGGCAGGTCGAACGCGATGCGCGCGGCGCCGTCGGCGCCGACTTTGACCACGCCGGAGAACAGGGCGAGCGGCGGCTGGGTCGGCAGATTGCCTTCGAGACTGCCGGAACTGTCGCCGCCGGTCTGCAGCGCGCCCGCCGCGCCCTGCATGCCGTCGATCAGCATGCCGTAGAGGTCGCGGATGTCGACGGCGAGCCTGCGCTGGCCGAAGAAATAGCCGCGCGGGTCGGGCGTCTTGTAGCCGGTGAGATTGAGGATGCCGACGTCGACCGCGGCGACCGCGACCTCCGCCTCCTCGCCAGGCGCGAGCCCGCCGATCTGGATCGGCACGCTCATCGCTCCGCGCGGCCGCGTCTTGTCGGGCGCGTGGATCGCGACGTCGAGCTTGTGGGCGGCTTCGTCAATCGAGAACCAGGCGAGGCCGAGCGCGCGGCCAGGCATGCGCCTGGCTTTGAGGTCGAGCGGCCGATGGGTCAGCGCGACGGCGTAGGCGCCGGGCCCCCACTCGGCGCCGACGTCGAACGGAACGACATTGTCGCCCTGGACGAGATCGACGTCGATGAACCTCTCCAGCTTGTCGCCGATGAGCGCGATCGTCGCCTTGCCGGCGAACTGCGACGCAATCCTGAGCTTCGCCGGCTCGCCCGGCGCGTAGCTCGGCTTGTCGAGTGTGACGACGACGTTGTCGGGCGTGTCGGGGCCGGCGGTTCCCGACCAGCCGACGTCGAAGCTGATGCTGGTCTCTTCGCCGTCGGCCGACTTCAGGTCGAGGCGATGACGGCCCCAGGCGACCGGCGCGCTGAACTTCGCCGGCGCCTGGGGGTCGATGTCGATCGTTCCCGCGGCGAGGCGCTTGGACGACTTGACCGGCTCGTAACTCCAGCGGCCGTCGGAATTGAACCACTGGAAGTCTTCGCTGATCTGGTAGAGCGACCACGACACCGCCTTGCGCGCGGCGCGCGTTCCGTCCGGCGCGACGGCGATCGCCTGGAAGGTCGCGACGTCGCCCTGGCCGAGGCTGTCGTCGAAATCCTTCTTCACGCCGATCATCGCGGTTTTGGCGCGCACCGGCAGCGTCGTCACGCGCTCGACCGTGCGGCCGCCCGCTTCGGCGACGTCGACGATGATCTTGGCTTCGAGCGGCTTGGCGGCGCCGCCGTCGGGCAGATCGACCGACAGATCGACGTGGCCGTTTTCGTCGGTCTGGGTCTTGTCGGGGAACTGGTTCTCGACCGCGGTGAACTCGTCGTCGGTCAGGCCGGCGACGTAGCCGGGGAAGCCGGCGAGCGCCGAATCCGAAACCGCCTCCAGCCGGATCGCCCCGGTGACGTCGAGCCCCGCCGCGGGCGCGCCATAGAGGAAGCGCGCGTCGAGCGACACGGCGACGGGTTCGCCGGGCGTCGCCTCGGGCTTCTCGGTCTTCAGCGCGAAGTCGAGCCGCTCGGGCACATAGTCCTCGAGCAGGAATTCGGCGTGGCCGATGCTGTCGCCCTTGGGATCGGCGTAGGCGTCGATCGTCCATTTGCCAGGCGCGGCGTCGGAGAGCAGCGGCACGGCNNTCGCTCTTCGCGTCGCGCAGCAGCGCGGCGACGAACACGGTCTCGCCCGACCTGTAGACGCCGCGCTCGGTATAGACGAAGGCGTCGAGCGCGCTCGGCGCGTCGCGGCCGGAGACTCCGCGATCGGTGAGGTCGAAAGCCGGCTGGCCGAGGTTGAGGAAGCCGTAGTCGTCGCCGACCGTCGCCACCAGCAGGCCGGGCGCCGAGCCGCCGGTCCCGCGCGACAGGCCGGGATCGAAATCGACGCGGCCGTCGGCGCCGGTCGCCTTGGTCGCCAGCACTTCGTTGTTGCGCGCGATCAGCTTCAGTTCGACCCCCTGCAGGGGCAGGGCGGTGGCAAGCGAGCGCACGAGCGCGTGAATGCCGTCGTCGCCGGAGAAGCTCGTCAGACCGAGGTCGGAGACGACCATCCATTGCGTCGCGAGCTGCGTGTCCTGATCCTCGTCGCTCGTCGCCGTCGGCGCGTTCGCGCCCTTCCATGGCCGCGCGGTGACCAGATAGACGCCGGGGTCGAGCTTGCCGACCGCCTTGAGGATCGGGAAATCGGTGACGACGTCCTGGTTGAGCGTGGAGGCGACGTCCATCGTCCCGCTCCACGCCTTGACGCCGTCCTGCTGCTCGATCTCGCCGGCGCGCGACAGCGTGATCGGCTTGAGGAAATCGTCGCGCGCCGTCTCGGCGAGCAGATTGCGGTCGCCGATGCGATAGACGTCGATCGACACTTTCGTGGTGTTGACCGTGGTCAGCGGCGCGCCGAGCTGGCCGTCGCGCGGCAGCACATAGGCGCGGCCGGCGAAATGCGCCTGCGGCGAGCGGTCGCGCACGTAGACCTCGTAGTCGGCGTTCTTGAGCAGCGATTCGCCGACCGCGGAGGGCAGGCCCTGGCGCAGCACGATCGCGTAGCGCTCGCCGTGCTTGACGCCCTCGACGCAGATCTGCTGGTCCTCGGTGGAGATCGCCGTGTCCGGCGCGCCGGCGACCGCGACATAGGGGGTGAAGTCGGTCTTGCGCGCGAGCTGTTCGGAGAAGTTGAAGCAGACGCGCGGCTGCGCGGACTCGTTGTCGACCTTGTAGTCGACGATGCNNTCTTCGTAGGTTTTGCCCACGTCCTCGTCGTCGCGGCGGTCGAGGCTGGCGCGATAGGCGTCGAGCGCGGGGCGCCACATTTCATGCCGCGCGAAGAGTTCGCCGAGCAGCGCCAGCGCCTCGGCTTGCGCCGGGGCGCCGGTCGCGCGCTGATAGGCGGCGTAGGCGGCGGTCTGGCCGCGTTCGACCAGGTCGTAGCGGCCGTCCGCCTGCGCGTCGTCGGCCGTGGCGCCGAGCTTGGCGAGCGCGAGCCAGGAGGCCGAACTCTTCGGGTCGGCGGCGACCGCCGCGCCGAGCCAGGCGCCGGCGTCCTTGTAATTGCCGGCGCCGGCGTCGGAGTTCGCCTCCTTGCGCATCTGCTCGACGCTCTTGCCTTTCAGCCTGGCGCCGATCTGCGCGGTCTCCTTGCGCAGGGTCTCTGTCAGGCGCACGACGTCGCTGGCGAGATCGTCACGGGCATAGGGCTTGACCTCGGCGGCAGCCAGCGCGGCGCCGGCGGCGAGCAGCAGCGCGAGCGCGAGGAAGCAGCGAACGGCCTTGAGCATGTTTCGACCCTTGTCGGCGGCTGGGACCGCGAGCGCGCCGGACGGTAAAGGGGTTCGGCGACGGTGTCCTTACGGGACAGCCGATGCTAGCATGGCGACGCGACGCGGAGGGAGCGGAATGAAGCACAGTCGCATCTGGGCGGCCGCGGCGCTCGTGCTGTTTGCGGCCGGCGCCGGCCAGGCCTGCGCCGCGTCGCCGACCCCTGCGTCGTCGTCGTCGGACGCTCGGCTCGGGGCGCAGAAGGCGGCGTTCCTGGCGCTGCCCGAGGCGGACCGCAAGGCGGTGCAGGACGCGCTCGGCTGGCTCGACTTTTACAACGGCGCGGTCGACGGCGCCTTCGGCAAGCGCACCCGCGATTCGATCGTCGCCTATCAGCAGAGCGTCGGCGCGTCGGCGGACGGGGTCGTCAGCCCTGCCGAACTGGAGGCGCTGAAGGGCGCAGCGCAGCGGGCGCGGGCGGCGGTCGATTTCGCCCTGATCGACGACCGGATTTCCGGCGTGCGCATTGGCGCGCCGCTCAAAGTGCTGACCACGCTCAAGCCTTCGAGCGCCGACACGACTCTCGAGAGCGGCGACGGCGGCGTCTCGCTGGCGCTGCTGTCCCGGCCGGCGCCCGAGGGGGCCGCCGCCGACGCCGGCCTCGCCGCGCTCTATGCCGAGCGCTCCGCCGGAGCGGGCGCGAGCAAGATTTCCTACAAGGCGATCAAGGCCGGCGAATTCTTCGTCGTCGCCGGCGAGGACAAGGGCGCAAAATTCTACATGCGCTTCGCCAGCTCGCCGCCCGACTGGCCGGGCGGGCCGTCGCTGCGCGGCTTCGTCTTCGCCTATCCGCGCGAAAGAGCGAGCGCGTTCGACAAGCTGTCGCTCGCCGTGGCCAATGCCTTCGACCCGTTCGCCGACACGCCGGCGGCCCGCGGGGCGGCGCGCATGCAGGCCGTCTCCGCGCGCTCGGACCAGGACGTCGCGCGCGTCGCGGCCGGCGCGCCGGTGATCGGCCTTTCGCCCGGTTCGCGGCCGACGCCGATTCCGCCGCCCGTGACGCCGACGCCGACCCCCGCCTTGCCGGCCGAGCTGCGCGCNNTCGCCGGCAGGCCGGCCAAGATCCTGCGCGCCGACGCGCCGAGCGGCATGACGCTGATCGGCGGCGACTTCGGCGCCGGCGCCGAGGCGCCGAAGCTCGCGACCGGCGCGACCGACCTCATTGTGCTGAGTCTCGCGTCCGCTTCGGCCGGCACGTCGACGCTCGAGGCGAGCCCCGCGACCGTCGCGCCGGCCGGCGGCGGTTCCGCCGTTGTCGCGGCCCTGGGCAAGGCCGCGAGCGGAGCGCCGGCCTTCGACCGCGAGGGCGCGCTCGCCGGAATCATCGCGCCGATCAGGGGCGAGCCGCGTCGGGTCGGCGCTGCGGCGATCGCCGAGGCGCACAAGCTGATCGGCGCGGAGGCGATCGGCGCCTTCCTCGGCATCGCGCCCGCCGCGGCGGCCGCGGATGCGGCCACGCTGTCGGCCGGCGAAATCGCCGCCCGCGAGCGCAGCGCTGTCGCAGATGTCATGTGCCGCCCATGAATGTTTCGACGACAGTCCGACGGCGGCGCGCTTTGGTGTTCGATTCCGGCCTCGGCGGGCTGAC
>PLRT01000050.1:19038-27730 GCA_003164915.1 Hyphomicrobiales bacterium | reverse complement strand
GCCGCCCATCCGCGACTGCCCTTCGTGGGCACGGTGCCGGCGATCAAGCCGGCGGCGGAGGCGTCTAAGTCGCGCATGATCAGCGTGCTGGCGACGCCCGGCACGGTCGCGCGCGACTACACCCGCGCGCTGGCGCGCGATTTCGCCGCCGGCTGCGAGGTGACGCTGGTCGGCTCGCCGCATCTGGCCTCGCTCGCCGAGCGCCATCTGCGCGGCGAGCCCGTCGCGGACGGCGAAATCACGCGCGAGATCGCGCCGTGCTTTGTCGCGCGGGAAGGTCGGCGCACCGACCAGGTCGTGCTCGCCTGCACGCATTTTCCGTTATTGATCGGTCATTTCACGCGGCTGGCGCCGTGGCCGGTCGCGTTCGTCGATCCCGCGCCGGCGATCGCTCGCCGCGTTCATGCGCTGATCGGCCCTGGCGGGGCGGGGGCGGCGCCGCGGCCATTCGCGGCGGAGTTCACCAGCGGCCGACCGCCGCCCGAAGCGCTGCGAAAAGCCTTGCGCGGCCTCGGGCTGGCGGTTACCTCGGCGGGTGAGCGCGCCGTGGCCGATTGAACAACGGCGGCGTCGCCGCCGAGACCAGCGAAAGGCCGCCGGAATGCGCACCGCCCAGGGTCAGCCCGTTCGCCTCGAGGACTATCGCGTCCCCGAATTCCTGGTCGATACGGTCGAACTCGACATTTCGCTCGATCGCGAGGCGACGCGGATCGTCGCGACGCTGGCGATGCGGCCGCGCCCGCAGGGACAGCCCGACGCGGCGCTGGAACTCGACGGAGACGAACTCGATCTCGTGTCGGTCGCGCTCGACGGCGCGCCGCTCGCCCCCGACGCCTATGTCGCGTCGCCCTCCGGTTTCACGCTCGCCGCTCCGCCGCGCCGGCCTTTCACGCTGCGCTTCGAGACGCGGCTCAATCCCTCCGCCAACACCAAGCTGATGGGGCTCTATCGCTCGGGTCTGGCCTATTGCACCCAGTGCGAAGCCGAAGGCTTCCGCCGCATAACCTACTTCCCCGACCGGCCCGACGTGCTTGCGACCTATCGCGTGCGGCTCGAAGCGGACAAGACCGAGGCGCCGGTGCTGCTCGCCAACGGCAATCTCGAGAGTTCCGGCGACCTCGAGGGCGGCCGCCACTGGGCTTTGTGGCGCGATCCGTTCAAGAAGCCCTGCTATCTGTTCGCCGTCGTCGCCGGCGATCTCGCCCATGTCGCGGATTCCTTCGTCACCATGTCGGGCCGGCGCGTCGCGCTCGGCGTCTATGTCGAGCGCGGCCGCGAAGAACGCGCGACTTACGCGATGGATGCGCTGAAGCGCGCGATGGCATGGGACGAGCGCGCCTTCGGCCGCGAATACGATCTCGACTGCTTCAACATCGTCGCCGTCTCCGACTTCAATATGGGGGCGATGGAGAACAAGGGGCTCAACGTCTTCAACGACAAGTACGTGCTCGCGTCGCCGCAGACGGCGTCCGACGAAGACTACGCCGGCATCGAGGGCGTCATCGCCCACGAGTACTTCCACAATTGGACCGGCAACCGCGTCACCTGCCGCGACTGGTTCCAGCTCTGCCTGAAGGAAGGGCTGACCGTCTTCCGCGATCAGGAATTCTCCGCCGACCAGCGCTCGGCGCCGGTCAAGCGCATCGCCGATGTGCGCGGCCTCCGCTCGGCGCAGTTCGCCGAGGACGCCGGCCCGCTCGCCCATCCGGTTCGCCCGTCGGTCTACCACGAGATCAACAACTTCTACACCGCGACGGTCTACCAGAAGGGCGCCGAGCTCATCCGCATGCTGCGCGCGCTGATCGGCGCGGAGGCCTTCCGCACCGGCATGGATCTCTATTTCCAGCGTTGCGACGGCACGGCGGCGACAGTCGAGGACTTCCTCGCCTGCTTCGCCGAGGTCTCGGGGCGCGATCTGACGAACTTCAAGCGGTGGTACGGCCAGGCCGGCACGCCGCTGCTCACCGTGCGCACGCGCTGGGACAAGGCGCTGGGCGCCTTCCAGGTCGACGTCGCCCAGTCGCTTGCGCCCACTCCCGGCCAGCCCGACAAGGCGCCGGCGACGATGCCGATCGCGCTCGGCCTTGTCGATCCCGAATTCGGCGACGTTCCCCTCATTTCGGCCGACGCGAGCGCGCGCGAGCTCGAAGCGGGGGTCTTCGTTCTCGACGGCGAGCGGCGTTCGATCGTGTTCACCGGGCTCGCGCGCCGGCCCGCGTTGTCGTTTCTGCGCGGCTTCTCGGCGCCGGTCCGGCTCGACGACGATCTCCGAGAAGTCGACCTGCTGACGCTGCTGGCGCGCGACAGCGACAGCTTCAATCGCTGGCAGGCGCTGCAGACGCTGGCGACGCGGCTGCTCTTGCGCGCGGTCGCGGCGATCCGCAACGGCGCGCCGCCGCCCCAGGAGCCCGCCTTCGTCGAGGCCTATGGCTCGGTCGTCGCCGACGTTCGCGCCGGCAAGATCGATCCGGCTTTCGCCGCGCTCGCCTTGACGCTGCCGAGCGAAGCCGACCTCGCGCGCGAGACGGCGCTCAACGTCGATCCCGAGGCGATCCATCGCGCGCGCGAGAACCTGCGTGGCGCGCTCGGCCGCGCCCATGCCGACGCGTTGGCGAAGCTCCACGCCAGCATGGCGGACGCATCGCCGTTCTCGCCCGACGCCGAGGGCGCCGGAAGGCGCGCTTTGCGCAATGTTGCGCTGGCGATGGTCGTCGCCGGCAATGCGGTCGAAGGCGCCGACCTCGCCTACCGTCAGGTCGCCGAAGCCGACAACATGTCGGCGCGGCTCGGCGCGCTGGCGGCGATCGCCCTCATCCCCGGCGCGCGGCGCGAGCATGCGCTGCAGGCGTTCGCCCGCCGTTTCGCGGCCGAGCCGCTGATCCTCGACAAGTGGTTTGCGCTGCAGGCGCAGATTCCCGAGGCGGGGACGCTCGAGCGGGTGCGCGAGCTCATGAGCCATCACGCCTTTTCGCTGCGCAACCCCAACCGCGTGCGGGCGCTGATCGGCGGCTTCGCCGCCAATGCGACGCAGTTCAATCGCGCCGACGGCGCCGGCTACGCTTTTCTCGCCGATGTCGTGCTCGAACTCGACCCCGCCAATCCGCAGGTGGCGGCGCGACTGCTGACCGCAATGCGCTCGTGGCGGTCGCTCGAACCGCAACGTCAGGCGCGGGCCGAGGCGGCCTTGCGCCGCATCCTCGCCCAGCCGCAACTTTCGGCCGACCTGCGCGACATCGCGTCCCGTTCGCTCGGCTGAAACGCCGCCGATCGCCCGGCAAAAAGCCGTCGGGATTCTGTCGCAACGGTCCGCCGCCGGCTTGCGAGTCGCGGGCGGATTCCGGCCGCAAATTTTTCGCGTCAACGATTCATTAAGGTCTGGACAAAGATTCTCACAAGGATTCTTATCTTGGTGATTCGGGTGGTTGCGGCGGGTTTTCCCGATCTCTTCTCGATAGGTCTTGGGGGATGCGATGACGCGTGCGAGCGCGGCAATCGGCGACTCGCGCCTGCGGCGCAGCCGATCCGGGCGGGCCAAAAGGGCTCCGGACGCGGCGACATGGGATCGTCTTGCCGCATGGGCGCCCGCGGTTCCGCCCGTCTTCGCCGTCCTGCTGCTCGTCGCCCTGTTCGGACTCACGTTCGAGCATCTGCGCGCCGAGCGGGAACGCACGCTCGCTGAAGCGGCGCGCAATCTCGACGTCTTCGCCACGACGCTGGCGTCGCGCCTTGACGCCGCGCTGGCGGCGTCGCCCGCGCCGGCGCCGGCCGAAGCGCTGCGCGCGGTGCTCGCCGCCAATCCCGACCTCAAGCCGTCGCGCTCGTTGCTCGCCGACGGCAATGGCGTGGTGATCGCCGCCGACCCGCCGCTGGCGAGCGCCGCGGCGCTCGAATCCCTGCTCGGCGCGGACGCGCCGCTCACCATTCTCGCCGACAAGGCGGGGGCGCTCAGGGTGCACGGCGCCAACGGCGACGAGTTCGCCGCGGTTCGCAACCTGCGCGCCGCGCCCGGCCAGGTCGCCTTCGTCGCGCCGGTCGAAGAGGCGTTGCGCCCCTGGCGGCGCTCGGCGCTGATCATGATCCTGCTGCTGGGCGCCGCCTCCTTTGCATTGATGGGCTCGACAAGCGCCTTCGCGCTGCAGGCGCGGCGCTCGCAGGCGCGCGCCCGCGCCGAAGCGACGATGCGCGCCCACGTCGATCTCGCGCTCAACCGCGGCCGCTGCGGCCTGTGGAACTGGGACCTCGCCCAAGGCCGCATAGCCTGGTCGAAATCGATGTTCGAGATGCTCGGCCTGCCGCCGAACCCCGGCCTGATGTCGCTCGACGAATTGCAGGCGATGGTTCATCCCGACGACGAACCGCTGGCGGCGATCGCAGCGCGCGCGCTGGAAGAAAGTCCCCCGTCGGTCGATTTCGAGCTGAGGATGCGCAACCGCGACGGCGAATGGATCTGGCTGCGCAAGCGCGCCGAGCTGGTCGCCGACGCGGCGTCCGGCGGACGGCGGCTGGTCGGCATCGCCGTCGACGTCAGCGACCAGAAGCGCGAGGCCGAACAGTCGGCGACCGCCGATCAGCGGCTGCGCGAGGCGATCGAAGCGATCTCGGAAGCCTTCGTCCTGTGGGACTCGTCGAACCACCTGGTGCTGTGCAACTCGAAATACCAGCGCCTGCACAATCTGCCGTCCGAGGCGGTCAAGGTCGGCGCGCCCTATGCTGAGCTCGCTGCGCTCGGCGCGGCGCCGCTCGTCGACCGCGAGACCGACGTGCAGCCCGGCGGCGAGGCGCTCGGGGCGGGCGACGCGCGCACCTATGAAGCGCGTCTCGCCGACGGTCGCTGGCTGCAAGTCAACGAGCGGCGCACCCGCGACGGCGGCTACGTCTCGGTCGGCACCGACATCACCAATCTCAAGGAGCACGAGCAGCAATTGCTCGAGTCGGAACAACTGCTGCTCGCCACGGTCGCCCAGTTGCGTCAGTCGCGCCGCTCGCTCGAGGCGCAGGCCCAACAGCTCGTCGACCTGGCCGAACGCTATCACGAGCAGAAGGCGCAGGCCGAGGCGGCCAACCGCGCCAAGGCCGAATTCCTCGCCAACATGAGCCACGAGCTGCGCACGCCGCTCAACGCGGTCATCGGCTTCTCGCAATTGATGGAGGGCGAGACCTTCGGTCCGCTCGGCTCCGACAAGTATCGCGACTATTGCGCCCACATTCTCACCAGCGGCCAATATCTGCTCAACGTCATCAGCGACGTGCTCGACATGTCGCGGCTGGAATCGGGCCGAATTCGCCTGCGTCCGGAGTCGTTCAAAGTCGAGCAGGCGATCAGCAAGGCGGTGCTCGACGTCGCCGGCGCTGCGCGCGACAAGCGTGTGGCGATCGAGGTCGAGGTCGACGGCGCCGATTCGATCGAGGCCGACGTCTCCGCGGTCGAGCGCATCCTGATCACGCTGCTGCGCAACGCGGTGAAATTCTCACCGGAAGGCGGGGTCGTCACCGTCGGCGCGCAGGCCTTCACCGATCAGATGTACTTCTATGTCGAGGACGCCGGCTCGGGCATCGGCCCGGAGGACATCTCGCGTCTCGGCCGCCCGTTCGAGCAGGCCGATACGACGATGGCCAACGGCATGAAGGGCTCGGGCCTCGGCCTGGCGATCGCCAATTCGCTGATCGAGCTGCACGGCGGCGTGCTGCGCATCACCTCGAAGCCGGGAGAGGGCACGGCAGTGCTCGTCAGCCTGCCGCGTTCGCCGCGCAGCCCACGCGCGCTGGCGCTGGCGGCCGTGGCCTGAGGCGCGGCGCGCCGCCGTTCGCCTCAGCCGAGCTTGTCGCGCACGATCCTGCCGAGCTCGATGTAGTCGGTCTTGCCCGAACCGAGCATGGGCATCGTCTCCAGCACCAGCACCAGCGCCGGCGCCATGTATTCGGCCGCGCCCTTGGACTTCAGCCACGCCTGGACTTCGGCGCGGGTCGCGCCGGGCTTGGTCGTCGCCATGACGATGCGCTCGCCCTTCCTCGGATCGGGCGCGGCGACCACCGCCGGCGGATTCTCGGGCCACAGGTCGAGCGTCATGTCCTCGACGGCGGCGAGCGACACCATCTCCCCGGCGATGTTGGCGAAGCGTTTGGCGCGGCCGCGGATCCACACGTAGCCGTCGCGATCGATGACGACGATGTCGCCGGTGTCGTGCCAGCCGTTCGGCGGCGGTTCGATCTCGCCCGGATTGTCGGCGCGCTGGTAGCCGGCCATGATGTTAGGGCCGCGCACGAGCAGCCGGCCGCCTTCCTCGATGCCGGCGACATGCTCGATGCGGCTTTCGATGCCCGGCAGCAGCCGGCCGACCGAGCCGTTGCGGTTGAACATCGGCGTGTTGACCGCCAGCACCGGTGATCCCTCGGTCACGCCGTAGCCCTCGTAGAGCTTGAGGCCAAACCGCTCGAGATAGAGGCGCCGGGTCGCGGCGCGAATCGATTCGGCGCCGCCGACGACGTAGCGCAGCGAGCGGAAATGGTAGGCGTCGGCGTTGCGGCCGTAGCCGGCGAGGAACGTGTCGGTGCCAAACAGGGCGGTCGCATTGATGCGGTAGACCAGTTCGGGGATCTGCCGGTAATGCAGCGGCGTCGGGTAGAGAAACACCTTCATCCCGGTCATCAGGCCAAGGATCAGGCCGCCGGTCAGGCCGAAGGCGTGGAAGATCGGCAAAGGGTTGAAGGCGATGTCGGCCGCGGTGAAATCGTAGCGGGCGAAGATCTGGCAGATGTTGGCGAGGATGTTGGCGTTGCTCAGCACGACGCCCTTCGGCACGCCCTCGGAACCCGAAGTGAACAAAATGGCGGCAGGGTCGTCGGGCTTGCGCGGATACAGCGCGCGACCGCGATCGAGAATGGCGCGCAGCTTGTCGATCGTACCGGCCTGATCGCGCACGTCCTCCAGCCAAACGAAGCGCGCTTCGCTCCCCATCTGCCGCACCAGCTCCTGGAGCTTGGCCTTCTCGATAAAGCTGCGCGAGCACAGCACGGTGCGGATGCGCGCGGTGCGGCAGGCGGCGATGAGGTTGAAGGCGCCCGCGGTGAAGTTCAGCATCCCGGCGATCCGCCCCGAAGCCTGAATCGCCATGAATGCCACTGCGGCGGCGTTGGCGTTGGGGAGCATCAGGCCGACGGTTTCGCCCGGCGCGCTGCGTTCGGCGATCTTGCGCGCCAGCAGCGCCACGCCGATGCGGAATCGGTTCTGGGTCAAGGTCCCCGACACCGGGTCCTCGAGGATCAGGTGTCGGCCATGGCGCTCGCGGGCGCCCTCCTCGAACGCCTGAAGCAGCGTGCGGCGAAAGTTGGCGGCGACGTACACCGACTCGGACATCATGTCGTAGAACGCCGCGCCGGCCGCCAAGCGCCGCGCGCGGCCGGTGAGTTCCGGATCGACGGAGAGCCGCCGCGCCGGAAGGAAGGTCACTTTCGTCTTTGGGAACCAGCTGCGGCGGACGTGGGTGGTGGGCAGACACGACAGCGGCGAGCGGTCGGGACCTTCGATCCTCACCGCTGTGATCGTCGCACCGCTCCTGTCAGCGATCATCGCCGCGCCGACGAAGACTTTGGTCAGCGAACCCGTCACGGCGCTGCGACCCTCGGGGAACAACACCAGCCGGCGACCTTCGAGCGCCCTTGTCACCAACTCGCGCGCGGCGATCGGCTTGGCGGGGTCGAGCAGGCGCGCGTCGCACAATCGCAGGAACTGGCGGATCCACCAGCGGCGCGCCAGCGCCGCGTCGACGACCAGCAGCGGACGGTCCACGAGCAGCGAAAGGATGATCGGCGCGTCGAGCAGCGAAATGTGGTTGACGGCGACGATGTTGCGCGAGCCGGCCGGAGGCAACGCGTCGAGGCCGACGACCTCGAGCCGCAGCGCGACCCGCCACAGCGTCCGCAGCGTGAAAACCAGGAAATTGGCCGGCAGCCGGCGGAAGAAGTAGATCGCGGCGGCGAAATTGGCGACGCCGAGCAGGACCATCGCCCCCGACTCGCTGAGCCCGGCCAGCTTGAGCAACAGGGTCGTGACCAGCGAGCCGGCGACCATGTAGATCGCGTTGAGGGTGTTGACCGCGCCGATAACGCGCGCGCGGCGGTCCTCGCCCGCCCAGCTCTGCACGGCGGCGAAGATCGGCACCACGAATAGGCCGGCGGCGCAGGAATAGGCGAGCGTGTCGAAGACGATCCGCCGCCCGAGGGCGTCGCCGAAGAACTGCATGAGGCCGATCGTCTCGTGCGTCGGCGGCAGCGAGGCGGTCGCCACGCCGAGGTCGATCGCGAATACGCCCATCAGGATCAGCAGGAACGGCGCCGGCGCGAGCTCGATGCGGCCGTGGGACAGCACCGCGGCGAGCATCGAGCCGGCGGCGACGCCAACGGCGAAGACCAGCGTGATCGCCGTCTCGACATCGACGCCGCCGCCGATGCGCGATTTGACGATGACCGGGACGAGCGAAAGGGTGATCGCGCCGATCATCCAGAACCAGCTCACCGCCGCCGCGCCGACCCACTGCCGGTCGTCGGCGCGCGCTTCGCGCAGGATCCGCCGCGTCGCGGTCCACGGGTTGTAGTCGACGATCAGGCCCGGCGCGCCGACGCCGGTCGCCGGGATGAACAGCGACGAGACGTAGCAGGCGGCGGCGACGACGACGAGCTGGGCGACGACGCTCCA
>PLRT01000050.1:0-19017 GCA_003164915.1 Hyphomicrobiales bacterium | reverse complement strand
CGCAGCCGAGGCCGAACAGCGCGAGATAGAGCAGCGACAGCGACGAGAACCAGAAGCCGGCCGCGGCGATCAATTGCACGAAGATCTCGGCGAACTTCAGCCGCTGCGCGATCGCCGCCTTGTCGTGCGCGTCGGCCACTTCGCCGCCAATCGGCGACAGCGGGATCGACGGCAGGATGAACACCGCCACGGCCAGCGTCACCTTGACGCCGGCGTCCTCCGCGCCGAAGCGGAAGAGGATCAGCATCGCCAGCAGCTGGCGGACGAAATTGTCGTTGAAGGCGGAAAAAAACTGGCACCAGAACAGCGGCGCGAAGCGCCGGGCGCCCATCAATTGACTGAACATTATGGCCGACGCCCGTCCGGGGTCACATTGCGCGGATGGGAAACCAAACCCCCGTCCGCGTCAAGCGAAGGTCCCTGCGACTTGCGGTCCGAGGGTCAGTTGGCCATGTAGCGGATGCCGATCTTGAGATTCTGCAGCGTGCTCTTGTTGGACCCGAACAGGTCCAAGCTGAGATACTGGTAGCCGATGTCGAGCGTCGCGCTCGGGCTGAGCTGGTAGCCGAAGCCCGCCATCAGCTCTCCGGCCATCGAATAGCGGGTCGAGTTGAAATGGCGGTCCCAGTTCTGATTGCCGAAGTCGACGTTGGGCTGCGTCCCGAGCGGCGTGTAGATCGCGTAGCCGCCGCCGTCGACGCCGGTTTGGACGACCCACAGGTTTGGCGCGCCGCTGCCCGAGGTGTTGCCACGGTAGGGCGTGCCGTCCGCGTTGATGAGGAAATGCGTCGAGCCCGAAATCGTGTTGGCGTTGAGACCGGCGCCAGCGCCGATATATGGCGTGAAGCCCCAGAAATTGCCGAGGTCGAAATAGGCGCTGGCGAGCGCCGTATTGTTGGTCTGGGTCGCATGGAGGTAGCCGGTGCAGGCGACCGGCGCCCACAGGTAGCCGACCGGCACCGCCGTGCCGCCGACCTCGTTCGACTCCGCGACGGTGGCGTCCGGACACAACGAGCCCTTGTTGTAAGAGAGGCTCGGACCGGTCGAATACATATAAGTGGCTTCGAGCCGCAGGTAGTTGTTGACCCGGTAGCCGACGCCGATGTCGGCGTTCAGCCCGTCGATGTTCTTGTTGTTTCCGCGGGTGACTCCCACGTTGCTCGAGGCGTTGCCGGGCGGGGCGTTGACGTAGCTCGCGCCCGTCAGCGCGTCGGGCAAGATCGCCGGCACCAGCCCGGCGGTGGGGACGACGGTCGGCTCGTTTCCAATTCCGTAGCCGACGTCGCCGCGCAGGTACCAATTGGAGCCGACCTCGGTCAGCGGGCTCTGGCTGTCGGGATAGGTCATCGGCGGCGAGGCCGTGCCGAAAAGGTCGGCGCCGAGCGTCGGCGTCGGCGCCAGCGCGAGGCCGGCGAGAGCGGCGGCGACTGAGGTCTTCATCGGTTGCTTCCCCGTGCGGCGGCGCTGCGAGTCGCGGTCGCCCTTGGGGAAACTTGGCCGACAGTCCTTAATTTCGGATTAACCCTAACGGAGCCTTGCCGAGCCGCGTAACGGGCGGGAACAAGGGCCAGTCGGGGCGATCAGCGCCCCGACGCCGCGTCGCGGGCGATGCTCTCGTGGTTGCGCAAAGCGAGCGGGCCGAGCCCGTGCTTGGCGGCGAGCAGCGCGAGATTGTCGGCGCGCAACGCCGAATGGCCGGCGCCGGAGGTCGCGCCGCGATGGGCGTGGATCTTCACCTGCTGCGGCCCGAGATCGTGAAAGGCGACGCCGGCCGTATGCAGGCGCAGGTACCAGTCCCAGTCCCAATAGATCGGCAGCGTCTCGTCGAACGGTCCGAGGCGCGCGCTGAGGCCGCGCGAGAAGGCGAAGCCGGAAACGAGAATCTTGTTGTCGGAGCGGATCGACTCCGGGCTGGTCGACGCCGGGAAGGGGATGGTCTCGAGCGCGCTCATCTGGTCGTCGACGATCACGATTTCGCCCGAAGCGAGGGTCGCCGCCTGTTCGCCGCCGATCGCCGCATCGACCGCCGCAAGATAAGACGGCGAGCCCCAACGGTCGTCGTCGTCGAGGAAGGCGACGATCCCGCCCTGCGCCAGCGCGACGCCGAGGTTGCGCGCCCGCACCTGTCCGGCCTCGCGATTGTCGGCGCAGCGGACCGCACGCTCGGCGGCGAACCACTCGGCGAGAAACTCCGCCGCGCCGACGCCGTCGTCGACGACCAGGATCTCGTAGTCGTCGAAGTCCTGGCGCAGGACCGAGGCGACCGCCTCGGCGAGCATGGCGTGGCGGTTCCTGGTCGGTATGACGACCGAAATCGCAGGCGATCGCCTGGGCACGCGCGTTCTCCCCTTGCCGTCGGCGCGGCCGCCGGCGCCGAGGCCGACGATAGCGGCTTTGCCGCGGCTGTGAAGGGGCTTGCGGGGGTCAGCCGGCGCGCCAGTCGGCGGCGCCGAGCTCGCGATAGTAGGTTGCGACTCGGTCGTGCCACAGCCGGCGGGCCTGGAGGTGCTCGATCCCGGGGACGCGGCCGGGCAGGTCGAGCCCCTCGATCAGGCTCTCGATCTCGCGCCGCGCCGCGGTCTGCGAGTTGTTGAGGCCCGCGCCCGCCTCCTCGATCGGGTCGAGCGCGGTCAGTCCGATCGGGAACAGCTCACGGAAGATGACGCGGTCGTGCAGGCCGTCGACGACCCGGAACCGCAGCTCGCTCGCCAGCCGCGAGACGCTGAGCGCGACCTGGCGTGCGTTGTTGCTGGCGATCGTCGCCATGCGGTTGCGCACCATCACCCAGTCGATGACGCCGTTGTCGACCATCCGCCGCTTGCGCCGCGCCTCCATCACCAGATCGGCGTAGTGGGCGACCGCGCCGCGCTGCGCGCGATCGTGGTGGACGCGCGAGAAGACGTCGACGTCGATGAAGCTGTCGTTGAGTGGCGAGACGAGCGTGTCGGCGAGCGAATGGGCGAGCCGCATCAGATAGGAGTCGTGGGCTGGCGTGTCGATGACGACGAATTCGTACTCGTGCTCGACGGCGTCGATCGCCTCGGCGAACAGCGCGAACTCGCGCGCCTCGTTGGCGCGCACGTCGTTGGTTTCGGCGCGCTCCATCGCGCAATGGCGGGGCAGCTCGATCGGCCGCGAGGCGTGGCTCGACCACGAGCGGCGGTTCTCGAAGAAGCGGGTCAGCGTCTGCTGTCGCGTGTCGAGATCGATGCAGGCGACCTTATGGCCCGCCTTCAGCAACGCCACGGCGAGATGGATGGAGATCGTCGACTTGCCCGCGCCACCCTTCTCGTTGCCGACCACGATGACGTGCGCGCTGCGAAGATCTGGGGCGTCGTCGTCGAAGTCCATGGCGCCGAATCATCACGCTTCGGGATCGATCGACCATAGACGCTTTGCGCGGCGGCGCAATCGTCGCGCAGCCTTCGTCGCCGCCTCAGCGCGCCGGTTCGGCGTGTCCGACGATGCGGATCACTTCGGGGAATCGGTCGCGCAGCTCGCGCTCGAGCGCGTCGACGCGATCGTGGGTCGTCGAAACGGTCAGGTCGGAATTGGCGCGGCAATGGAAGATCACATAGTAGCCGCCGGGCCCGAGACGCACGCGCACGTCGTGGATTTCGCTCAAGTCGCCGTCCTGCGCCGCGCGCTCGGCCAGCGCCGCTGCGATCCGCTCGGCCAGGGCCGCGTCGGCCGGTTCGCCGCCGAGCTCGCGGATTTCCATCGGCTCGATATGAGTCTCGACCTCGATGTCGTCGCCCAGCTCGGCCTCGATCTCGGCTTCGAGACGGCTGGCGATGTCATGAGCGGCGGCGAGCCGCATGGCGCCGTCGACCTCGAGATCGAACGTGACGCTCTTGCGCTTGGAGACGTTCTGGACGCCGAGATGGTGGACGAACAGGCGCCGCCGGCCTGCGATGAGCAGGATCTGCTCGCGCAAAGTCTCGTCGTCGAGCGCGATCGGGTTGGCGATGATCGTCACCGCGACCTGCGGCAGCTTGGCGTCGATCGCCTCGACGACGTCGGCCTTGATCGCCGTGACGCGTTCGAGCGGCAGGGTGCGCGAGACGAACAGGCCGAGTTCGCCGACCACCTTGGCGCCGCTGCGCCGCAGACGGATGAAGTCGGTTCCGGCGACGCCCGGCACCTTCTCGACCGTCAGTCGCAGCGACTCCGCCAGACCCTTCGGCGCCGCGTCGACCAGCGCGTCGACGGTGCGGCGGCCGAGGCGGAAGCCGGCGACGCCGATGAACAGCGCAACGCCGATCGCGGCCAGCGCGTCGGCGTGCGGCAGGCCGGCGCGGGTCGCCGCGAGACCGACCAGCACCAGCACCGAACCGAAGAGGTCGCTGGAGAAATGCAGCGCGTCGGCGGCGAGCGCGTCGCTGCCGGTGCGCGTGGCGACCGCGACCAGCGTGCGCCAGCGTACGAGATCGATCGCGATCGAGGCGATGATCGCGCCGAACGCGTAGACGTTGGCGTCGACCGTCATCGGTTCGGCCCCGATCCGCCGAACGGCGACGGCGACGACCGCCGCGGAGAGCACGAACAGGAAGCCGGTCTGGAACAGCGCCGCCACCGCCTCGAATTTGGCGTGGCCGAACGGATGATCTTCGTCGGCCGGCTTGTCCGCCGCGCGCACGGCGTAATAGGTGAGGCCGCTGGCGGCGACGTCGAGGCCGTTGTGCGCCGCCTCGGAGAGCAGCGCGAGCGACCCCGCCATCAGCCCGGCGGCGAATTTCACCAGCGTCATCAAGACGCTCGCCCCGACAGAGGCGAGCGCCGTGCGGCGCTTCAGCCGCGCGTTCGCGTCAATTTGCCCTGCGACCGTCATGGCGGTGGTGTATGGTTTCCCCTCGCGCCGGCGGTGGTTCGCGCGCGTCGCCCTTATGGCGCGTCCGTAAGAGCGAGGCAAACTCGGAAGGAACAGACCATGGAATATCTCCACACCATGATCCGCGTCACCGATCTCGACGCCTCGCTGGCCTTTTTCGTCGGCGCGATGGGCCTCGTCGAGCTGCGGCGGGTGCGCAACGAGAAGGGGCGCTTCACCCTCGTCTTCCTCGCCGCGCCGGGCGACGTCGAGCGGGCGGGGAAGGACCAGTCGCCGCTGGTCGAGCTGACCCACAACTGGGACCCGGAAGTCTACGCCGGCGGACGCAATTTCGGCCATCTCGCCTATCGGGTCGACGACATCTACGCCTTCTGCGAGCGGTTGATGAAGGCGGGCGTGACGATCAACCGTCCGCCGCGCGACGGCCACATGGCGTTCATCCGTACGCCCGACGCGATCTCGATCGAGCTGTTGCAGAAGGGCCAGGCGCTGGCCCCGGCCGAGCCGTGGGCGTCGATGCCGAACACCGGCGTCTGGTGAGCGGAGCCATCAGAGGATCGCCGCATTGACCATATTGCGGAACACCTGGCGGAAATGAAGATAATGGTCGGGCGCGTGGGTCATCACGATCGCGAACAGCGCGTCGCGCGGCGAGACCCAGAACGCCGCGCCGGAAACGCCGCCCCAGGCGAACTCGCCAGTCGAGCCGGTGGTCGGCGCGACGCCCGCCTCGACGCGCACCGAGAAGCCGAGTCCGTAGCCGTAGCCGGGCGCGAGATAGGGACTGCGCCGGTCGATGTCGGGGCCGAGATGGTCGCTCGCCATATAGGCGAGGGTGCGCGGCCCCAGCACGCGCACGCCGTCGAGCGCGCCGCCGCCGGCGACCATGGCGAGAAAGCGCGCGTAGTCGCCGATCGTCGAGACCAGCCCGCTGCCGCCCATCTCGAACGGCGGCGACGCGCTGGCGTCGACGAGATCGATCCGCGACGCCGTCAGCGCGTCGTAGGAGAACGGCTCGGCGAGCCGGGCGCGCTTGGCGGGCGGCGTATGGAAGGCGGTGTCGACCATGCCGAGCGGGGCGAAGATCCGCTCGGCGAGGAATTCGCCCAGACGCCTGCCGGAGACGACCTCGAGCGCACGGCCGAGCACGTCGGTCGACAGCCCGTATTCCCACACCTCGCCCGGCTGGCGCAGCAGCGGCAGCGCGGCGAGCCGCTCGATCTGCTCGGCCGACGGCCGCGACGCGTCGAGGATGTCGGCTTCGGCGACCAGCCGATGCACCGGCGAGCCGCCGGCGAAGCCGTAGGTGAGCCCCGAGGTGTGACGCATCAGATCGTGAATCGTGATCGGCCGCTTGGCGGGGACGAGGCGCAGCGTGTCGCCGCGTTCGACCCCGACCTTGGTCTCGGCGAAGGCGGGGAGATATTTGGCGATCGGGTCGGAGAGCAGCAGCCGCCCTTCTTCGACCAGGGTCATCGCGGCGACGCAGACGATCGGCTTGGTCATCGAGTAGATGCGGAAGATCGCGTCTTCCGTCATCGCCGGGCCGCCGGGCTTCAGCCGCCCATAGCGCTCGGCGTGGACGATCCGGCCGTGACGGGCGACGAGGGTCGACAGGCCGCAAGCCCGGCCGACTGCGACTTCGCGCGCCATCGCCTCGTCGAGGCGGCGCAGCGCAGGGCGCGACAGGTCGACCTCCTCGGGATCGGCGGTCGGCAGGCCGTGGCGTTGGCTCGGCGGCGCAGTCATCGCAACATCCTCGTCGCCGGATCGGTCGGCGCGACGAGGATGGTCCGCTGGCGCGTCGCGGGCAAGTCGCCCTCGGGGCGCCATGACGGGACGGGAGGCCGGCGTTGAGCGACGGAGAGGACCTCTTCGCGCCCCTCGGGCCGCCGCCGCCGCTGCCCGAGCGACTGAGGCCGCAGACCCTCGACGAAGTCGCGGGCCAGGAGCACCTGACCGGACCGGAAGGCGCGCTGACGCGCATGCTCGCCGCGCCGGGCCTCGGCTCGATGATCTTCTGGGGCCCGCCGGGCTCGGGCAAGACGACGGTGGCGCGGCTGATCGGCAAGCAGGCGAGCGCGGAATTCGTCCAGGTCTCGGCGATCCACTCCGGCGTCGCGGAACTCAAGAAGATCTTCGAGACGGCGCGCGCGCGCCGCGCCGACGGTCGCGCGACGCTGCTGTTCGTCGACGAGATCCATCGCTTCAACCGCGCCCAGCAGGATTCGTTCCTGCCCGTGATGGAGGACGGCTCGATCACGCTGATCGGCGCGACGACCGAGAACCCGTCGTTCGAGCTCAACGCCGCGCTGCTGTCGCGTGCGCGGGTGCTGGTGTTCAAGCCGCTCGACGCGGCGGCGATCGCGCGGCTGATCGCGCGCGCCGAGGACGTTGTCGGCAAGCCGCTGCCGCTCGACGCGCAGGCGCGCGCTGCGCTCATCCAGATGGCCGACGGCGACGGCCGCGCCGCGCTGACGCTGGCCGAAGAGGTGTGGCGCGCCGCGCGCGAGGGCGAGACGTTCGATCCGGCCGGCCTGGTCGCGGTGGTGCAGCGGCGCGCGCCGATCTACGACAAGGCGCAGGAGGGCCACTACAACCTCATCTCGGCGCTGCACAAGAGCGTGCGCGGTTCCGACCCTGACGCCGCGCTCTATTATCTCGCGCGCATGCTCGACGCCGGCGAGAACCCGTTGTTTCTCGCCCGCCGCATCGTGCGGATGGCGAGCGAGGACGTCGGCCTCGCCGATCCGCAGGCCCTCGTCGTCGCCAACGCCGCCAAGGACGCCTACGATTTTCTCGGCAGCCCGGAGGGCGAGCTGGCGATCGCTCAAGCCGTCGTCTATGTCGCCACCGCGCCGAAATCGAACGCGCTCTATACGGCGTTCACGGCGGCGACCGCGCTCGCCAAATCGACCGGCTCGCCGCCGCCGCCCAAGGTCATTCTCAACGCGCCGACCAAGCTGATGCGCGAGGAAGGTTACGGCGACGGCTACCGTTACGATCACGATCAGCCCGACGCCTTCTCCGGCCAGGACTACTGGCCCGAAGCGATCGGCCGCCGCGCCCTCTACGAGCCGGTCGAACGCGGCTTCGAACGCGAGATCCGCAAGCGGCTGGAGTGGTGGGAGAAGCTCAGGCGGGAGCGGCGGGGCGAGTAGGGGGCGCGTCAAGTTTGGCGTCAAGTTTCGCCGGGCGGGATGTCAAGAAATGTCAAGTTTTGTCAAGGGTTGTCAAGGCCATATGCGACAAGTTATTCAATGATATCAATGGAACGCACCGAAGAAACTTGACATTTGACGCCGTGGGCGGCCGCGTCAAGGAAGGGGGCGGAGGAGCGAGGGCGGGCCGAAGTTGCTCATTCCATAACCCTAGCACGATTTCTGATTTTTAGAAAGTCAATCCGCCGTCGCGATGCTGAAAAACGGGTGACACAAGCGACCAACTTGGCATAGGCTGTGGCATATGCTAACAGAGGCGGCATGACGGAAGCGCGGCATGTCAGGCTTTTCAAGAACGGCAGGAACCAGGCCGTGCGAATTCCGCGCGAATTCGAACTGCCGGGCGCCGACGCGATCATGCGGCGCGAAGGCGACAGGCTGATTATCGAGCCTGCGGCGCCGCGCTCGCTGTTGAGCGTCTTGGCCGGGCTGGAGCGCATCGAGGAGAGCTTTCCGGCGATCGACGACGCGCCGCCCAATCCCGTTGATTTCTGATGGCGTATCTTCTCGACACGAACGTCGTCTCCGATCTTGTCCGCAATCCGCAAGGGGCGGTAGTCGAGCACGTCCGCCGCGTTGGGGAAGCGAACGTCTGCACGAGCGTCATCGCCGCGGCGGAGTTGCGCTTCGGCGCTGAGAAGAAAGGTTCGCTCCGGCTGTCTCGTCAACTCGAGGCGGTGCTCGGCGCGCTCGAAATCCTGCCGTTCGAAGTCCCCGCCGACGCCGTGTACGGGGAAATTCGCGCCCGGCTCGAAAGGGCGGGCCGACCGATCGGCGGCAATGACCTGTTGATCGCCGCCCATGCGCTCGCCCTCGGCCTGACGCTCGTCACCGACAACGAGTCGGAGTTCGCTTGCGTCGAAGGGTTGAAGTGGGAGAATTGGGTGAGGCGATAGCTGGCAGGCGCTGGGGCAGAAGGGTTTCGCTTGCCTGCCATCGCCGTGCTCGCCGTCAAGGCCAAGCCGCTCCGCGGTCGCTGACGCGAGCCTTGACCGCTGCGCGCGGCGCTGGCGTTTGGTTTCCATGATCGTTGCTGAGCGAAGCGGCCTCGCGGCCGGCTTCGCTCAGCAACGATCACGGATGGCTTTTCGCCGCATCGGAACGGCGCGGCGCGCCGCGTCGCAGTCGGGTCGCTTGTGTTTTCATCGCCGTTGTGGCTCGCTAGCGCCCGTGCAGCTAACACAAGCGACGTGCGGCGCGTGGCGAGCTTGAAACTTCGTCTGCCCTGAAGCGTCGATAACGCCAAGAGCAGCTGCGCGTTCGGCCCGCTTCGCGGCGCCGGATGGCTTGTGATGGGAGGAGAAGGAATATGCGGAAATCCATGTTGGCGGCTCTCGCCGCCGGCGTTGCGCTTGCGTTCGCGTCGCAGCCGACGCTTGCGGCCGACAAGCTGAAAATCGGCTTCCTGCCCGGCGTCGTCGATCCGTTCTACCAGGTGATGCAGCTCGGCGTGGAGCGGGCGGCCAAGGATCTGGGCGCTGAAGTCGTCACCCAGGTTCCGCCGACCTGGGGCGTCGAGGCGCAGACCCCGCTGCTCGACGCAATGGTTGCGCGTGGCGATCTCAATTACATCATCATCGCGCCGGTCGATAAGGACCAGATGGTCGGCCCGCTCAAGACCGCGGCCGATCACGGCATCAAGATCATCACCGTCGACACCTATCTCGGCGACGGCGANNTTCCCGCTGAGCTACATCGGCTCCGACAACGTCGAAGGCGGACGCATCGCGGCGCGCGGGCTCGCCAAGGCGATCGGCGGCAAGGGATCGGTCTACATCAATTCGACCAACCCGAACGTCAGCTCGGTCGAAGGCCGCGCCGTCGGCTTCAAGGAAGTGATGGCGAAGGAGTACCCGGACATCAAGGTGATCGGGCCCGACTTCAACCTCGACGATCCCAACAAGGCGGCGCAGCAGACCGCGGCGGTGCTGTCGCGCGAGCCGAACCTCGCCGGCGTGTTCGGCACCAACGTGTTCAGCGCCCAGGGCGCCGGCACGGCGGTGGTCAACGCCGGGCTCGGCGGCCACATCCAGGTCGTCGCCTACGACGCCACCCAACTCGCCATCGAGCTGATGAACAAGGGCGTCGTCAGCCTGGTGCTGGCGCAGAAGCCGTTCGACATGGGCTATCTCGCGGTCGCCTTCGCCGCCGCCGACGCCGCTGGCGTGACCAGCCTGCCGCCCCGCGTCGAGACCGGCTTCGCCATCATCGACAAGGACAATGTGAAGGATCCCGCAATCGCGCGCTTCATCTACAAGGTCGGCAAGTAACCGATCGCTGCGACGGCCAGGGGCGGCTCGCTCGGCATGACGAGCGAACCGTCCCGGCCGGCCGCAACCTCGGGATCGCTGGGCGAAGGAAAGCAAGACGTGACGATGCGCGGCTCGATCGCCGCCCCTGCCGGCGCCCACGGCCCCGGCGGGGGCTCTTCCCTGCAACGGCTCGTGCTGTTCTTGAGCCGCATGTGGGCGTGGCTGTTTCTCGCCGTGATGGTGTTGTTCTTCGTCGTCGCGGTGCCGCTGTCGACCGGCGGCTCGGTCAACTTCCTCACCATCCGCAATTCGCAGAACATCCTCGTCGCCATCGTGCCGGTGCTGCTGCTCGGGCTCGGCCAGACCTTCGTCCTCATCGCCGCCGGCATCGATCTCAGCGTCGGTTGGGTGATGAGTCTGGCTTCGGTGCTGTCGGCGCTGGCGCTGCGCGACGCTTTCAATTCCGGCGCCCCGCTGCCGGTCGCCGTGCTGGCCGGGCTCGCCGCAGGGCTCGCCGGCGCCGGCCTGGTCGGCTTCCTCAACGGCTGGATCATCGCCAAGCTGAAGGTGCCCGCCTTCATCGTCACGCTCGGCACGTCCTTCATCGTCCGCGGCGTCGCCTATCTGATGAGCGAGAACTCGACGGTCATCGGCCTGCCGGCCGGCCTGGGCGCCTACGGCAACGACGCGCTGATCTATTACATTTCCGGGCCCGGCGGCGGCGTCTATTTCCTCCATCGGCCCGACGTCGGCGGCGAGCTGCTGCGGCGGATGGAGATCATCCTGCCCTATCCGGTGCTGGCGACCGCGTTCGTGCTCGCGCTGACGATGTTCCTGTTGCACAAGACCCAGTTCGGCCGCCACACCTACGCCATCGGCGGCAGCATGGACGCGTCGGTGCGCAGCGGCATTCCGGTCGATCGCCATGTCATCAAGGTCTACATGCTGTCGGCGGCGACCGCCGGCGTCGCCGGGTTCCTCTCGACGCTGCGCTTCACTGCGGGCTCGGCGGTGATCGGCGACTCGCTGCTGCTGTCCTCGATCGCCGCGGTGATCATCGGCGGCGTCAGCATGTTCGGCGGCGCCGGAACGGTGATCGGCACCGTCATCGGCGCGCTGATCATCGCCGTGCTGACGACGGGGTTGGTGATGCTCAATGTCGACGCCTTCTGGCAGTTCATCGTCGTGGGCACGGTGGTCATCGTCGCGGTGCTGATCGACCAGTCGCGCGACCTCATCGTCGGCCGGCAGCGCCGGGGAGCCGCGCAATGAGCGACGCGCTTCTGCAAGTGCGCAACCTGCGCAAGAGCTTCGGCGGCCTGACGGCGGTCGACGGCGTCAGCCTGGAGGTGCGGCGCGGCGAGGTCGTCGGTCTGCTCGGCGACAACGGCGCCGGCAAATCGACGCTGATCAAGTGCGTCTCGGGCGTCTACCAGCCCGACGACGGCGAGATCGTGTTCGACGGCGCGACGGTGACCTTCTCGACGCCGATGGACGCGCGCCGCCACGGCATCGAAACGATCTACCAGGACCTCGCGCTCGCCAACAATCTCGACGTCGGCGCCAACATCTTCCTCGGCCGCGAGATCAAGAAGCGCTGGCTCGGCGGGCTCGTCCACACGCTCGACGACAAGGGGATGGAGCGGGAATCGCGCCTCACGCTCGAATCGTTGCAGATCCGCATCCCGACGCTCGCCGAACCGATCGAGACGCTGTCGGGCGGGCAGCGCCAGGCGGTGGCGATCGCGCGCGCCGTCTACTGGGAAGCCAAGCTGATGATCATGGACGAGCCGACCAACAACCTCGGCGTCCCCGAGCAGCACAAGGTGCTGGAGCTGATCCGCACCCTGCGCGACCGCGGCGTGCCGGTGGTGCTGATCACCCATGTCCTGCCCGACGCCTTCGCGGTGACCGATCGTGTCGTCGTCATGCACCGCGGACGCAAAGTGGCGGAGAAGGTCACGGCTGAAACCAACACCGAGGAACTCGTCCAGTACATGGTCGGCGCGCGCGACGACGACGTGGCGGCGTAGGGCAGCGGCGCCGTCCGGCGCCGCGAGCACAGCGACGCCGTCCAGGCCGAGAGATTGCGACAGCGACGCCGCGTTCGGTTTCATTCGCTGTTGCCAGAAAGCTTCCAAGACGGCAGTCTTGGCTCTTGTCTCGTCTTCTTCTGGCGAACGTCGGACAAACCAGAGATCAGCCATGACCGCCGACAGGCTTTCCACGTCGATCGTACTTCTTGCCGGCGCGATCGCCGGGCTCAGCGGCGCCGCGCAAGCCCAATCGATTGAGCGGCGTGTCGCCGCCGCTTCCGGCCAAGCGGCGCTCATCGGCAACGAGTCCCAATGGAACCATCGTTGTCAATGGATAGGCGACCCGGTCTATAATTTCTTGCAGAACCCGTCGCATGGTTCAATTTCGACGCGACGAGAGGCGAAAACAATCAAAAGCTGCTTAGCGGGATCGTGCGAGTGTCTCGATCATCAGATTACGGGCCTTGCTTTGTACTACACGTCGCAACCCGGCTTTCATGGCAAACACGTCTTCAACTATACGTCGAAATTCGATAATGGCGTTGTTATAGCTCACAATACTACAATTGACGTAAAGTGACATTCGCCGCCTTGCGGGGCGGGGCAGGGTCGAAGATCGGGTCTCCGCCGCTCAGCCGCCGATCGCAGGCGCGCGCCGAGCTTTGGAGTCGCGTCGCTATCCCTTCAGATACCGCGGCAGCTCGCGCTCGAACTCGGGGAAGTAGCGGGCGATCACGCTGACGTCGAAGCTGACGAGGATCGATTCTTTCGGCTCGCGCTCGAGCAGGAACTGGAACGCCGCTTCGACCATTCGCTCGGGCGTCGCGCCGCCGGCGAGCCGCGCGAAATCGGCGACGCGCAGCGCAACCCTGTGGCGGGTCGCGTCGACCCCTTCGGCGACTTCGACCTCGAAGACGAGCGGATCGGCGCCGGGCCGGCGCGCAACGGTAATCGTCATCAATTGGCCTCTTCCTATGCGGATCGAGCGGGCCTCGACCCCGAGGGCCCGCGGCGCGGCGATTTTCCCCGCCTTGCCGCGCAAAAGCGCCGCCGCTATAAGCGCCGCGAGTTCCCCGTAAGCAAGAAGCGAAACCTGCCATGGCCCTCGAACGCACCTTCTCCATTCTCAAGCCCGACGTCACCCGCCGCAATCTCACCGGCGCGGTCAACGCGCGCATCGAGGCGGCGGGGCTGCGGATCGTCGCCCAGAAGCGGGTCCATATGACTCGCGCCCAGGCCGAGACGTTCTACGGCGTCCATCGCGAGCGGCCGTTTTTCGGCGAGCTGGTCGAGATGATGACCGCGGCGCCGGTGGTGGTGCAGGTGCTCGAAGGCGACAACGCCATCCAGCGCTATCGCGACACGATGGGCGCGACCAACCCCGAGAAGGCCGCCGCCGGCACGATCCGCAAGGATTTCGCGCTGTCGATGGGCGAGAATTCCGTCCACGGCTCCGACGCGCCGGCGACCGCCGCGGTCGAGATCGCGCAGTTCTTCTCCGGCAACGAGATCGTCGGGTAGCATTCCTTCCCCCCTTGCGGGGGAAGGTGGCGCGCGAAGCGCGTCGGATGAGGGGTCGCGCCGCACGGCGCGGTTCATGCGTCCGGTCGTTCTGACTTCAGCGACAACGACCGCGCCCTTTCGCGCGCGACCCCTCATCCGGCCGGCTTCGCCGGCCACCTTCTCCCGCAAGGGGAGAAGCGAAAGAGGGGTTATTCCGCCGCTTGCGCGGGCCGCGGTCTGGCGGCGCGGGCGCGGATCATCAGCGCCTCTTCCATGCGCTCGGCGACTTCGCGCAAGTAGGGATTGCGCGACTCGCGGCCGGCGCGGCCGGCGTCGAGGTCGGCCTGGAAGCCGTCGCGCAGCGGCCAATGCTCGGGCAGCAGTTCATAGCCCGCTTCGGCGATCGCCTCGGCGGCGCGCGCGAGTTGCGGCTCGGAGCGGCCGATCTTCGACAGCACGACGACGACGCGCCCTTCGGCGCCGCGCTTGGCGAGCTTGTGCGCAAGCGCCAGCGTCGGCCGCAGGTCGTCGAGCGAGGTGCCGGTCGGCAGGAAGACGACGTCGCTCTCCTCGGCCAGCTCCTTGGTGAGGTCGTCGGCGAGGCCGCGCGTGTCGGCGACGATATAGTCGACGTCGAGTTCGGCCTTGCGCAACTTCTTGAGGCTCTTGAACGGACGCGCGTCGATCTCCGGCTCGATCGCCGCCAGCATCCGCGCGGCGTTCCATTCGATGCAGGTCAGCTGCTCGAGATCGAAATCGGCCAGCAGCGCGCGCTGGCCGCGATGCGCAACGCCGACGGCGAACAGCCGCGCCAGCGCGCTCTTGCCGACGCCGCCTTTCTGGCTGACGAAACTCACGGTCGTCGCCGCCTGCCTGACTTTGCTCATCCGCCGCTCGAGCCCCTGGTTGGCGCCGCGGCTTCGGCGCGGACGGCCGCCAGCTTCCCCCTTGGAAGGAACCCGCGCATGCTATACCGCCGACCGCGCGGAGCAAGCGCGGCCGAACGCCGCTCAGGCGAAATCCTCCATTTCATGGAGCGGACGGATTTCGATCTCGGACGGGCCGGGCATCGGGTTGGGGCATTGCTTGACCCAGCCGATCGCCTCGTCGAGGTCTTCGACCTTCCAGATCCAGTAGCCGGAAGCGAGTTCGCCCACGACCCCGAACGGCCCGAGCTCGACCGTGCGGCGCGCGCCGTCGAAGGCGACGCGCGCGCCCTGCGAAGTCGGCTTCAGCCCGCCCCCGTCGACCATCACGCCGGCGGCGACCAGCTTCTGGTTGAAGGCGCCCATCGCCGCGATCAGCTCGGCGCTTGGCGGCTTGCCGGCTTCCGAATCCGTCGTCGCCTTGACGATGACCATCACCCGCATGGCCGCTTCTCCCGTGACCTCTCGTTGCGCCGGCCCGGCGGCGCGCAAGGCGCCGCGGGGCCGGACGATGCTCAGCGCTTCGGCGCGACCAGCGCGAACAGCGCGCCTTCGGGGTCGTGCGCCTGGACGACCCATTGGCCGCCGGGCACTTCCATCGGTCCGTTGACGATCTTGCCGCCCTTGGCCTTGACCCGCTCGGCGGCGGCGTCGATCGCCGGCACGTTGAAGTAGAAGAGCCAGAACGGCCCGGATGTCTCGGGCCTGCGGGTCATCATGCCGCCTTCGTCGCGGTCGCCGCCGGCGAAGCCGAACAACTGGTAGACGCCCATCGCGCCCATATCCATGCCGTGGCGCTTGGTCCAGCCGAACTGACCGGCATAGAAGTCGAACGCCTTGGCGCCGTCGCCGGCGTTCAGCTCGCGCCAGCCGACAAAGCCGGGCGTGTCCGGCGCGGGAGGCGGCGGCGGATTGCCGCCGGCGTCGCGGAACAGCCGGAAGTAGGCGCCCTGCGGATCGGTGACGACCGCGAAGCGGCCGACGCCGGCAATGTCGGTGGGGGCGCGCTTCACCGCGCCGCCGGCTGCGGCGAGCTTCGCCCCCGCCTTGTCGACGTCCTCGACCCAGACGTAGCCGGCCCAGCACGACGGCGCGCCCATCGCCTTGGCCTCGGCGGAAATCGTGATCATGCCGGCGACGCCATAAGCGCCGGCCGAAAGGACGGTGTAGGGCCGCTCGCCGGTCCCGGCGGTCTGCTTGGCGGTCCAGCCGACCACATGGCCATAGAAGTCGGCGGCGGCTTTGACGTTGTCGCCCATCCACTCATACCAGACGAACTTGCCTGCGGGACTCATGGTCACTCCTTCGTTCTTGAGACGTCTTCTCGATTGGGGCCGGCGGCCCGCCGGACGGCGGCAATGTCGAGCTTGTCCATCGCCAGCACCGCCTTCATGACGCGGTTCGCCTGCTCGGCGTTGCCGCCGGTCAAAAAGTCGGGCAAAGCGCGCGGAACGATCTGCCACGACACGCCGAACTTGTCGGTGAGGAAGCCGCAGCGCCCCTCGGCGCCGCCCGCGTGTAGAGGCGAGGCTTTCGGGCCGCCTCGAGCAGCTGGTCGCCCGAAACCCTGCGCTGCATTCGCTCGCGCGATCCCTCCCGCCCTGTTCGCGATTCCGCTCGCCGCGGAATTCCGCTCGGCGACATTTCATACCGCCTGGTTGGCGTCCAGCCAACCGCCCTCAGCTCGAGGTCGGCTCACACCTGGACGATCGAGCCGAAATTGAAATTCGACCCGGGCGGGTTCTCGCCGATGCGCACAGTCTTGTCGTTGGGGAAATGGTTGGGCGGCACCGGCAGGTTGTAGGGCGCCGGGACGCCATGGAAGACTCTTCCGGCGAGGTCGTATTTCGAGCCATGGCAGGGGCAGAAATAGCCGCCCGGCCAGTTTGGCGCCGGCTCGGTCGGGCTCGGCTGCGGGAAGAATTTCGGGATGCAGCCGAGGTGGGTGCAGACCCCGACCAGGACGAGGAACTCCGGTTTGATCGAGCGGTGCCAGTTGGTCGCGTAGTCGGGCTGCTGTTGCGCGGTGGAGTCGGGATCGGAGAGTAGCGCGAGATGCTCGGGCGTCTTGAGCGCGTCGAGCGCCGCTTGCGGCCGGTTGACGACGAACACGGGATGCGACTGCCAGAGAGCCACGATCTGCTGGCCGGGCTGAATCTGGCTGATGTCGATGTCCAGCGGTTGGCCGGCCGCTTCCGTCGCTGCGTCGGGGCTCATCTGGTCGATCAGCGGCCACAGCGTCGCCGCCACGCCGACCCCGCCGACCGCGGTGGTGGCCAGGTAGAGGAAATCCCGCCGCGTCGGCTCGGCCGCAGTGGGGGTGGGGGGTTGCGTCGAAGCCATGGTCATTGCCGCGCCTCCGTCCGGCGGACCGCCCCAGCGGCGGCGATCCCTTGGCTAAAGCGGCATTGCGGGGGAATTCGGGCGGCGGCGCACGCGAACTCCGGCTCGTCGGCTGTGGGGACGCGTGGCGGCGACCGCTGACGCCAGCCTGGAGCGCGCCCGTCGCGATCGCGGACGGAGGTCCTTAGAATGGTTCCGACTTTGTTAGCGATCTGGATGTTACAGCGTGCAGCGCCGTCGCGCCGTCGCGACGCGCAAATTCCTCGCGCGAGGCGACGGAATGGCCAAATACTATATCGAACAGCGGCGTTCGCCTCGGGTTGAAATCAATGCTTCCGGGACGCTGATCCTGCTGTCGCAAGGCCTGCGGGTCGCCGGCGCCATCCCCTGCACGGTGGTCAACGTCTCCGCCACCGGAGCGCTGATCCAAGCGTCGGCGGCGGTCGAAGACGAGCAGTTCTATCTCGAGGTCGAAGGCCAGCCGGGAAAACTGCAGTCCTGCCGCGTCGTCCGGCGCCCGGGCGGCAATCGCCTCGGCGTGGCGTTCCTGTAGAGCCGGCGCCCGGGAAGGCGCGCGCCGCGCCGACCGGAATCCGCCGCCGCCGCCCCCTCGACTCCGCCGCCTCCGCCTTCGCCTTCTTCGCCGGGGGGCGGGCAATCATGTTGCGATGCTCCGCGAGCCATATTATGTTTCGCGTATGATCCGCTCGATAAAGGGGGCGGCGACGCGGCAGTTCGTCGAGGCAGGGAAAGCCAAATTCTCCGGGCTTGACTTGGACTTGGCGCGTCGTCGGCTCTCGCCGTTGAACGCGGCGCGAAAGCTCGACGATCTTTCGCGCTTGCGCAGCGTCGGGCTCCATAAGCTATCCGGCGACCGCGCCGGCTTCGGGGCGATCAGCGTCAACGGCCCCTGGCGAAGCGTGTTTCGCTTCGACGCCGGCGACGCCTTCGAGGTGGAGCTCGTCGACTATCACTAGAGGAGCGAGGCGATGACGAAGACGCACGAGATTTTCGACGCGCCGCCCGACGGCTTCGCGATGACGCCCGTGCATCCCGGCGAAGTCTTGCAGGAGGAGATCGCCGCGCGCGGCCTCACCGCTCACGCCCTGGGCCTCAAACTGCGCGTGCCCGCCAACCGGCTGACCGAAATCATCAACGGCAAGCGCGGCATTTCGCCCGATACGGCCCTGCGCCTCAGCCGCTATCTCGGCCTCGGCGCCGCGTTCTGGTTGAACTTGCAGAGCCAGTACGATCTGGCGATGGCGGAGAAGCGGCTGGGGGCGAAGATCAGGGCGGAGGTCGAGGCGGCTTAAGCCCAATCCTCGCAGCGCAATCCTTCGACGCGGTCGAACTCGGTACGGTTGCCGGTGACGACGACGAGCCCGCGGCTGCGGGCGTGACCGGCGATCAGCACGTCGTAAGCGCCGATCGTTCGGCCCTGGAGCTCGAGCGCCGCCCGGATGTCGCCGGCGTGGGCCGCGGCCTGGGCGTCGAACGGCAGCACTTCGAGGCGCGCGGCGAAATTCTCCACCTCGCGTCGGTTCGCCTCCGGCCGCGCCGACTTCGCCGCGCCGTGCAGCAGCTCGGTCAGGACGATGGTCGAAATCGACAGGCCGTCGGCCTCGCGATTGAAGCGCTCGCGCAAGCTCGGCGAACGATCCCGCAGCGCGCGGTTGCAGAGGTTCGTGTCGAGCGCGTAGCGCAACATCAGAATGCATCGCGCCGCTGGGCGGGCGGCTGCTCGCGTTCCGGCAGATCGATCCCCGGCGCGTCGAAGAAGTCGTCCCAGACCGTGTCGGCCGGGACGATGACGCGGCGCTTACCGTCGCGCAGAACCGTGACGTCCGTCACGCCTTCGGGAAACGCCACGTCCTTGGGCAGGCGAACGGCCTGGGAGCGGTTGGA
>PLRT01000033.1 GCA_003164915.1 Hyphomicrobiales bacterium | reverse complement strand
GTCGGGGTCACCGGCACGTCGGCGGCGAACGCGCTCGCCGCCGACGCCGACTTGCTGCTCGCCGTCGGCACCCGGCTGCAGGACTTCACCACCGGATCATGGGCGCTGTTCAAGAGCGGCGCGCTCAAGATCGTCGCGCTCAACGTCAGCGCCTACGACACCACCAAGCACAATGCGCTGCCGCTGGTCAGCGACGCCAAGGTCGGGCTGGCGCGATTGTCGGAAGGCCTGAAGGGCTGGAAAGCCGACGCGAGCGTGGCCGAGCGCGCCGGGAGGGAGAAAGCGTCGTGGCTGAAGGCCGCCGCGCGAGCGCTCGCGCCGACCAACGCGGAGAAGCCCTCGGACGCTCAGGTGATCGGCGCCGTCGCGCGCACGCTCGGCGGCGCGAATGCGGTGGTCGTCAACGCTTCGGGCGGCCTGCCGGGAGAGTTGCACAAGCTGTGGCCGGCGACGACCCCCGGCAGCTATCACATGGAATACGGCTTCTCCTGCATGGGCTACGAGATCGCCGGCGGCGTCGGGGTCAAGATGGCGCGTCCCGACAAGGAGGTCGTCGTCATGGTCGGCGACGGCTCCTATATGATGATGAATTCGGAGATCGCGACCTCCGTCAGCCTCGGCCAGAAGCTGATCGTCGTCGTGCTCGACAATCACGGCTTCGGCTGCATAAACCGCCTGCAGATGGCCACCGGCGGCGCCAACTTCAACAATCTCTGGCGGGACTGCGCGATGGTCGTCCAGCCGGACATCGACTTCCGCAAGCACGCGGAGAGCATGGGCGCCGTCGCCGTCAAGGCGTCCTCGATCGGCGATCTCGAGGCGGCGCTCGAGGCGGCCAAAGCCGCCGACCGCACCACGGTCGTCGTCATCGAGACCCATCCGCTGGTCACCACCGAAGCGGGCGGCCATTGGTGGGACGTCGCCGTTCCGGAAGTGTCGTCGCGCGCCGAAGTCGCGAAGGCGCGCGAGCAATATCTGTCTGATCGCCGCTTGCAGCGCGTGTTCGACTGAGAGCGAACAAGCGGGCCAGGAGGATGAATCGATGCCCAACCTACGCGTGAGGCCGAAGGGAACCCACGGCCTGGTCACCGAAGTGACGCCCGAGAGCGCCGGCTGGTCCTACGTGGGCTTCGCGCTCCACCGCCTCGATGTCGGCGAGACCGTCGCCGCCGAGACCGGGGAACGCGAGGTCTGCCTGGCGCTCGTCTCCGGCCGGGCGAACCTCACGATCGACGGCGAGGATTTCGGCGCGATCGGCGGACGCATGAGTCCGTTCGACGGGCCGCCGTGGGCCGCCTATGCGCCCGCCGGCAGCCGCTATGCTGTCACCGCCCTGACCCCGCTCGAGCTCGCGGTCTGCTCGGCGCCGGGCGGCGGCGACCATCCCGCCAGACTGATCCCTCCGGGCGCGCATCCGCAAGTCGTGCGCGGCAAGGGGTCCAACACCCGCTACGTCACCAACATCATGCCGGAGGACGACGGCGCGGCCGATGCGCTCCTGGTGGTCGAGGTGATCACGCCGGGCGGCAACACGTCGTCGTACCCGCCCCACAAGCACGACCAGGACAACCTGCCCCACGAGAGCTATCTCGAAGAGACCTACTACCACCGCTTGAACCCGCCGCAGGGCTACGCCTTTCAGCGAATTTACACCGACGATCGCTCGCTCGACGAGACGGCGGTCGTCGAAGACGGCGACGTGGTGATGGCGCCGAAGGGCTACCACCCGGTCGCCACCTTGCATGGCTACGACAACTACTACCTCAACGTCATGGCCGGCCCGAAGCGGGTCTGGAAATTCCACAACGAGCCGGCGCACGCGTGGCTGTTCACCGGGGTCGGTGCCCCGAAGGCGACGACCAGCGCGAGCTGACCCGTCCCGGCTTGCCGGCGACGCGGGCGTGCAGAGACAAACGCGCCGCAGGGCGGCCGTCCCGCCGCTCGGCGAAACCAGGATCGGATGAAACGCCGCCCATTCAGGGCGGCGGAAGCATCGTATCGCGAACGACCGCCGTCAGCTCCCGATAGGCTTCGATGAACGACCGCAGCGTTCTGACCGTCGCACCGTAGCGATCGAATTCCGCGATCGACAGGCCGTCTTCGTCATAGGCGCGGCGGAACTCGCCGAACTTGCGATAGAGCTCGTCGACGATCACGGGGTCGACCGGGTCCTGGATGCGCGGTTTGACTTCGATGTCGGACTTGTTGAACAGCACCTGCCACTCGTAGGGAATCGTCAGGACGACGTCGCCGCCGATCAGTTCCGACCAGTGCATGTGGTGGCGATAGGCGGCGGCGAGCGGCCGGGCGCGGTATCCGCGCGCCTTGAAGAGGCCGTAGGCCTTCTTGAAGACGGCGATGCCGCCCCAGTCGAGATGGCCGGGCGTGATGGTGATCCCCTCGCGCTTGGCGACCACTTTCAGCCAATCGTCCAGCCGACCGATCATCAGCGTGCACACCGGCCGCATGCCGGACACGTCGTGGCCGTCCTTGGCGCGGCGATCGAGGCCGCGCTCGACCGCTTCGGCCACGGCGATCGCCTGGGGGAGCGTGAAGCTCACCGTCGCGTTGATGTTGACGCCGCGGCGCGTCGCCTCCTCGATGGCGACGATGCCGGCCGCGGTCGCCGGGATCTTGACCTGGATGTTCGGCGCAAGACGGTCAAAATGAACCGCCTGTTCCACCAGCTGGGAAAAATCCATGTAGTTCACCGGATTGGTCTGCATCGAGAGGCGCCCCTTGAGACGCCGCTCGCGCTCGAACACCGGCAGCAGCATCTCGGCGCCGCGCAGCCCCATCTCCTCGATCAGCCTCCAGGCGATCACGTCTTCGGTCGCCGTCGGGTTCTCGGCGACCAGTTGGCGAAGCCTGCCCTTCCACGCCTCGAATTCCTTCTTGAGCACACCGAGAACAATGCTCGGATTGGTCGTCGCGCCGACCGCGCCGTTGCTGATCGCGTATTCGAGCTCGCGTGGGGAGCAGGAGTCGTTCCAGACGTCGGTCGGGGTGTTGTGCACCGTCCGGTACAATGGCGACGCGTTGGGGGACGAAATGTTCACGGGGGGAATCCTCTCCTTGAGCGATCGCGCCGCATTTCAGGGCCTTTGCGTCCCCTTCAGCTTTTCGGCTCGGGCGTTCTATCTAATATCACAAATGGATCGTTTCGTCTATACCTTTGTTCTCGGATGCGACCCTGCTCGCTCGCGCCAAGATGGGGCGCCGGCGTCGCCCGATCTGCCTGGCGCCAGGAGGCGGCCCGTCGGCGGGGTTCGATCTGAGCGCCGATAGCAAGGGAAGGTCGTTGGCCGGCAGCGGCGCTCCCCGCCGGCGGCGTCAAACCGGCTCGGCGCCACGGCCGTTACGGTTGCTGACGGGTTGCCGCCCTGCCGCGCGCGGTTGGCCGGCGAACGCCGGGCGGGCCGACGGCCCCGCGCGCAGACGCCGCGAAGGGCCGAAACCGAATGTTGAAATCCTTGGAGCGGGCGAAGGGAATCGAACCCTCGTATGAAGCTTGGGAAGCTTCCGTTCTACCATTGAACTACGCCCGCGAGGGCCCGCGAGCGGGCCCGTGCGATGACACTTATAGCGTGGCGAAAGCGGCGCCGACAAGCAGCGGCGCCAGCCTACGGCGCCACGAAATCGCGGAAATGCTTGCCGAGCCGCAATCCCTGGCCCTGGTAGTTCGAGGTCGCGCCGGCGCCGTAGAGCTCGTCGCGCTCAGGCGCGTCGCCGAGCGCCTCGTAAACGAGGCGACCGACCGGCTGGCCGTCCTCGAGCAGGAACGGCACATCGCGGCTGCGCACTTCCAGCACCGCGCGCGCGCAAGGGGCGCCGTCGGGACCCTGACCGAAGCCAGGATCGAAGAAGCCGGCGTAATGGACGCGGAACTCGCCGATCGCCGGATCGATCGGCGCCATTTCGGCCGCCAGGTCGGCCGGGATCTGCACCTTCTCGCGCGAGGCGAGGATATAGAATTCGCCCGGGTCGAGGATCAGCCGCTTGTCGGCGCGGGCGCGGATCGGCTCCCAGAAATCCTCGGCCGCGTAGCCCTTGACCCGATTGACGTCGATGACGCTCGAATTCTTGATCGCCCGATAGCCGACGATCTCCTCGCCGGCGCCGCCGAGATCGACGCGCAGCAGCACGCCTTCGCGCGTCGTCAGCTCGCCGTCGACCAGCGGGCTCGCCGCATGGCGTTCCCGCAGCCTGTCGTCCGACAGGGTGAAATCGTGCCGGCCCATCTGCTGCGAGTTGCGGCTGCGGAAGCGGATCTGGCTGAGCCGCGAGCCCTCGTGGACGCGCACGCTGAAGCTGCGCGGCGAGATTTCGAGCCACAGCTCGCCGCGATAGCCAAGGGGGACTTCGTCGAACGCTTCCGCTCCGTCGACGATCAGGCGGGTGAAGATGTCGAGCCGTCCCGTCGAGCTCTTCGGGTTGGCGGCGCCGGAGACGCTCGGCAGCAGCGCGAGGCTTTCGGCGAGCCGCGCGATATAGACGATGCCGCGCTCGAGCACGGCGCCCGGACCGGTCAGGGCGATGCGTTCGGGGGCGAGACTTTCGAGATGCTCCTTCACACTGCGGCCGCGCCCGGGCAGGAAGCTCGCGCGCACGCGATAGGCCTCCTTGCCGAGCCTAAGATCGAGGCTCGCCGGCTGGAACTGGCCGTCGTCGAATTCAGGGCCGCTGCGGATCAGCTTGCGGCCGGCCATCGCCTTGATCTTGCGCCGGCCGAACAGGCCGAAGGGGGCGTTCAAATAGGCGGCCTCGGCGGCGCCGGGGTCGCTGGCGTCAAGCAGGTGCGGCTTCGCAGCGCGGGTGGCGGCAGTCATGGAAGCCTCGGAGCCCGGCCGCCTCCGGTCGGTCCGCGGGGGCCTGCGCCGGAAGCGGCGCAACTTTTGTTAGCGCCTGGCGATCTTGACGCCAAGCCGCCTCGGGCGCTAAGGGAGCGTTATTCCGTGGTCATTTGAGCCGGTCGGCTTGCCGCCACGTTAAACAACAGGCTAAAAGATCGGGGCCCCTTCCATACGCGCCCCTGTCCAAGGCCCCGCCCGGCCGCCGAACGCGGCCGCGAAAGGAAGCGCGTATGAGCACCCCCCGCAAGTCCCGCGATCCGCGCACGCTGCGCCCCGCCACCCGTCTGGTGCATGGGGGCGCGATGCGTTCGCAGTTCGAGGAGACCTCGGAGGCGCTGTTCCTCACCCAGGGCTATCTCTACGACTCCTGTGCGCAGGCGGAGGCGCGCTTCAAGGGCGACGCTCCGGGCTTCATCTATTCGCGCTTCTCCAACCCGACGGTGGCGATGTTCGAGCAGCGCATGGCGCTCCTCGAAGGCGCAGAGGCGGCGCGCGCCACCGCCAGCGGCATGGCGGCGGTCACCGCCGCGCTGATGGGTCAGCTCAAGGCCGGCGACCACGTCGTCGCCTCGCGCGCGCTGTTCGGCTCGTGTCTTTACGTCGTCGAGGAGCTGCTGCCGCGGTTCGGCGTCGCCTCGACGCTGGTCGAAGGCAGCGACCTCGCCGCGTGGACAGCGGCGATCCGGCCCAACACCAAGACCGCCTTTCTCGAAAGCCCGACCAATCCGACGCTGGACGTGGTCGATATCGCCGCCGTCGCCGACATCCTCCACCAGGCCGGAGCGACGCTGGTGGTCGACAACGCCTTCGCTTCGCCGATGTTGCAACACCCGCTCGCGCTCGGCGCCGACTGCGTCGTCTATTCCGCGACCAAGCACATCGACGGCCAGGGCCGCACGCTCGGCGGAATCATCCTCGCCGCGGAGAAATTCATCGCCGACAACGTCCACAACTTCCTCCGCCAGACCGGCCCCTGCCTGTCGCCGTTCAACGCCTGGGTGTTGCTGAAGTCGCTGGAGACGCTGCCGCTGCGCGTCGGCCAGATGGACCGCACGGCGGCGAAAATCGCCGACTTCCTCGCGGCCCACCCGAAGGTCGCCCGCGTCGTCTATCCGGGCCGCGCCGACCATCCGCAGCGCGCGGTGGCGGCCAAACAGATGTCGGGCGGCGGCACCCTGGTGGCGTTCGAAGTCGTCGGCGGCAAGGCGGCGGCCTTCGCCGTCGCCGACGCGTTGACGATCATCGGCATCTCCAACAACCTCGGCGACGCCAAGAGCCTCGTCACCCACCCCGAAACGACGACCCACCAGCGGCTGAAGCCCGAGCAGCGCGCCGCCCTCGGCATCGGCCCCGGCCTGTTGCGGCTTTCGGTCGGACTCGAGGATCCCGACGACCTGATCGAGGACCTCGACCAGGCGCTCGGCAAGCTCGCCGCCGTGCGCAGCGCGGCGGAGTGAGGGCGGGCCTCGGAGGGGGCGACAAAGCCGTTGAGCGGGCGAGCGTTTTCAAAGCTCTAGGCGCCGTTTTGTGGGCGTCAGCGGCGGGCGCGGCGAAGGCAGGTCGGCTCGAAGGACGGCAACTATTGTCGTCACAAGAATGTATATTATGGCAGTCCACGCACGGACTCTGTTGCCCCGCGCCTGGCGAAGCATTCCGAATGCATTCCGCTTCTGGCGAAGCGCTGCCTGATCCGTGCTCGCCGTCAAGCCCAAGCGCGCTGGCGCGCGTCGCCCGCGGCGAGGCTTGACCGCTGCGCGCGGCCCAGGCCTCAGGCCGCCAAGGCTTCGACGGCGCGAACCCGGCGCGGCGCGCCGGATCGCGGCGTCAAAGCCTTGGAGACCCATCGCCCTGTCGCGACGGCGCTGGCGCCGCGAAGCGGCCGAAACGCAGTGAAGGAGCGCCGAAGGCGCTTGACAGCGACGGCGCGAGAGGGCCGACGGGATCAATGCATTGAAGCAAGCGTCACCGTAATCCCCGTAATCCGTAATCCCGTAATCCCCAAACGCATTGTTATTGTAAGTGGCTGGAATTGTTATCAATTGGCGGATTGTTCATGGTTTGTTTTTGACAACTCAAAGGTTATGATGGAACATCTCAATAGTGGCGTTGCTGCACGCGCCAATCTTGTTTTCCAAGAGGACGTCAACATTGCGATCAGACGCGAAGGCGAGCGAAAGCCCCGAGAAGAGTTTCGACCTCCTTGACAGCGGCGCCCGATCCGAAGACGCCAGCGTGGCCTCGTTGCGCAAGACGCTTGCCGGGTTGGCCGCAAGCTGGGAGCTGGCCAAACGTCGCGAGGCATTCCGCGTTACGCCGGTCTGGACCAAATCCGGCCTAATTTTCGGAGCGGGAACTGTTCTCGCTCGCGAGATTCCGGGCAGCGAAGACCGGGTTGTGGCGCTCCTGTCCGCGGCATTCGATAAGGTTTCCGGGTCGATTGTCGTTCGCGCGCTCGAACGCGCTCACGAGGCTTGGCGAGCGGGCAAGAAAGCCGAGTCCGCAGCCTGGATAGCGGCGGCCGAGTTGCCGCCGCTCTTGAGTGAAGAGAGCGCGCGGCGCTTGTTCTTCGCGGCCGGTCTTCTTGATCACGGTTCGATAATGCCGATGGATCTCCGGAGAATATGCCGGGAGGTCGCAAGCGAACGTAAAGCCGCGAAGGAATTTAACCCGAACCAATCTCGCGTTCCGGCGGGCAACGCTGATGGTGGCCAGTGGACATCGGGCGGCTCCAGCCCGACCGCGGCGCCTGAGGCGCCAATCTCAGCGAGGCCACACTCCGAGCAGCGATCCGGTCGGCGTCTAACTTTGCCCTCATTGGCGCAACCCGCGGTAACGATATTGCGAAGCTGCCAGGGCGCCGCTCAAGCTTGCACGAATCGCTACTTCAACTTCGCTTCGCCGGCATTGTCGGCCTGTATAGCCGCCTATTATTCATGCATGGACACGGGTTTTATCACGATTTTCGGCCCGGGAATTGTTGGCCAACGATAGGGCTGCGCACATGTCAATCACCGACAACTCACCTGACGACCTCGTCAAGAACTTGATCGATATCATGACGACGAAATATGTAGAACGTTCCTACGACCAGGCGCTGAATTGCGCCATTGTTATAAAACTCATGACAAATAACGACGCCAATCCGAACCGGCGCGCTGCGGCGCTGACGTGTATCCAGGAGTGTGCGAAGCTCTTGTTGGAACCCGAGACGGCGACGGACACCCAAAGAAACGCGAGTCCCTCTTGTTCATTTTGTGGACAGCAGCCACCTGCGGTCAAGTTGGGGGCAGGGCCGTCGGTGTTTATCTGCAATGAATGCGTCGACACGTTTGCCAAGCTCTTGTGAGGTCATTGCTCATCCCTCCAGGCTCAAGCTGCGGCCCGATCAATAACCCCTTACTTGCGCGTTTAGCCGCCTTCGTGGTCGCTCGGCAACGCGGCTGAACGCGCAACCGCGTCGCGGCGCTGATCGGCCGCGCCCCGCGCCCGCGAAAGCACGGAGGCGAGTCGGCGAAAGAGGGAATTATGCAGGCGTCGCCGTAATCCAGGCCGGGCGCTTGACGGCGACGGCGCGATGGGGCCGGCGGGATTAAGGGATTTAAGCCTTACGTCGATTTCGACCCACCGCCGCCCGCCTCTACCCCCCGCCCCACCGCTCCGCCTGCGCGTCGTCGTCGGCCTTGGCCTCGACCCAGCCTTCGACCGAACCGTCGACGCGGGTGGCGCGCTTCCAGAACGGCGCGCGGGTCTTGAGATAGTCCATCAGCATTTCGGCGGCGGCGAAGGCTTCGCCGCGGTGGCCCGCCGCGACGCCGACATAGACGATCTGGTCGCCCGGGGTCAGCCGGCCGTGGCGATGAATGACCGTCACGCCGATCAGCGGCCAGCGCGCCTCGGCCTCGGCGACGACGCGGGCGATTTCGGCTTCCGCCATGCCGGGATAATGCTCGATCTCCAGCGCCGCCAAGCGCCCGCCCTCATCGCGGCATAGGCCGACGAAGCTCGCCAGCGCGCCGACGTCGGGGCGGCCGGCGGCCAGCACGCGGCCTTCCGCCGCAGCGTCGAA
>PLRT01000278.1 GCA_003164915.1 Hyphomicrobiales bacterium | reverse complement strand
TCGACCTCGTCAACGGCAGGATTGCGTGGCTTTACGGTCGGACAGACTACGACCTCCCCCGCTTCGGCCAAGTCGCGCTTCACCTTCATCGAACACGGGCATGAAGCCTGGGCGAGTCGGGGTCTTCGACGGCCGTCGATATCGCCGATCGGCGCGCTCTGTCGCTGACAATGTTGGGTTGAGCGCGGTCAACTGTTGGCCGGCGATCGCGGCGAAAGCGTCAACGTGATCATCATTGAGGTAAATCGGAAGGAGATAGTCGCGCCCAAAGAGGCGGAGAACTTGGAGCGCTAGCACTCGCCAGCGCATGTTCCGCTTAGCGGGCGACGCGCCTCAGCCTCGGTAATGCCATGGGTGCCGCCGACCTTCAAAGAGGACCCCTGAGACAAGCTGTTCTCCTTGACGTCCACGCGCCTTCCAGTCGTGTTGTTCGCCGCGCTCACGTTTGCCCAGACCACGAGCGAAGCCTCGCAGATGTGGACCTTCTGCGTCGCCTCGGCTCCCGTCGGCAGCGAGGTATGGATCACAAATCCATTTCCTTCGTCGAGTGATCGTCGATCCGTGCGTACGTCGCCAAGGTCCACTGGCGCCCGGGCGCACTTTACCCGCGCGTCGGCTTCATCGTCACCAACATGGCGAGGCCACCCGAGAATGTCGTCGGCTTCTATAACAAGCTCAGCGTCTGGGAACAATGGATCAAAGAGGGCGCGGGCGCGATCAAATGGACGCACCTTTCATGCCAATCCTTCGCCGCCAACGCCGTCCGCCTCCAGCTTCACGCGCTCGCCTCCAATCTCGGCAACTTCTTGCGCACGCTAGCGACGCCGGAGCCGATCAAAGACCGTCGCTGACCAGCCTCAAGGAAACGCTGATCACGATCGGCGCGAAGGTCGTCAGCCACGGCCGCTATGTCGCGTTCCAGATGGCGGAGGTTGCCATTCCGAGAACTGCCTTCGCCGACATCCTGCGGCTGATCGTCGAACTGCGTCCGTCGACAGTCACGCCAACGGTATGAGGCGTTCGGTGTAACGTGTTCCATCAAATACAACGGGAGACGAGCGTCTTGATTGCGAAAGATTTGGCGCTCCAAGCGTTCGACTTGGCTTCGGCGCGCCTCGGCGCCGTCCGCCGACGAGGGGCGGCTGTCCAGCTGACGGTCGCAGCTTGCCGGAAGACCGAAGCAACCGCAGATTTCACTTGAACCGGCGGCCATTTGGTGGATGTCGGCTGAGTGCTGGCGCCTGGCCGTGAGTAGATTCCGAGGGTGGTGCAGGCTCCCGGCCAGAAGCCATATCTGAAAACATATGCATCGCAGCGGAAGGGCCGGGGAAGAGTTCATCGCTGGGGTGAGAGGACAAGAAAGCGCCATGGCCGAGGCGAACCATACGTCGTCCGACGCTTCGGAGGCACCGCCGCCGGTCCTCGAATTGCGCGGCGTCGGCAAGACCTTCAGTGGCGTTCATGTGTTGGCCGACGTCGATTTCTCCGTTCGGTCCGGCGAGGTCATGGGGCTTGTCGGCGAAAATGGCGCGGGCAAGTCCACGCTCATGCGAATCGTCACCGGCATCTACGATGCCGACTCCGGTGGAACCATCCGGTTCGATGGCGACGAAGTTCATTTCACCAGCACGAGGCAATCCATCGACGCTGGGATAGCCATGATCCACCAGGAATTGAACCTCCTGCCCGGCCTCACCGTCGGCGAGAATCTCTTCCTGGGCAGAGAGCCGCTCAATCGGCTCGGCCTGATTGATTGGCCGACTCTCATGGCGGAGTCGCGAAAGTATCTGACGGCGGTGCGTCAGACCTTCGATCCCTCCATGCTCGTCGGACGGCTGAGCGTCGGTCAGCAACAGATGGTGGAGATCGCCCGAGCGCTCTCCTTGAACGCGCGGCTCATCGTAATGGACGAACCGACAGGCGCCCTGACCGAGGTCGAAACCGACATCCTCTTCGAGGCGATTCGTCATCTGCGCGATCAGGGAAAGGCGATCGTCTACATCTCCCACCGGCTCGGCGAGATATTCCAGATCTGCAACTCGGTGACCGTCTTGCGCGACGGGCGCATGGTCTCCACCGGACCGGCGAGTGAGTTGGACGAAGGGACTCTCATTCATCACATGGTGGGTCGCACGATCACCGAAAAATACCCCTACGTGCCGAGCGCCGCGGGCCCAGTCAGCCTGCGCGTGAGCCATCTGTCGGCGACCGTCATCGAGGACATCTCATTTGACGGGCATACAGGCGAGGTAATCGGCTTCGCCGGCTTGATGGGCGCTGGAGGCAATCAGCTCGGCAAGACGCTGTATGGCGCCGTCCTGGCGCGCAGCGGATCGATCGAAGTTAAAGGCCGAGCATTGTCGCTGCGCTCGCCCGAAGTCGGCGTTCGGGCAGGAATCGCCTACCTTCCCGAGGACCGCAAGGCCGAGGGCCTCATCCAGATCCATTCGGTTCGGGTCAATATGACGCTCGCGGCTTTGCGACGCTTCTCCATTGCGCTCGGCCTTGTCTCGCGTGGGCGCGAGGAGGTGGTCGTTTTAGAATACGTCGACGCGTTCAAGATCAAGACGCCGAGCGTCGAGGCCGCCATAGGCACCTTGAGCGGAGGAAATCAGCAGAAGGTCGCGCTGGCCAAGGCGTTGATGACCGAGCCGAGTATCCTGATCTTAGACGAGCCGACGCGCGGAGTGGATGTCGGCGCCCGGCGCGACATCTACAGCCTGATCAACGAGCTCAAAGCCAAGGGACTCACCATTCTCCTCATCTCGTCGGATATGCCTGAGTTGCTCGGCATCGCCGACCGCATCCTGGTTCTCTCGCGCGGACGCCTTACAGGCGCATTCGGGCGCGGCGAGGCGACCCAGGAGGCGATCATGAAGTGCGCAGTGGCTTAGGGGGTCTGAAGATGTCTTGGTTGCTGGGTTTGCTGTCGCGCAACAAATCGCTGATCGGGTTGGTCATTCTCGTCGCCGCCGTGGCGTTCACCAGCCCGAATTTCCTCGATGTAGGCAACCTGCTCAACACGTTTCGCCAGACTTCAATCAACGCCATCATGGCGATGGGCATGACCTTCGTCATCCTGACCGGCGGGATCGATCTGTCGGTAGGCGCCGTTCTGGCTTTCTCCGGCGCCATTGCGGCCAGCCTCATTGCTGGAGGGTATGGCCTTGCCGTCGCCGTCCCGCTCGCGCTGCTGGTTGGCGCCGGCCTCGGAGCCCTGTCCGGTCTGGCAATCACCTTTGGCGCCGTGCAGCCGTTCATCGCCACCCTGGTCAGCATGACCGTGTTGCGCGGCGCCGTTCTCGTTTTCACCAACGGTACGCCGATCGACTGTAGTTCGGCGGCGTCCTCTGCAGCATTCGGCGCGCTTGGGGAAGGCTACGTGCTTGGCGTGCCGGTCCCGGTCATCGCCGCAGCGATCGTGTTCGCCGCTTGCTGGGTGACGCTGACCCAGACGCAATTTGGCCGCTATGTCTATGCTATCGGCGGCAACGAGACCGTGACCTGGCTCTCGGGCGTCAACGTAACGGCGATGAAGATCGCCGTATACGCGATATCGGGCCTTCTCGCGGCGCTCGCCGGAATCATCCTCACCGCCCGCCTCGAAAATGCCCAGCCCACGGCGGGAACCGGATACGAACTCGACGCGATCGCCGCCGCCGTGGTCGGCGGAACGAGTCTCGCAGGGGGGATCGGAACAATATTCGGCACGCTGGTCGGCGCGCTGATAATCGGCGTTCTGAATAACGCGCTCAACCTGATGGACGTGTCTTCATACTATCAGATGATCGCCAAAGGCGCCGTCATTCTGCTTGCCGTGCTGGTCGACCGGCACGCCAGGGCACGGTGACCTCATGGGTCACAATTTTAGGAAAGGAAACGCTCATGTTGCGCAAAGTCATCCCAGCGCTGCTCGCGGCCGGATTGTTATCCGGGGCCGCGGGCGCGGCTCAGGCGGCGGACAAGATCGCCCTGGTCGTCTCGACCCTCAATAACCCGTTCTTCGTGACCATGGAGGATGGCGCTAAGGCCAAGGCCAAGGAGTTGGGCTACGATCTGATCGTGCTCGACAGCCAGAACGACGCCGCCAAGGAATTGTCCAATGTGGAAGACGTGCTGGGCCAGAACATCAAGGTGCTGCTGCTCAACCCGGCGGACTCCGAAGCCTCCAAGGCTTCGGTGCGAGCTGCGGACGCAAAGAAGGTGCCGGTTATTACGCTCGACCGCGGCGTCAACGGCGTCGCGGTGACCTCACACATTGCCTCGGACAACGTGGCGGGAGGCAAGATGGCGGGCGACCTTATCGCTCAGAAACTCGGCGGCAAAGGCAATGTCGTCGAGCTTACGGGCGTGCCCGGAACCGACGCGGCGCGCGATCGCAGCAAAGGGTTCCAGGAGGCGATGGCCGCCGCGCCGGGTCTCAAGCTAGTCGCCAGCCAAACAGCCAATTTCGACCGCACTCAAGGGCTGAACGTCATGGAGAATATTCTCCAGGCGCATCCCGCTATCGACGCCGTGTTCGCGGCGAACGACGAAATGGCCTTGGGCGCCATCAAAGCCATCCAGGAGGCCAAACGCAAGATCATCGTGGTCGGTTTTGATGGAACCAAGGACGGCGTGGAGGCGGTCAAGAGCGGAGCGATGTTCGCCACTATCGCCCAGCAGCCGACGCTGATCGGCAGTCTCGGCGTCGAAGCGGCCGACAAGGTGATCAAGGGCCAGACCGTTCCGGCGAGCACGCCGGTTCCGCTGTCGGTGATCAAGCAGTAAGCAGCCTGATCGCCGCGATCCTGTCGGACGACGGCGCAGCTCAATCCACGCGGTTCAGATTGAGGCGCCGCCGCTCCTGGAACACGAGAGCGGGGAGGCCGCGTTACTCCGGAGCGGAAAGCGTCCATGGCGAACTCAACGCCTCAAGCGGCCATAGCGACATTTGGCAGTGTCAACGTCGACGTTTGCGGGTTCTGTACCCGTCTGCCTAAGCCAGGCGAGACCGCGCCGGGGCAGCGTTACACCATCGCGCTGGGAGGCAAAGGCGCCAATCAGGCCGCGGCAGTGGCTCGATTGGGCGGCCAATCGCAAATGATTGGCCGCGCCGGAAACGATATGTTCGGGGCGATGATCCGCGATCGTCTCGATGCGCTCGCGGTTGGGCGCGATCACTTGATATTCGCCGACAATGCCTCCACCGGTATCGCTCTGATTAGCGTCGACGCGCACGGGGAAAACTGCATCGTCGTCATAGGCGGCGCCAACATGATCGTCGATCAAGCCTTGGTAGATCATTCCGCCGCTACGTTACGCCTGGCGCCCGTGCTCCTGACGCAGCTCGAAGTGCCGCTGGCGCCGGTCCTCGCCGCCGCCGCCCTGACTAGGGCCGGTGGCGGGCTGGTGATCCTGGATCCGGCTCCCGCGCCATCGGACGGATTGTCCTCCGACGTCCTTCGCGGAGTGGACATAGTAACGCCCAATGAGACCGAGACCGAGACGCTGGTCGGGATCAGACCGCAGACCACTTCCGACGCCGAGAAAGCGGCCCGTCTTTTGGCCGCTCGTGGAGCGCCGATCGTGATCATAAAAATGGGAAGTCGTGGCGCATATTTTCACAGCAGGAACATTCAGGGGTTCGTACCGCCGTTCGCGGTCAAGGCGGTCAATAGTGTCGGGGCCGGCGACTGTTTCAACGGAGCGCTCGCGGTGGCGCTGGCGCGCGGAGATGAATTGCCGAGGGCGGTTCGCTTCGCGGCGGCGTGCGGGGCGTTAGCCACTTTGGGGCCTGGCGGCGCGGGCTCGGCGCCTACCCTCGCGGCCGTAGAGGACCTTCTCCAAATCCAACCGAGCTAACACAACCTGGTGGCGACAAATCGGGCGGGCCCAATGTAGGCGAGCAATTCGCCTAGCCAACCACAAATGGTTCCGCAACCTCGCAGTGTCGCAAATCATCGCCGACACGGTGGAAGAAATCGGATTGAAGCTGCCGCCGGCCCGAATATACCTCGCCGAGATGCGGCGCAAATACTACGCGGCCGAGGCTGCGCAGCACAACGATCGCCCGGACGATCGTGCAGGATCGCGCCACCGCAAGACATGACGGCGCGCTTCGAGGTCGAGGCCGACGGCGGCGCCGGCGACCCGGTCCTACGCCGTCGCCAAATGACCAAGCGGGATCGCCACGTCTCAGGGGCGCCGCAGCCCCTCTGTGTCCACGGCGCGAAGGGGGGTCGCTGCCTGACCCGGCTCGCCCTTTGTCTTCGCGTCGGCTATGTACGGCTGAAGGCGGCAACGCCCCGCGGAGGCGCATCGGCCGGCCAAAGGTGACGATGAGCCCGCAATTCGACCTCACGATCTATGCCGCCTCGACCTGGGTGATCCCGTTGTTGCTGGCGATAACGCTGCACGAGGCGGCGCACGGCTATGTCGCGCATCTCTTCGGCGACGACACCGCCTGGCGGCTCGGGCGCGTGTCGTTCAATCCCTTGGTCCACGTCGACCCGATGGGCACGGTGTTGCTGCCAGCGCTCCTGCTGCTGTTCCACGCGCCGTTTCTCTTCGGCTACGCCAAGCCGGTGCCGGTCGACTTCCGTCGCCTGCGCAATCCGCGGCGCGACATGATCTGGGTGGCCGCGGCAGGTCCCGCCATGAACCTGACGCTCGCGACTGCGGCAGCGCTGCTGGTCCACGCCGTCGTCTTTCTGCCCGCCGGCGCCGGCCAGTGGGCGCTGTCGAATCTCGTCAACGCCATCAACGTCAACGTCATTCTCGCGGTGTTCAACATGATCCCGCTGCCACCGCTGGACGGCGGCCGGGTCGCCGTCGGGATATTGCCGAACGCGCTCGCGGCGCCGCTGGGGGCGCTGGAGCCCTACGGCATGCTGATCGTGCTCGGCGTCTTCTTCCTTCTGCCGTCGCTCGAGGCGCAGTTGGGGGTAAGCGTCGACCTATTCTCTCAGGTTGTGACCCGGCCTGCCGACGCGATCATTCAACTCATATTGCGCCTTACGGGTTTAGGTTGACGGCCGCAGTGAAGGACGAAGCTTGTGATGCTCACAGCGGAGACGGACCACTACGCGCGCGTACGCGGCGATATCGCCGCGGCGAGTTCCTTCGACCTGCCGTTCGTCGTGATGAACGTCCTCGCCGCAGTCGTCGCCAGCTATGGCCTGCTGCTGGACAGTGCGGCGGTCGTGATCGGCGCGATGATTCTGGCCATGCTGCTCGGGCCGATTTCCGGGGTCGCACTGGCGCTGGTTGGCGGCGACGCCCGCCTCTTGCGCAGGGCCTCAGTGGCCGTGATCAGCGGCGTGTTGATCGTTCTGGCGACGGCGATCGTCCTGGGCTTCGTGCACAAGGACGTCCCGACCACGCACCAGATGCTTGAGCGAACCTCGCCCAACTTCTTTGAACTGATGATCGCCTTAGCCGGCGGCGCCGCCGGCGCCTATGCGTCGATCTCGCCGCGACTGAGCGTCGCTTTCGTCGGCGTCGCGATCGCGACCGCCCTGGTGCCGCCTCTGGCGAGTTGCGGCCTGCTCCTCGCTCGCGGCGACTTCGACTTGGCGGAGGGGGCGTTCCTGCTTGCCGTCATGAACATCGTCGCGATCCAGAGCAGCGCATCGTTCGTGATGTGGGCAAGCGGAATTGCGCCAGGAAAGCTGCGCGAGCTGATCGCGCCCAATATCCTCAGCGTCGCCATTTTGTTGCTTCTGGGGGGAATTCTGGTCGTCAATATGCGGACGCTGGTTGGAGACACGCTGTTTCAGGCCAGCGTCGCGCGCGATCTCAGGCAGGGACTTGCGGGTTATCCCGGGGTGTTTCTGGCTGATCTGCGCTTTACCCGCTCTGGCGGGGGCGACGCGACGATTGTGCAGGCCGTCGTGAGGGGGCCTAAGGAACTCGACGCGGAAGACACCGGAAAATTGCAGGATCGACTGCCCCGCCCGCCCGACGGAACGCGTCTCGAGCTGCGCCTGCGCCAGGTCCACGCCGTCGTGATGACGCCGAACGGCCCGCTCTATTCTTCGGAGGACGCCGACAACGTCGATCGATAGTCGGGTCTGTCGAGTCTGCGCCAGCTACCCGCGGGCGCCCTCGATCGGCCGCCGGTCAGCGTGAAACCCGCGGCGCCCGGCGGCGCGCCAAATTTGGCGTTGCGGGTCCAATTGCTCGGCGCGATGATTGATTTGGGCCACCCGCCGGCGCACGCCTTCTGCCGCGCTCTCGCGCGCGCCGGTGTCGAGTTCGTCGCCGAAAACGGCGGCGGCGCAGACGTGCGGCTGAAAAAGGAATTGCCATGATCGAAAATGGAGCGGGTTACGCAGCCGGAATGTCGATGCAGCACCTTCTGCGGTTGCTTGAGAAAAAGGGTCTTCTTTCGTTTTTCGAAACCAAACAGATGCTTGACGGCGTCTCAGATGAGCTTCGCGAATTGCTCAAGCGCGGCTCCATTTCGCCCGAGGCCTCTACGGAGGCGGCGCGAGCCGTCGACATGATGTATTTGCCTCTTACTGAGGCGTCGAAAGCCGCGAAAGGGATCGTCGCCGCCGAGGATCTGAACGCGAGCAATGACGAGTAGGCGCCGGTGTTCGGCAAAGGGCTCCACTGGCCCGATATACACGGGTCGCCGGAATTTGAATTAGCGGCCCCTTCATTGAGTGTGACTCCATGGGAATATGTCCGGCCATGCCGAATTGACTCGCGGCCAAGAGGAGCGAGCCTCAGCCGGGGTACCAGATTGTGCGGGGATCATCCTCGCTTCGTTGGTATGCCCAGGCGGCGTCGATCAATCGTTCAAGATCGTATTGCGGCCGCCATCCCAACTCGAATCTCGCCCGGCTGTTGTCCATCCAGTTTGAATGGTACGTGCTGGGAATGTCCAGGGAGTCCAGACCCCGGGTCTCCTGGAGATACGCAGCGACGGCGCCATAGTCGACGGGCTCATCCATGCAAATGTTGTAGAGCTTGTTTCTCGCGACCGGGTTGTCGAGAGCGATGAGAATGGCGTCGACGAGATCGTCGACATGAACGAAATTCCGTTTGAGCGGATTACCGTGGGCGTCACGCAGCAGAGGCGTCACCCTTAGCGCGAGGCAGCGCTGAGCGACGGAGGGTTC
>PLRT01000150.1:4000-14787 GCA_003164915.1 Hyphomicrobiales bacterium | reverse complement strand
TGAAACAGCGGCACGTCGCCGACCGGCTTGACGGGCGCGTCCGCCGCAAAGGCGGGCGCCGCGAGCGCGATCGCGGCGATCGCCAGAACGCTTCTAGTCATTGGGCGCCTCGATGATCAGCGAGCGCAGAAACGCGATCACAGAGTCGCGCCCGGGCTTGTCGAGCGCGAGATAGGCGTCGCGGGCAAAGCGCGCCTCGCCGCCGTGGGCGGCGATGATTTCGTCGAGCATGCGGAAGTCGCCGCGGTGTCCGTAGGGCGCGGTCGAGCCGACGCCCCACAGCCGCGGCGTCAGGAACACGTCGCGCTCGACGAAGCGCTGCGCCTGAAGCTCGTTGCCGAGCGAATTGACCTCGCTGTCGACGATCAGGTGGCGCTTGAGGTCGCTGAACAGCGGCACGAGATATTCGCCCTTATCGTTCTTCGGCAGCGNNTGCAGCCGAGCGATTCGAATTGCTTGCGGCCTTCGGCGGCGGCGACGCGCCAGTCGTCGGGCAGGTCGGACTTGACCGTCGGCGGCGCCAGCGTCGCCTGGAAGGCGACCAGCGCCGTGACGTCGCCGTCCGTCACTGCATCCGGGACGCCGCTCTCATCGAAATCATGGCTGCCGGTCCAGCGCACGCCGAAGCGTTCGGAAGCTTCCATGCCGTGGTGAACATTGAGGGCGTTGATGGTGAACTGGCGCAACGAAGTGAACACGCCCTTGCGGCTGAACGGCCGCACGATCAGGTCGGCGTCGACGCCATCAACCGAATCGAGGTCGACGATGCCGTCGGGATGAGCGGTGACGAAGCCGAACCGCACGCCCTTGCTGACGAGATCGGCGCGCACGTCCTGGCCCCCGGCGCGCGCGCGCTCGACCGCATCGGCGCGCTCGCCCTGCAGGTCGGCCGTCATCTCGCGCGCCAGCAGCTCGACCAGTCCCGCGCCCATCAGCGCGACCGTGTGCCGCTCGCTCGAGAACGAGGGATCGGTCGAATCGAACTGCGCGCTTTCGAACCCTTCCGAGACGAACACGTCGGTGACGAAGTCGCCCGAGCCGCCCTCGATCGGATCGTTGTGGCAGCCGAAGCAGGAGTTGGAGTCGGGGCCGCTGGTGCGGCTGAAGGCGGGATTGACGCCGAACTTGCGCTTGGTCGGCACGATCGCCTGGGTCGCCTTCGGCCGCCCGGCGCCGTCTTCGGTGGTGAACTTGGCCTTGAACAACGTCCTGCCGCGCGCGATCAGGTCGGGGATCGCAGACGCGCCCGCCGCGGCCACGGCGTCGAAATCGACATGCGAAGAGAAGACTTTCTCGTCCCAACTGGCGGCGAACGTCGCGCCCCCCGCGAGCGCGACGGCGAGCCCCGCCAGCGCGGCCGCGCCGGCCCGGTTGAAGCGTTTCCTCGTCATTGTCTCGCCCCTGGTCCGCGGCGGCGGGTCATTGTTGGGACGATGCTGTCACAGCCGCCGTGGCCGAGGCAAGGGGACTGCAGCCGGGCGCGACGACTATTTGCGTTGCGCCCATCAGCGCTGCTCGATAAGCTTTATCGAATGCGCACGGAAACGCCCACAAGCCCTCGCACGCTGGAAGATATTGCGCGCGAAGCGGGGGTCAGCGTCGCGACGGTCGACCGGGTCCTGCACGGACGCAGCGGGGTGCGTCCCGATACGGCGCGTCGCGTGCGCGAGGCGGTGGCGCGCTACGATTTTCGCCCGTTGCGGGCCGCCGCGGAACTCGCGCGCGCCAAGGCGATCCGCTTCGCGCTGATCGCGCCGACCGGCGACAACATCTTCATGCAGATGATCCGCGACCAGGTCGACGAGCTTTCGGGGTGGCTCGCTTCGCGGCGCGCCTCGGTGGAGACGATTCTCACCGACGTATTCAACCCGCCGGTGCTCAGCGAAGCGCTGGAGTCGCTGATGGGCAGGGTCGACGGCGTCGCCGTGGTGGCGCTCGATCACCAAAGCGTCCGCGCCGCGATCGACGACCTGGCGGCGAGCGGCATGTTCGTCGTCACCCTGGTTTCCGACGTGCCCGGATCGCGCCGCCACCATTATGTCGGCATCGACAACGTCGCGGCGGGGCGCACGGCGGCCTCCCTGATCGGCCGCCTCTCCCACGCGCGCGCCGGCAAGATCGGCGTCGTCGCCGGGTCGCAGTTGCTGCGCGACCATGCCGAGCGCATTTTCGGCTTCCAGCAGGTGATCGGATTCGAGTACCCCAATCTGACCGTTTTGGCGCCGGTCGAGGGCGGCGACAGGGACAGCCTCAACGAAGACCTGATGGCCCGGCTGCTCGCCGATCAGCCGGACCTGATCGGCGTCTACAACGTCGGCGCGGGCACGCCCGGCGTGGCCAAAGCGATTTCCGACGCCGGGCGCGAGCGCCAGATCGTCTTCGTCGCCCACGACCTGACCTCGTTCACGCGTCGCGCCCTGCTGCGCGGCGTGATCGACGCGGTGGTCCATCAGGATCCGGGCCGCGAGGCGCGCTCGGCGATGCGCGTTCTGTTGGGGCTGGTTCGCCACGAGCCGGTCCTGACCGAACAGGAGAAGATTCCGATCGAGATCGTCATGCGGGACAATCTGCCCTAGGCGCGGACGCAGAGGCGAAGCCGGCGGGCCGGGCTGCCAATCGTCGCCTGGGCGGGCGCGGCAGGACCGCTCTTGAGGTACGCCAATCAGCCAAATGCGCACAGGCCGGCCGCCGCCGCGCGCCGGCCCGCCTCTCACACAAGCGCCACGGAAGGCTCAACGTCCGACCCTCTGAAATGCTAGCGTGCGGCGCAGCAAGCTCGGGCGGTTTCGCGGCATTCTGCTTCGTCATGCGCTGAGATTGATTGATTGACGCACCTCAGCATTTTCGCTATTGCAGTGAGAAAATAGGGCGACAAAATACGTCCACAGGGAGGGATCGCGTGAGCGGCACGGGCTTCTTCGGCGACACGGCGCCGATCCGCTACGAAGGGCCGCAATCGGCCAATCCCCTCGCCTATCGCCACTACGACCGCGACAAGCTCGTCCTCGGCAAGCGCATGGAGGATCACCTGCGCGCGGCGGTCTGTTATTGGCACAGTTTCGTCGCGAGCGGCCTCGACATGTTCGGCGGCGCGACCCTGGCGAGGCCGTGGTTCGCCGCCGACGACATGGCGCACGCCAGACTGAAGGCCGACGTCGCCTTCGAAATGTTCGACATCCTCGGCCTGCCGTTCTTCACCTTCCATGACCGCGACATCGCCCCGGAAGGCGCGTCGCTCGCCGAATCGAACCGCAACGTGCGCGAGATCGCCGACGTGTTCGCGCGCAAGATGGAGACGCGCAAGGTCAGGCTGCTGTGGGGCACCGCCAATCTGTTCAGCGCCCGCCGCTACATGGCCGGCGCGGCGACCAACCCCGATCCCGACGTGTTCGCCTACGCCGCGGCGCAAGTGAAGAACGCAATCGACGTCACCCATCGGCTCGGCGGCGCCAACTACGTACTGTGGGGCGGCCGCGAAGGCTACGAGACCCTGCTCAACACCGACCTCAAGCGCGAACTCGCCCAGCTCGGCCGCTTCCTCGAGATGGTGGTCGAGTACAAGCACAAGATCGGCTTCAAGGGCGTGATCCTGATCGAGCCGAAGCCGCAGGAGCCGACCAAGCACCAGTACGATTTCGACGTCGGCAACGTCTACGGCTTCCTCGCGGCCAACGGGCTGGCGAACGAGGTCAAGGTCAACATCGAAGTCGGCCACGCCGTGCTCGCCCATCATGCGTTCGAGCACGAAGTCTCCCTCGCCGCCGCGCTGGGAATCCTCGGTTCGGTCGACGCCAACCGCAACGATTACCAGAGCGGCTGGGACACCGACCAGTTCCCCAACAACGCCCCCGAACTCGCGCTGGCGCTCCACGCCATTCTCAAGTTCGGCGGCCTCGGCGCCGGCGGCTTCAATTTCGACGCCAAGATCCGCCGGCAGTCGCTCGAGCCCGCCGACCTGCTTTACGGCCACATCGGCGGCATGGACACTCTGGCGCGCGCGCTCACGGCCGCCGCAGCGATGATCGAGGATGGCGCGCTCGACCGTTTCGTCGCCGAGCGCTACGCCGGCTGGGATCGCGGCGAGGGCGCCGAGCTTCTGGCTGGCCGCCGTGGCCTGGCGGACCTCGCCGCGCGGGTCGAGCGCGACAACCTCGATCCGCAGCCGCGTTCCGGCCGCCAGGAATATCTGGAGAATCTCGTCAACCGCTATCTGTGACCGCGTCAGTCGGCGCTCGCAGGGGAGGAAGGCGCGATTAACGAAATGAGTCGGCCCTGATGGGCGTCAGACTCAACAACGGGAGAAGCGAGCATGAGGAAAGCATTGTTGACTTGCGTGGCTCTGACGGCCATCGGCTTGCCGAGCTTGGCGATGGCGAAGGACGTCGTCGTCGGCGTGTCCTGGTCGAACTTCCAGGAAGAGCGGTGGAAGACCGACGAGGCGGCGATCAAGGCCGGGCTCGCCGAGACCGGCGCCAAGTACATCTCGGCCGACGCGCAGGCGTCTCCCACCAAGCAGCTCGCCGACGTCGAAAGCCTGATTTCGAAGGGCGCCAACGTCCTCATCATCCTTGCGATGGACTCCGAGGCCATCCTTCCGGCGGTCAAGAAGGCCAACGACGAAGGCATCCCGGTCATCGCCTATGACCGCCTGATCGAGAGCCCGAACGTGCTCTATCTCACCTTCGACAACGTCGGCGTCGGCCGCATGATGGCCAAGGCGGTCGAGGCGGTGAAGCCGGCCGGCAACTACGCTTTCATCAAGGGCGACAAGGGCGATCCGAACGCCGACTTCCTGTTTTCGGGCATCACCGAAGTGCTGAAACCGGCGATGGACGCCGGCAAGATCAAGAACGTCGGCGAAAGCTATTCCGACGGCTGGAAGCCGGACAACGCGCAAAAGAACATGGAACAGATCCTGACCAAGAACGACAACAAGGTCGATGCGGTCGTTTGCGAGAACGACGGCATGGCCGGCGGCGTCGTCGCTGCGCTGACCGCACAGGGATTGGCCGGCGTCGTTCCGGTCTCCGGGCAGGATGGCGACCATGCTGCGATCAATCGCATCGCGCTCGGCACCCAGACGGTTTCGATCTGGAAGGACTCGCGCGATCTCGGCAAGCTCGCGGGCGAATCTGCGGCGGCGCTCGCGGCCGGCAAGAAGATGACCGCGCTTCCCAACGTGAAGCCCTTCTCGGGCGGCGCCAAGCACATCACGGTCAATAGCGTCCTTCTGACCCCGCTCGCCGTCACCAAGGCCAATCTCAACGCCATCGTCGACAAGGGCTGGATCACCAAAGCCGAAGTCTGCGCCGGCGTCGACCCGGCCAAGACTCCGTACTGCAAGTGAGTTGACGGCGTCGCTGAGCGCATGAACAAAATAAGTCGCGTCGCCGCCAACGGCGGCGCGGCATTTTCGCCCCGTCGCCGTCCGGATCGGCGCCGACGGCGCGAAAGGCGGCCGAAGGGGGGAGCATGAGCTCATCAGCGCCAATCGTCCGGAGCGATGTCCCTGACGAGCCGCTGTTCAAGCGGCTGATGCGGGCGACCGAGATCGACACCCGCATGGTCGGCATGATCGCGGCCTTGACGCTGATCTGGGTCGGCTTCAACGTCTACACCTACTTCCAGTCGGGCGAAGGCCTGTTCCTGACGCCCAGAAACCTCTGGAACCTGACGGTTCAAACCTCGTCGGTGGCCGTCATGGCGACCGGCATGGTGTTGATCATCGTCATGCGCCATATCGATCTCTCGGTAGGCGCGATTCTCGGTTTCGTTTCGACGATCATCGGCGTGACGCAGACCAGCGTTTTGCCGTACTACCTTGGCCTCGACAGTCCGTACATTTGGATCGTCACGGTCATGCTCGGCCTCGTCGTCGGAGCGGCGATCGGCGCCCTTCACGGCTCGCTGGTCGCGTATCTCGGCATACCCGCCTTCATCGTGACGCTCGGCGGTCAATTGTTCTGGCGCGGCGCAGCGTGGTGGGTGACGACGGGCAAGACCATCGCGCCGCTCGACGAACGGTTCGCGCTGATGGGCGGCGGACCGCTCGGCTCGATTGGCGCGGTCGCAAGTTGGTCTTTGGCGGCGCTGGCGTGCATCGGAATCGTGATTGGCCTTTATGCCGGGCGGCGGCGACGCTTACGCTACAATTTTCCGCTGCGCCCGATGTGGGCGGAGATAGCGCTGGCCGTCGTCGGCTGTTTTGTCGCGCTCGGCGCGACTTGGGTCGTCAACGACTATCCGTGGCCCGAGCGCGTCGCGGCCAACTACGCGACAGCCCATCATATCCAGGCGCCGGAAGGCGGACTGTTCATTTCGACGGGCTACGCGATCCCTGTTCTGATCGTGCTGGTCGCCGGCATCGTCATGACCTTCATCGCCAAGCGCACGCGCTTCGGCCGCTACGTTTACGCGATCGGCGGCAATCCCGAGGCTGCGGAGCTGGCCGGCATCAACACCAAGAAGATCACGGTGCTGGTGTTCGCGATCATGGGGGTGTTGGCGGCGATTTCCGGCTGCATCGAGTCGGCGCGCCTCGACGCGGCGACCAACGTGCTCGGCCAGTTCGAAGAGCTTTACGTCATTGCCGCCGCGGTGATCGGCGGAACCTCGCTGATGGGCGGCGTCGGCACCATCTACGGCGCGCTGATCGGCGCGCTGGTCATCCAATCGCTGCAGTCGGGCATGGTTCTGCTCGGTTTCGACTCGGCGTTCCAGGAGATGGTCGTCGGCGTCGTGCTGGTCGGCGCCGTCGGCATCGACACCTTCTATCGGCGCGGGACCGCCAGGGGATAAGCGATGGACGCACAGACGAAGGTCCCGCTGGTCGAGATGAAGGACATTTCGCTGGCCTTCGGCGGCCTCAAGGCGGTCGACCACGCCTCGATCGACCTCTACCCCGGCGAGGTCGTCGGCCTGCTCGGCCACAACGGCGCCGGCAAGTCGTGCCTGATCAAGGTCCTCTCCGGCGCCTACCCGCGCGACAGCGGACAGATCTTCATCAACGGCGAGGAAGCGCACATCGCCAATCCGCGCGACGCCAAGGGATACGGCATCGAGACGATTTACCAGACGCTGGCGCTGGCCGACAACGTCGACGCCGCGTCGAACCTCTATCTCGGCCGCGAAATCATGACCCGGTGGGGCACGCTCGACGATTCGGCGATGGAGCACGAGGCGCGCAAGGTCATGGCGCGGCTCAACCCCAACTTCCGCCGCTTCAAGGATCCGGTGACCGCGCTGTCCGGCGGCCAGCGGCAATCGGTCGCCATTGCGCGCGCCATCCATTTCAATGCGCGCATCCTCATCATGGACGAGCCGACCGCGGCCCTCGGACCGGCCGAGACCGCACAGGTCGGCGAGTTGATCAAGCAGCTCAAGTCCGAGGGCATCGGCATCTTTCTCATCAGCCACGACATCCACGACGTCTTCGATCTCGCCGACCGGGTGACGGTGATGAAGAACGGCCGCATTGTCGGCGCCGCCCCGGTCAAGGATGTGACCAAGGACGAAGTGCTGGGGATGATCATCCTCGGCAAGTGCCCGCCCGGCGCGACGCCGGGGCCGGGAGCGGTGGCGGGGTGAGGCTCATTCCTCCTGCGAGAGTCCCATCCTCTGAGGAGGAAGCTGGCCCAAAGGGCCAGACGGGAGTCGGTGGCGCGCCGGCCCCTAACCGCTCTTCCGCAAAAGGACGCGCTTGCCGGGCATGTTCCTTACCCTTCCACGCGCCGTACGAAACCTCCGTCAGCAGAGCCGCCAAAGTCTGACTCGTGTTTGTAACGCTCTCGGTTTTACTGGGAGCTGAGACCGCTCTAGAATGCTAGAGTCGTCTGGGGAACAAAGATGAGCGATCTACCAACTTCCGGCGAAGCGCCGCCAGAACGAGTTCGCGTGCCTGCGCCGCCAGCGCCTTCGCCGCCGCCTCACCCGCTCGACAACGAATGGTACGTATATTTGGAAGGCCAGACATACGGTCCCTATCCGGGGCATCAGCTCGCGGATTTCGTCAAAGAGGGAAGAATCGACAGCGCAACTCAAGTCATGCTGATCGGATCGGAAATCTGGACCAGGGCAGTTGAAGACCCCAGGCTTGCTGGGATATTTCGAACTGCGCGCGCGTCGCATTCACCGCCGCCGATTTCGGCGGCGCCGGGCTCCACCGTCGTGCAAGTGACAAACACAATTGCGCCGCCGACCATTGTTTTCGTGGATGACGGATCGCCGTTCGGGCCGAAATCGCCAGGTCTTGCACTCGCATTGTCTCTGATTCTTTGCGGCGCCGGCCAAATGTATTGCGGGCGCGTCGGGCGCGGCTTCCTTATGTTGTTTGGGTCGCTCTTTCTGTGGGTAGTGATGCTGGGATGGATCATCTGGATCTGGTCGATCGTCGACGCCTACAGCACCGCGAAGCAGATGAACGTAAGATATCAACAGCGCATGCTCGCCATGCAGCCGCGATGAGCGTTCCGCGCGAACGCCCGCGCCCAAGAATTTGCCCGAGCTGCGGGGCGCCACTCGGCACCGACGCGCAAGTCTGTCCGTCGTGCGGCGGCGTAACGGCGATCGAGATTGCGTCAGCGCGGTTGCGTTCTCACTTGGCTGGCGAAGCGCGACGCATAAGCGCGCACTTGCACAATAGAGGGGCGCTCGTGTGGGTTCTGGCGCTCGTCCCGATCCTCATCGTACCTCCGGTCGTCGCGATCTTCGTCATGTACCGCTCCCCCGCAGACGACCTGCGGAATTTCGACCGAACGCTCGCGACCACCGTAGCGGTTTTGAACGTGATCGTTAGCGTCATGTTCTGGCACTGGCTGGGCCATTTCACTCTCGACTTCGGACCAGGGCTTTGGTTTTTTCTGAAGTCGTTGGGTCTCAGCCATTCACCTGTGGCTAGAGCGACGCCCATCTGAAGTTCATGCTGGGCTTTCTCCACGCCTCTCGCGTCGAATTGCCGCGTCGTCGCCGCCCTTGACGTTCCCGGGCCGCTTCAGTAGGTTCGCGCGAACTTTCGTCGTAGCGGAGCGGCCCGTCGTGGCTCAGAAGCTTATCGTAGGTTGGGCGCCAGAGGGCGGACGGGCTTAGCACCCGCTTCCGTCGACTGGCGCACGTCCAAGGCCCCTCGCGGGCCTTTTTTGTTGCCCTGCGTCCGACGCCGCGCGCTCCAGGGAAAGAGCGGACCCGGCGAGAGATTGGAGAGACCCCGATGTCGAAACAGATGACCGGCGCGGAAATGATCGTCGAGGCGCTCAAGGACCAGGGCGTCGAGCAGGTGTTCGGCTACCCCGGCGGTTCCGTCCTGCCGATCTACGACGCGATCTTCGGCCAGAACCAGGTCCGCCACATCCTGGTTCGCCACGAACAGGGCGCGGCCCACGCCGCGGAAGGCTATGCGCGTTCGACCGGCAAGGTCGGCGTGCTGCTGGTCACCTCCGGCCCCGGCGCGACCAACGCCGTCACCGGCCTGACCGACGCGCTGCTCGACTCGATCCCGCTCGTCTGCATCACCGGCCAGGTGCCGACCCATCTGATCGGCTCGGACGCGTTCCAGGAATGCGACACGACCGGCATCACTCGCAACTGCACCAAGCACAACTACCTCGTGCGCAAGATCGAGGACCTGCCGCGCATCCTGCACGAGGCGTTCTACGTCGCCTCGCACGGTCGGCCCGGCCCGGTGGTGATCGACGTGCCGAAGGACGTCCAGTTCGCGAGGGGAACCTATTCCTTCTCCCGCCACATCGAGCACAAGACCTACCGGCCGCAGACCAAGGGCGACGCCGCCAGGATCGCGCACGCGGTCGAGATGATGGCGAAAGCCAAGAAGCCGATCTTCTACACCGGCGGCGGGGTGATCAACGCCGGCCGCAAGGCGTCGCAGACGCTGCGCGAGCTCGTCCGGGCGACCGGCTTCCCGATCACCTCGACCCTGATGGGGCTCGGCGCCTATCCGGCCTCCGACCCGCAATGGCTGGGCATGCTCGGCATGCACGGCTCGTTCGAAGCCAACAACGCGATGCACGACTGCGACCTGATGATCTGCGTCGGGGCCCGCTTCGACGACCGCATCACCGGCCGGCTCGACGCCTTCGCGCCGTTCAGCAAGAAAATCCACATCGACATCGATCCNNGACCGTCAAGATCGACCTCGGCATCGTCGGCGACTGCGGCAGCGTGCTCGACGACATGCTGGCGCTGTGGCGCGCCGACAAGCATCAGGCCGAGGCGACGGCTCAGGCGAGCTGGTGGAAGACCATCGAGCATTGGCGGGCGCGGCGGTCGTTCGACTACAAGAAATCCGACAAGATCATCAAGCCGCAATACGCGATCCAGCGGCTGCGCGCGCTGACCAGCGACCGCGACGTCTACATCACCACGGAAGTCGGCCAGCATCAGATGTGGGCCGCGCAGCACTTCGGCTTCGACGAGCCCAACCGCCTGATGACCTCCGGCGGCCTCGGCACGATGGGCTACGGCTTCCCCGCGGCGATCGGCGTCCAGCTCGCCCATCCGAAGTCGCTGGTGATCGACATCGCCGGCGAGGCGTCGATCCAGATGACCATCCAGGAGCTGTCGACCGCGGTCCAGTATCGCCTGCCGGTCAAGATCTTCATCCTGAACAACCAGTACATGGGCATGGTGCGCCAGTGGCAGGAGCTGCTGCACGGCGGACGCTACTCGGAGAGCTACACGGATTCGCTGCCCGACTTCGTCAAACTCGCCGAAGCCTACGGCGTGCACGGCATCCGCTGCGCCGACCCGGCCAAGCTCGACGACGCGATCATGGA
>PLRT01000150.1:0-3970 GCA_003164915.1 Hyphomicrobiales bacterium | reverse complement strand
TCGACGAGAAGGGCAAGGTGCTGGTCTGACGCGCCAGCCCGCGGAGCGCATCATGTTCACCCTCGACGAGTTGAGGAGCGCCGAAGCGGTCGTTCGCGCGGCGCTGCCGCCGACGCCGGCGATCGCCTGGCCGCTGATCGCGCGGCGGCTCGGCGCCGTGGCGGTGGTCAAGCACGAGAACCACAACCCGACCGGCGCCTTCAAGGTGCGCGGCGGGCTGACCTTCGTCGACGCGCTGAAGCGCCGCGACCCGAACGCCAAGGGGCTCATCTCGGCGACGCGCGGCAACCACGGCCAGAGCCTCGCCTTCGCCGGCGCGCGCGCCGGGCTGGCGGTGCGCATCTACGTTCCGCGCGGCAATTCAGCCGAGAAGAACGCGGCGATGCGCGCGCTCGGCGCCGAACTCGTCGAGCACGGCGACGACTTTCAGGCGGCGCGCGAGGAAGCGATGCGGGTTGCGGCGGAGACCGGCCTCGTCGCCGTGCCCGCCTTTCACCGCGACCTCGCGGTCGGCGTGGCGACCTATGCGCTCGAGCTGTTTGCTGTGCGGCCCGATCTCGACGTTCTTTACGTCCCGATCGGCCAGGGCTCCGGCATTTGCGGCTGCATCGCCGCGCGCGACGCGCTGGGCCTCAAGACCGAGATCGTCGGCGTGCAGGCGAGCGGCGCGCCCTCCTACGCGCTGTCTTTCGCCGCCGGCCGCNNTGGTCGACGACGACGAGATCGCCGCGGCGATCCGCGCCTACTGGACGGATACGCACAATCTCGCCGAGGGGGCCGGCGCCGCGGCGCTCGCCGCCGCGCTGCAGGAACGCGACCGGCTCGCCGGCAAGACGATCGGCCTCGCGCTCAGCGGCGGCAACATCGATCTCGACCTCTTCCAGCGCTGGGTCGCGCCGACCGAACGCGCCGCGCCGAGGCTCAACCCACCCGCGCCCGAGGCGGCGCGCCGATACGAGGGGACGCTGTCATGACCAAGATCGAACCCAAGTCCGAGCCCGAATATCCGCCCTCGCCCTATTCGTCGCCGATCGGCAAGTCGAACATCGAGAGCCACACGCTGTCGGTGCTGGTCGACAACGAGCCCGGCGTTCTGGCGCGGGTGGTCGGCCTGTTCTCGGCGCGCTCGTTCAACATCGAGAGCCTCACCGTCGCCGAGGTCGTCCACGAGACGCACCAGTCGCGCATCACCATCGTCACTTCGGGCACCATCGAGGTGGTCGAGCAGGTGCGCCATCAGCTCGAGCGGCTGGTGCCGGTGCATTCGGTCACCGACCTGACCGAGACCGCGCGCGCCATCGAGCGCGAGCTGGCGATGGTCAAGGTGCGCGGCAAGGGCGACCCGCGGCTCGAGGCGCTGCAGCTCGCCGAGGCGTTCCGCGCCAAGGTGATCGACGCGACGACCGAGAGCTTCATCTTCGAGATCACCGGCAACCCGCGCAAGATCGACGACTTCGTCGACCTGATGCGGCCGATCGGCCTGGTCGAAGTGTCGCGCACCGGCGTCGCCGCGATCTCGCGCGGGCCGCAGGGGATTTGAGGGCGGGACGAACCTCTCTCCCGTTTGGGAGAGGGGACGCGCGAAGCCCCTTGAGGGCGCGACAATTCCGTTCAGCGAGCGAGCGATTTCAAAGCCGTAGGCGCCATTTTGCGCCACAATCGCGCGGCGCGAGGAGGATGGCGGACGACCCCGGCGGCGTGAGCGGGGGCCCCCTTCTGCCGCGAGGGCTTGACCGTCAAGCCGCGCGTCAAGTTTCGTCAAGCGACGTCAAGCCTTGTCAAGAGTATAATCGTTACGAATCAACGACTTGCGGCGCGTCAAGGGCGGCTTCAGCGGTCGGTGAGTCGGCTTCCCCACGGCGGCGCGTCGCCGTGGCGCTCCCTGCGCCGCTGGGTGTTCTCAGCCGTAGTGCGGTCTCGCTCTCGCCCGCCTCGAAGGTCTGGGCGTCGATCTGGGGCGCCCGCTCGCCTGAGATCGCCTCCTCGCTCCCGATCGCCGCACAGGACCAGCCCGCCGGCGCCATCGCCAGAATGCGCAACCGCCGGTATTCGCGCTCCCGCACGGCGTGACGGCGGCCGGTGGAGGAGAGGGAAGGCAGGGACGCGTCGGTCAACGGTCAGCTCTGTCGGCGCGCACGGTGGGTTGCCGGCGGGCGAGTGGAAATCGTGAAGGAGTAGAATAGCATAAATTCTGAATAACAGAACTTTTCTTATGGAAACTGATCAGGACTGCCGTCAAAGCGACTTAATTGTACATCCCGGGTCGGGTGGACGGAGTCGCTAGAATGCGCCAAAGGTGACAGCTTTGCTGCTCCGCGATTGCTCGGCTAAGTGGCTGATCGACAAGGACGTTCGGCAAGCCGATCCACCGTCTCGTCACTAAAACATAGGCCTCGATCTCGACAACACCAATCCTCTGTGCACTTAGTGACACGTCGTGTATGCACGTATTGGTCTCGACAGCTTCAGGGGAATACAAGCATGGCAATTGAGACCCAGGTTGCCGACCAGAAACCCAGCGTTGAGCCTACGAGGGAATTTTTCGTCGACATGATTACCAAGGACATCCCCTTGGAGCAGGCGATACTCGATCTTGTCGACAATTCAGTAGACGGAGCCAAGAGACTTACTGGTTCCCAACGACAAGCTGGAGAACACAACGTTCAACTAGAAATCTACCAAACGCATTTTCGTATCTCGGACGATTGCGGGGGCTTCGACCGAAATGTTGCGATCAACTATGCCTTTCGCTTCGGACGTCCCGTCGGGGCACCGCGCACCGCTGGATCGATCGGTCAATTCGGAGTCGGCATGAAGCGGGCCTTGTTCAAATTCGGGGAGCATTTCATAGTTCGCTCCGCCACAACGGACGAGGAATGGGCGGTCGCCGTCGACGTTCCAGATTGGTTGGAGAACGGCGACTGGCATTTCCCTTGGAGTCACTTTGGGCCCGGCGACACGATTTCGAAGGCCAGGCCAGGAACAGAAATTGTCGTTGATCGACTCCGCCCAGACGTTGCTGCTCGATTTTCGACCACCAATTTTGTCAATCTTGTTTCAGAGTCCATAAAGTCGAAGCATCGGCAGTTTATAAGCCAAGGCATACGCATCAGCGTAAACGGCAAACACTTAGATGCGACTGATCTCGTTCTCTCGATCGATGACGAATTGAAGCCGGGACGGGATGAGTTCGTCCTAAAGGACAAAGATCAGGCAGACGTCAAAATCAGAATCCTGGTGGGGGTCGGCGCATCGCTGCCTCGCGAAGCTGGATGGTACGTGATCTGCAATGGCCGCGTTGTTCTTTCGGCGGATCGCGGACAAACCACCGGCTGGGGCCTTCTGGAGAATGAATCAGACCGAGTGATAATGCCGAACTTCCACAATCAGTATGCGCGCTTTAGGGGCCTCGTCTGGTTCGACTCGGCCGACTCCGCGCGGGTACCGTGGAACACAACTAAGACCGATGTCGACATCGATAGTTCCGTTTGGCAGCGCGCGTTTGGCCGAATGATCGAAATGATGCGACCCGTAATGGCGTTCTTGAACGAACTCGATCAGGACATAGACGAGAATACGCGCGACCACAGCCCGCTTTACCAATACGTAAGTCAATCCTCAAGTATTCAGGCGGAAAAAGTGATTGGGCGAACAGAGTTTAGAGCTCCTAACAGGGCAGAGATAAAATTCATGCCTAAGACTGTCAAAATTCAATATTCTAAGAAAATAGAGGACGTCGATTTTCTCAAAGACGCTCTCGGCGCTCAAAGCGCGCGAGCGGTTGGTGAGAAGACGTTCGAAATAGTCCTCAATTCTCAGAGGGCAGAATGACCGCCAGCTTTAGAAAAGTCGATTACTCTCTCCGTCCGTCGAAGCATGCGGAGCGGAGGATGCTAGGCGAGGTCTTTCGACATCTTAGGCCGTTTCAGCCTGTCGAGGATTATGTTGGCGCAATTTGACTTAGGTGTTG
>PLRT01000118.1 GCA_003164915.1 Hyphomicrobiales bacterium | reverse complement strand
CGCGCCGCTCCGCGCGAACCGCCGCCACAGCAACCCCAAGAACCCCGTCAACAGGCCCAAGAACCCCGTCAACAGGCCCTGGAGCCCCGTCAACAGGCCCAGAAGCCCCGTCCGCAGACTCAGGAGCAGCCCCGCCGGCAGGACGAACCCCGTCGCCGGGAGGAACCGCGCCGCCCGCCGAAACCGGAGGCCCCGCGCCGCGACCAAGACGGAGACGCGCGCGTGATCGGCCTCGGCGACCATGTGCCGCGCTTCCTGCTCAGGCCGGTGCGACTGCCGAGCAAGCCGGTCCCTGCCGAGGCGGAAGACTGATCTCAGCCGGCTCGCGGTAAGCCGACGTCAAGCATTGCCCCGGATAGTGAGCCGGCGCGGCGCCAAAGCGGGCGGCGCGCGCAGGTGAGCCGCGTTTGCGGCCCGGGACGTCTTCGACATGGCCAGCGAGCGCGACGTCAGCCTCGACGCGATGCGCGGGATCGCCGCGCTCGCGGTGTTCGGCTGGCATGCGATGCTCGCCTTCTATCCGCTCTCCTCCGGCTATCTCGGCGCCACGCCGATCGAGGCGAGCGCGCGTTCGCAATTCTGGTTCGTCGCCGTCCACGGCGCCGGCGCGGTGGCGTTCTTCTTCGTCCTGTCCGGCTTCGTGCTGACCCGCTTGGCGTTGACGACCGGACGCACCGACACGCTCGTGCGCGGACTGATCAAGCGCTGGCCGCGCCTCGCCGGCCCGGTCTTGCTGGCGGTGCTCGGCTCCTGGCTTTTGTTCGCCCTCGGCGGCTATTTCTACGCGGCGGCGGCGGAACTCAGCGGCTCGTCGTGGTTCGCGCGCTTCGGCGGCGCGCTCACCGACGGCGCGCCGTTCCAGCCGAGCTTCCTCGGCGCCCTGCTGCAAGGCGCCGTCCTCACTTTCGTCCGCGGCGACTCGACCTACGACAGCAGCCTGTGGACCATGGCCTATGAGTTCTACGGCAGCGTGATGGTCTACGCGCTCGCCTTCCTACTGGCGACGCGGCCCGCCCTGCGCACGCGGATCGTCGTCATCCTCGGCGCGGCCGTCGCCTGCGGCGCGGCCAATCCGGCGCTGATCCCGTTCGTCGCCGGTTTCGCTCTGGCGGCGTTCCTGCCGCAGCGGGGCTTCCGCGTCCCGACGCCGCTGGGCGCCATCGCGACCACGCTGGCGCTGCTCGGCTGCGGCTACACCCAGGGCGCGCTCGGCTTTTACGCGCCGCTGACGGCGATCTGGCCGGCCTGGCTGCCGATCCCCTATCTCTACGCCGCGGCGGCGGCGCTGCTGATCGCCACTGCGGAGGGCTGGACGGGCCTGCGCCGGCTGCTGTCGCGGCCGTGGGGACGGATCTGCGGCGAACTGTCGTTCCCGTTCTACCTCGTCCATGTGCCGATCCTGTGCTCGGCCGGCGCCTACGCGTACCTCGCTACGCGCTCCGCGCCAGCGGCGATCGCCGCGACGCTCGTCCTCGCGCTCGCCGTCGCTTGGGCGCTGGCGCTGTTCAGCCGCTGGTGGCTCGCCAGGCTCAACGCGGCGGTCGGCGCCGTGACGGCGAGTTTACAGCGCGGCCGCCTGGGTCGGACGGGACCGATCGCTTCGCCGCCTTGATCGGCCGGGCGCGGGCGTTCGGTCGCTTCGCCCTTCGTTTGGCCGCGGCGCGCCCCGCCGCCGCGACGGCCAGCGTCGCCCACCGCCGCAATTCTTCCTCGTCGTCGAAGGCCGCCGACGGCAACAACCANNTCTCGGCGTCGACTTTCAGGTAGACATCGCCGCCAAGCGAAAGGGCGAAGCACAGGCCATCAAAATAGACGCCGTGGCCCCCGAACATGCGGCGCGTCGAGACGATCGCGAAGGGCGCGAACAGCTCTTCGAGCCCTTCGCGCTCCACCGCTGGCTCACCCCTCGGCGGCGGCCAGCGCATCGGGCGAGGCTGGCGTGATCGCCACGCTCTCGCCGCAACCGCAGGAGGAGGTCTCGTTGGGATTTTTGAAGACGAAACTCGCCGTCAGCTTGTCGACCTTGAAATCCATTTGGGCGCCGAGCAGGAACAGCAGCGCCTTGGGATCGATCAGCAGCTTGACGCCATTGTCCTCGACCACCTCGTCGTTGGCGGCGACAGCCTCGGCGAATTCCATCGTATAGGACATGCCGGCGCAGCCGCCGTTCTTGACGCCGACCCGGACGCCGACGATCGGCTTGTCGGCCGCGGCGACGATCTCCTTGATCCGCACCGCCGCCGCGTCGGTCAGGCTCATCGCCTTGAAACGTGAATTTCTCATCTGCGCCTCATCTTCGACCGGGTTCAAGGCCCGGCGCGCGTTCCTTCATATAGCATCGCCAAGCCGTTTCGCCAGCCGTCGTCAAGGCCGGAGGCGGGCCCAGCCCTGCGCCTGGAGGTCGGCGATCGGCGTCGCCCACCCCTACGGCCCAAGTGCGGACACCCCGCCGCGCGCGTCCACCCGAGTGGCGCACGCGCCCCTCCCCCGGCGTCACGCGAAACCGACGGTCCGCCAAACCCGCCGAGGGCCGGCGGACCGCACAATCGCAGCAAGGAAACCCTCGCCTTTTTGCCGCTAGTTGGCCGCCGTCGCGACCAGCCAATCCCCGTCGAGTCTGGAGATCGACAGACGCTGACCCGGGAAGAGGCAGGGATGGCGGCCCATCGCGTGGACGTGGATCGCCTCGATGGCGCCGCCGTCAGCCAGCACGACGACGTTGTGGCAATGGCTCAAGCCCTCGGCGTCGGGAGCGCAGTTGATGTCGTTCTTGACCGTCCCGGCGACGACGGCGCCCGCGATCGGCATGTCGCCCTTGAAGAACTGCAGCACGATCTGCCCGTCCTGGCCGTTGTCACTCCACGAGGAGAAGTTCGCGCCGGTCGGGATAGTCGGTTCGTCCGCCGCGGGCTGATCAGCGAATGCGGTCACGCCGCGCAATACAAACCCTCCGACGACAACGAGCGCCAGCGTTGCAACCATTCGACGGCGCGTTCGCCGGGGCTGCGCCTTCGAATTCTGGAACGTCGTCATAGACACTTCTCCATTTGCTCGAGTGGAATGCGGGTCGCGTAGTCCGACCTCGCAATCGGCGGGACGATCTCGTTCCTATCTGTTGCTTCACGAGGCAGCGCGGCTTGTCCCCGTCGACGCAGCCGGCGCTACAGCCTCGCGTTCCGCAACCGCAGCGCATTTGCGACCACGCTGAGCGAAGAGAGCGCCATGGCCGCCGCAGCGATGATCGGAGACAACAGAATCCCGAAGACGGGATAAAGGACCCCCGCCGCGATCGGCACGCCGACCGCGTTGTAGATGAAGGCGAAGAACAGGTTCTGGCGAATGTTGCCCATCGTCGCCGAAGACAGGCGGCGCGCCCGGACCAGGCCTTGCAAATCGCCTTTGAGCAGCGTGACGCCGGCGCTCTCGATTGCGACGTCTGTCCCGGTCCCCATCGCGACGCCGACATCGGCGGCGGCGAGCGCCGGCGCGTCGTTGACGCCGTCGCCGGCCATCGCGACGACCCGGCCCTCCTTCCTCAACCGCGAGACGGCTTCGGCCTTGTTCTGCGGCAGCACCTCGGCTTCGACGTCGACGACGCCGAGCTCGGCGGCGACCGCCTCGGCCGTGGTGCGATTGTCGCCGGTCAGCATGACGACCCGGACGCCCGCTTCGCGAAGCGCCTTCAACGCGGCGGCCGTGGTCGGCTTGATCGGGTCGGCGACGCCGATCACGCCGGCGGACTTGCCGTCGACCGCGACGAAGATCGCGGTTGCGCCGTCGCGGCGGAGGGTCTCCGCTTCGGCGACGAACGCTGCGACATCGGCGCCGAGTTCGGCGAGGAACCCCTGGTTGCCGATCGCGACATTCCGGCCATCGACTTTGCCGCGCACGCCCATGCCGGCCGGCGCCTCGAAGTCGGCGGCGTCGACCAGCGCGAGACCTTTCTCGTTCGCCGCCGCGACGACCGCCGCCGCCAGGGGGTGCTCGCTCGACCGCTCCAGGCTGGCGGCGAGGCGCAGCACGTCGTCGGACAAGAAGCCCGGCGCGGGACGGATTGCGACGACCCGCGGCTTGCCTTCGGTCAAGGTGCCGGTCTTGTCGACCACCAGCGTGTCGACCTTCTCAAACCGCTCGAGCGCCTCGGCGTTCTTGATCAGCACGCCCGACCGCGCGCCGCGGCCGACTCCCACCATGATCGACATCGGCGTCGCCAGTCCCAGCGCGCATGGGCAAGCGATGATCAGCACCGACACCGCGGCGATGAGCCCGTAGGACAGACGCGGCTCGGGGCCGTAGATCGACCAGGCCGCGAAGGCGATCAGGGCGACGAGGATCACCAGCGGCGCGAACCAGCCGGAGACCTGATCGGCGAGGCGCTGGATCGGCGCGCGGCTGCGTTGGGCCTGCGCGACCATTTGCACGATCTGGGCCAGCACCGTATCGCGGCCGACACGATCGGCGCGCATGACGAAGCCGCCCGTCAGGTTGATCGTCCCGCCGATGACGCGTTCGGCGACCGCTTTGGAGACGGGCATCGATTCGCCGGTCACCATCGATTCGTCAACCACGCCCCGTCCCTCGAGGACTGCGCCATCGATCGGAACCTTTTCGCCGGGGCGCACCCGCAGCCGGTCGCCGACCGCCACCCGCTCCAGCGCGACGTCCTCGTCGCTCCCGTCCGCACGGACGCGGCGCGCCGTCTTGGGTGCGAGGTCGAACAAGGCGCGGATCGCGCCGCCGGTCTGCTCGCGCGCGCGCAATTCGAGCGCCTGGCCGAGCAGGACGAGAACGGTGATGCCCGCAGCCGCTTCGAAATAAATCGCGACCGCGCCGTCCACGCCGCGGAAGGCGGCAGGAAACACGCCGGGGGCGACGGTCGCGACGACGCTGTAGGTCCAGGCCACGCCAGTCCCGAGCGCGATCAGGGTGAACATGTTGAGGTTGCGCGAGACGACGGAGCGCGCGCCGCGCACGAAGAACGGCCAGCCCGCCCAGAGGACGACCGGCGTCGCCAAGACCAGCTGAATCCAGTTTGACGCTTGCTGGTCGATTATCTGGTGAAAGTCGGCCAAGCGCCCCGCAATTTCGAGCGCGGCGACGGGGATCGCCAGCCCCAGGCCGATCCAGAACCGTCGCGTCATGTCGACGAGTTCGGGGTTCGGGCCGGTTTCGGCCGTCGCCAGCTCCGCCTCCAGTCCCATGCCGCAGATCGGGCAGCTGCCCGGTCCGACCTGGCGGATCTCGGGATGCATCGGGCAGGTGTAGATCGTCCCCGCCGGCGCCCTTGGCGAGGCTTGTCCGGCCTGCGCCTGGCCGACATAGCGCTGCGGATCGGCGACGAACTGATCGTGGCAGCGCTGCGAGCAGAAGTAGTAAGCCTCGCCTGCGTGCTCCGCCTTTGCCGCGGCCGTCGTTGGGTCGACGTCCATGCCGCAGACAGGGTCCTTGACCGACGCTGGCGCGGGGGCCCCGCTGTGTTCGCGCGCATCACGAGGGCCGTGGCCGTGAGCGTGGCCTGAATGCGCGCTGCTGTGATCTGCGGCGGACGGCGGCAGAAGCGCCTCGGGCGGCGCTTCGCCGAGGTAGCGCTGCGGCTCGGCGACGAACTTGTCGCGGCAACCCGGGCAGCAGAAAGAATAGGTCTCGCCGCCGTATTCGGCTTTGTGCTTCGCCGTCGCCGGGTCGACGCTCATGCCGCAGACGGGGTCCTTCACCAGCGCGCCCGCGGGCGCATCATGACCGTCGTGGCTCTCGTCGCGCCCATGGCCGTGTGCGCCAGGGTGGCCGGCGTGTTCGGGTTGCTGTCCGGCGATGGCCATTGCAAATCTCTTTGTTGCCAGGTTCTGACTGATCGCCTACACCTTCCCATCATTGGAAGGTCAAGAGGCATTCGTCATGAACATCGGAGCGGCGTCAACCGCCAGCGGCGTCAGCGCCAAAATGATCCGCCATTACGAAGCGATCGGACTGCTCAGGCCGGCCGCCCGCCGCGACAACGCCTATCGCGACTACGCCGACGGCGACGTCCACGAGCTGCGCTTCGTGCGCCGCGCGCGCAAGCTCGGCTTCTCGATCGACGAGATCGCCGGGCTCCTGGCGTTGTGGCGCGACGAGGAGCGGCCGAGCCGCGACGTGCGCCGGATCGCCCAAGTCCATCTCGCCGATCTCGAAACGCGCATCGCCGAGATGCAGGCGATGGCGGCGACGCTGCGCACGCTGGTCCACGCCTGCCACGGCGACGACCGGCCGCATTGCCCGATCCTCGACGATCTTGCCGCCGAGCCGCCCCGCGTCGCGCGTCCGAGCTGACGCTCACTTCGCGCTGGAGCTTGGCGCACGATTGCGGCAAGACTCGCGCCGCCATGGATGACTCGATGACCGCTCCGTTTCCCGCCCCGCCCGACCTCGCCCGCGACCTAGCCCGCATCGCCGACGCGCTCGAGCGGCTCGCCCCGCCGCCGCCCGCCCGCCCGGATTTCGACGCCGCCGACGCCTTCGTCTGGCGCGCCGACGGCGGCGCGCTCGAGCCGATCGCCAAGGTCAACCGGGTCGACATCTCGCTGCTGCACGGCGTCGACCGCGTGCGCAACCTCCTGTTCGACAACACGGTGCGCTTCGCGCGCGGCCTTCCCGCCAACAACGCGCTGCTGTGGGGGGCGCGCGGCATGGGCAAGTCGTCGCTGGTCAAGGCGGCGCACGCCGAGATCAACCGTCGCGGCGTCAGCGAAGGCCGGCTGAAGCTGATCGAGATCCACCGCGAGGACATCGAGAGCCTGCCAGCGCTGATGGCGCTGCTGCGCGACGCGCCGCATCGCTTCATCGTCTTTTGCGACGATCTGTCGTTCGACGGCGGCGACACCTCGTACAAGTCGCTGAAGGCGGCGCTGGAGGGCGGCATTGAAGGACGGCCGGCCAATGTCGTCTTCTACGCCACCTCGAACCGCCGCCATCTGCTGTCGCGCGAGATGATGGAGAACGAGCGCTCGAGCGCGATCAACCCGGACGAGGCGGTCGAGGAGAAGGTCTCGCTATCGGACCGCTTCGGCCTGTGGCTCGGCTTCCACCATTGCAGCCAGGACGAATATCTCGCCATGGTGCGCGGCTACGCGGAATATTTCGGCCTCAACGCCCCGGTCGAAGAGATCGAGCGCGACGCGCTCGAATGGGCGACGACGCGCGGCGCGCGCTCCGGCCGCACCGCCTGGCAGTTCACCCAGGATCTCGCCGGCCGGCTCGCCCGCCAGCTCGATCGCGAAGGCTGAAAACGACCAAGACGGCGGGCCTTTCCTGGGACCCGCCGCCCGGTTTTCGCCCACGGTGTCTCGTGTCTCGCGGTCCGCCCGTGGGAATTGCGTCCAGCCTGGAGGCGCCGGACGACCTGTCGTCCGCCGGGGCCGATCAGAGCCCGGCGAGATAGCTGGTCGGATCGACGGGCGTCGAACCCTTGCGCAGTTCGAAGTGCAGCTGCGGCGAGTTGACGTTGCCGGTCTGGCCGGACTTGGCGATGACCTGGCCGCGCTTGACGGTGTCGCCGCGCTTGACGTCGAGTTCGCCATTGTTGGCGTAGGCGGAGACGAAGCCGTTGGGATGTCGGATCAGCACCAGGTTGCCGTAGCCCTTCAGCTCGTTGCCGGCATAGGCGACGACGCCGCTCTCGGCCGCGCGCACCGAGGTGCCCTCGGGCACGGCGATGTTGATGCCGTCGTTGCCGCCGGCCTTGAAGCCTTCGATGATGCGGCCGCGCGCCGGCCAGCGGAATTCGGGCGTGACACCGGCGGCGTCGGCCTCGGCGGCGGTCATCGGCGCGGTGGCGTCTGCCGCCTTGACGCTCGCCGTCGGGGTGACGTCAGGCTGCGACTTCTTGGCCTTGGTCGTCCCGGAGTCGGGCTCGTTCTTGGCTTCCTTGGCTTCGACCTTCGTCGCCGCCGTCTTGGCCTCGGGCTTCTCGCCGCTCTTGTCGGCGAGCTTCTCGGACTTCTTGTCCTCGGACTTGGCGGAGAGCTTTTCTTCGCCCGCGGTCTTTTCCTTCGCCTTGACCTTGCTCGAAGCGTCGGCCGTCTCCGCCTTGTCCTTGGCCTTGGCGTGCTTGACGGGCGCGACGTCGGCGTCTTCCGCCGCGGCGACCTTCTTCGACTTGGCGCCGACCGATTCGGCGCCGGCGTTATAAACCGGAATGACCAGATGCATGCCGCTGTGGATTTCCGAAGGGCTGCTCAGGCCGTTGCTCCTGGTCAGCGCCGTGGTCGGCACGCCGTAGCGGCGCGACAGGCTGTCGGCGTCGTCGCCCTGGGCGACGACGATCGGCGAACCGCCGACGATGCTCCAACCTGCCGCTGAACCGCCGACCGGCTGGTTCGATGCGACATGGTACGCCGGCGCCGGCGCGGCCGGCGCAGACGCGGGCGGAATGGAGGCGGTCTGAACCGCTCCTGGCGCCGCCAGCGGCGCCGAAGCGACGCTCGGGGTCGGCGCGGCCGAAGGCCCGGAGTTCGACGCGAACGGATTGGAGAAGGGGTCGGCCGACGGGGCGTAGGATTGGTCGAAACGATCGGAATCAGCGCATCCCGCGACCCAGATCGCCACCATCCCCGTCAAAGCGACGCGGACCGCGCCGCGCCGCGCCACAAACGCTGCGAACTCTCTCATCGGCCCAACCCACTCGTACGCGACCCAACTCGCGACAATCTCGCCCCAACCTCTTAACACTTGGTTTAAGATGAATTTTTCGGCGCCGAAACGACGCGATTTGAACCGAGGATTTAACGCCCGGCGCCCCGCTCAATCGCCCCCGGACAGACCGGGCGTGAGCGGACGGAAGGCGCGCGCCGCGCCCCGCTCGCTCGCCGCGAAGGCCTCGCCGGGCTCGCGAGTCCAGCAGACAATGCGCTCGCCGACCTGACTTCCGCCGGCCACCACGGCGACCAGCCTGCCCCCCTCGGTCAAAAGCGACTGCAGCCTGGCCGGCGGCGGCTCGACCGCGGCGTGGACGAGGATCGCCTCGAACCGGGCCGGACTGGGGTCGAAGGCGAGCGCGTCCGCCCATTCGACCCGGACGTTCTCGAGCCCGAACGCCGTCAGGCGCGCCGCCGCCTCGAGCGCGAGCGGCCGGCGCCGTTCCAGCGACAGGACTTCGCCGGCGAGCTGCGCCAGCAGCGCGGTCGCGTAGCCGCTGCCCGTGCCGACTTCGAGCACCCGGCCGCGTTGCGGCGGGTCGAGCGCCTCGATCATCGCCGCCACCGTCGATGGCGGCGGCGAGGTCTGGCCGCCGCCGATCGGCAGCGCGATGTCGCGCCCGGCGACGTCGGCGTAGCGCTGCGGCATGAACAGCGACCGCGGCGCCCGCTCGAGCGCGCGCAACAGGCGCAGGTCGCGGATGCCGCGCGCCCTCAGCCGCAACATGAACTGGATGCGCTCTTCCGCTTCCGGATTGGCGCCCGCGGCGTCGTCGTCCGAAGGCGCGGCCATCGCTCAGCCGCTCGCGAAGGCCGCGGCGTAGCGCGCGCGGGTCGCTTCGTCGGTCAGGTCGAGCTTGAGCGGCGTGATCGACACCTTGCCGGCCGCCAAGGCTTCGATGTCGGTGCCGGCGCCGGGCACGAAACCGCCGTGCTTGAACATCAGCCAGTAGTAAGGAATGCCGCGGCCGTCGCGACGCTCCTCGACCTGCATCAGCTCGGTTTCGCGCCGGCCCTGCCGGGTGACGGCGATCCCTGCCGTCTTGGCGGCCGGACAGGCGGGAAAGTTGATGTTGACCAGCATGCCCTCCGGCACGCCGGCGGCGAGAATGCGTTCGATGATCGCCGGCGCGAGCGTCGCGGCGCAGTCCCACTCGACCTTGTCGCGCGCGCCACCGTAGGCCTGCGACAGCGCCATCGAGGGCACGCCGAGCAGCGCGCCCTCGATCGCCGCGGCGATCGTGCCGGAATAGGTGACGTCCTCGGCGGCGTTCTGGCCGCGATTGACGCCCGAGAGGATGAGGTCGGGCGGCTGATCGGCGAACAGTCGCTTCACCCCCATGATCACGCAATCGGTCGGCGTCCCCTGCACCGCGTAGCGCCTTGGGCCGATTTCGCGCAGTCTCAGCGGGTTGCTCAGCGACAGGGAATGGGCGACGCCCGACTGGTCGCTTTCCGGCGCGACGACGAACGCCTCGCCGCCGAGCTTGGTCACGATCGCTTCGAGCACCTTGAGGCCGTGGGCGTGCACGCCGTCGTCGTTGGTGATGAGAATTCGCATGAACGCCCTTTCCGGCCCCGGCCGCAGCGGCCGTTCTAGCGCGCGGACGCGATTCGCGCGACGTGACGCCCTATCGCGCGACGGGGCAATCCATGCAATCCTTCTGAGCCGCGCGGCACGGGGATCGGCAATGGGCAGAAGCCTGATTCTGGTCGCTCTCGCCGTTGCGGCGCTCGCTTCGGCGCCGGCCGCGGTCGCGCGGGTCTGCACCGCCCAATGGGCGCCCGTCTGCGCGACCAAGGACGGCGGCCAGAGGACCTATTCCAACCCCGGCTGCGCCAAGGCCGACGGCGCCGAGGTCGTCCACCAAGGCCCCTGCGCCCAGCCGAAACCCGCCCCGACCAAGACACCGATTTTCTGCGCCGAGGTCTACCAGCCGGTCTGCGGCGTCAAGGACGGCGCGACGAAGACCTATTCCAGCGCGTGCTTCGCCAAGGCCGACGGCGCGACAGTGACCGCTGCGGGCGAATGCCCGTAGTGGCGCGGCCCTCCGTGGCCGCGCGGCCCGTCTCGGGCGCCGCGGGCGCGGAGGCCCGCGCCACCGCGTTCACGCCTTCGGCGCAATCCGCGTCAGTCCGCCCATATAGGGCCTGAGCGCGTCGGGGATCGTCACCGAGCCGTCGGGGTTCTGGTAGTTCTCCAGCACCGCGACCAAAGCGCGACCGACAGCGACGCCCGAGCCATTGAGCGTGTGGACGAAGCGGGTCGCCTTGGCGTCGGCCGCCTTGCAGCGCGCGTTCATCCGCCGCGCCTGGAAATCGCCGCACACCGAGCACGACGAGATCTCGCGGAAGCGCCCCTGCCCCGGCAGCCAAACCTCGATGTCGTAAGTTTTCTGTGACGCGAAGCCCATGTCGCCGGTGCACAGCACGATGGTGCGGAAATGCAGCCCCAGCCGCTTCAGCACTTCCTCGGCGCAGGCGGTCATGCGCTCATGCTCGGCCAGCGACTCCTCCGGCTTGGCGATCGACACCAGCTCGACTTT
>PLRT01000195.1 GCA_003164915.1 Hyphomicrobiales bacterium | reverse complement strand
CGCTAGGGGAGAAGGGGTCGCCGCCTACGGCTTCGCGCGTCGCTCGGCCATGAAGCGATCGAATTCTTCGCGGTCCTTGGCGTGGCGGATATTGTCGAGAAAATCGGCGAATTCGCGCGCCGCGTCTTCGAGCTTGCGGCGCTCGGCTTCGAGCCGCTCGAGCTCAGCCGCCTTCCAGGCGTCGAAGGCGGCGTTGCCGCTCGCGCCGGCGCTGAAGCCCCAACCGCGCGGTCCTGTCCAGCTCGTGCGCGCCTCGTTCCACTTCGCCGTGACGAAGGTCTGCAGATCGTCCGCGCCGCTTCTGCGCTGCCACATCTTGTAGACGAACACCGCCACGCCGATCGGCCAGAAGATCATGAAGCCGAGCACCATCGTCGCCAGTTCGAACAGCGTCCAGCGCGCCGCGCAGGTGCGGCCCCATCGGCGGAACGCCGCCCATTCGCCCGGCGCGTACGCGCGCGCGTCCGCCGAACCGCCAAACGTATGCGCCGTGCTCATCAAGAGCCTCCCACGAAAAAAGGCGGCGCCAGCCAGCCGGGCCGCGGACCATGACATTGGGCGGCGCGTGGTCCCCCGCAAGGCGCCGATGGCCAATTTAATCTTTCGCCTCGGGGTGGGCTCGGCCTATATCAAGGCCCCCTGTCCGAGCCGGAGATTTGCCTTGCGCCGCCTCGCCCTCGCCTTCGCCCTCAGCCTCGCCGCGGTCGCCGCCGCACCAGCCCAGACCGCCGACAAGACGGTCCCTCAAAACGCCGCCGAGTTGCATCTGTCGTTCGCGCCGGTGGTCAAGAAGGTCCGCCCGGCGGTGGTCAACGTCTACGCTTCTCGGGTCGAGCAGCACGCCCGCAATCCGTTGTTCGACGACCCTATTTTCCGCCAGTTCTTCGGCGACCAGGGCGAAGAATCGCGCGTCGCGCAGTCGCTCGGCTCGGGCGTCATCGTCGACCCGAGCGGCCTCGTCGTCACCAACTATCACGTCATCGAGGGCATGACCGACGTGAAGGTGGCGCTATCCGACCGCCGCGAGTTCCCGGCCAAAGTCGTGCTGCGCGATCAACACACCGATCTGGCGGTGCTGAAGATCGAGGCGTCGGAGCGATTCCCGGTGCTGGAGATGGGCGACTCCGACGCGATCGAGGTCGGCGACATCGTGCTGGCGATCGGCAATCCGTTCGGCGTCGGCCAGACGGTGACCCAGGGCATCGTCTCGGCCCAGGCGCGCACCGAGGCCGGCATCAACGACTACGGCTTCTTCATCCAGACGGACGCCGCGATCAATCCCGGCAATTCGGGCGGAGCGCTTGTCGATCTCGACGGCAAGGTGATCGGCATCAACTCGATGATCGTCTCGCGCTCGGGCGGCAGCGTCGGCATCGGCTTCGCCATCCCGGTCAACATGGTCAAGAGCGTCGTCTACGCCGCCGAGCACGGCGGCGTGGTGCGGCGGCCGTGGCTCGGGGCCACCCTGCAGGACGTGACCAAGGACATCGCCGATTCGATCGGCCTCGACCGGCCGGCCGGCGCGCTGATCGCCAATGTCGCGCCCGACGGGCCCGCCGCCGAAGCGGGATTGAAGCACGGCGACGTGATCACCGCGATCGACGGACAGGATGTCGACGACGCCGCCGGTGTCGGCTTCCGCCTCGGCGTCAAGCCGCTCGGCGGCGCGGCGACGGTCACCACCCTGCGCGACGGCAAGACCGTGACGGCTTCGGTCAAGCTGATCGCTGCGCCGGAGACGCCGCCGCGCGACGCGATCCGCATCAAGAGCCGCTCGCCGTTCCAGGGCGCGCTGGTCGAGAATGTCTCGCCGGCGGTCGAGGAAGAGTTGTCGCTGGAGAACGTCGATGAAGGCGTGGTCGTCGCCGAAACGGCGCCGGATTCGCTCGCCGCCAATCTCGGCATCCAGAAAGGCGATGTGGTGCTCGCGATCAATGGCGCGAAGATCGCGACGACCCGCGATCTCGAAGCGGCGGCGAGCCAGCGGCCGCGGCTGTGGGATCTCGAGATCGAGCGTGGCGGTCAGGTGATCCGCACCCGCATCGGCGGCTGAAGCTCAGGCCGACGCGGGCGAGACGATCGATGGTCAGGTCAGGCCGCGCGGGCGGTCGGCGCGTTCTTGCCGCGTGCGAGACGGCGCTTGATCGACGACCACAGCTGGCGCATTTCCTGCGCCGCCGCGCCGTGAGGGTTGATCTCGGTGACGCCGAGGCCGTGCCGCGCCGCTTCCTGATAATCGACGCGCGCCAGCACCAGCGGGGAAATCAGGCCCCCCATTTCCTCCAGCGCTTCGACCGCGTTGTCGACGCGCGCCGACTGCTGCGCCGGAGGGCACTGGTTGAGCATGAAGACGAATTCGCTCTTGGTCGCCTTGAGCGCGGCGCGGGTCTGGGCGCTCGCCCACAGGTCGAAAATGCTTGGCCGCGACGGAATAATATTGAGGTCGGCTTCCTTCATCGCCGCCATCGACGCAGCGCCGTCGGCGCCGGGCGTATCGATGATCACGAGCGTGGCGCCCTTCTTGGCGAGCTCCTTGAGCACCGCCGGGAGCTTCGCGGCGGTCGCCGGAACGACGCCGATGTCCTGCTGATTGCGGGTCTTGGACCAACTCAGCAGTGAAGCCTGCGGGTCGAGATCGATAACGCAGACCCTCTCGCCGACGTCCTTGGCCAAAACGGCCAGCGACGAAGCCAATGTGCTTTTGCCCGATCCGCCCTTCTGGGTAACGAAAGCGATTGTTCGCATGGAAGTCCGCCCTTTTCCATTTTTTCGCGCCCGAGGCGCGAATCGCGGCTCGGACAAAGGTTAACAATGCATTAGATGATTGCCGCGGTTATGGTTAACAAAGTGTGACCAAAAGGCGCCGCCCGGCGAAAATTGCCGCGTTTCCAGCGTCATAGCGGAGTCATTCTGACGATCTTGTCAGCTTCGCGACAGTTTTTACTCGCCGTCGAGCGAAGTAACGGCTTTCGGCTTGCCGTCGGCGCCAAGCGCAATCTTTTCGATTCGCATTTCGGCGTTCTTGAGCAAATCGTCGCAGTGCTTCTTCAGCGCCTCGCCGCGCTCGTAGAGCTTGATCGAGTCTTCGAGCGCCACTGCGCCCTTCTCCAGCTTGTCGACGATCGATTCGAGCTCCGCCAGCGCCGCCTCGAACGGCATTTTGGCGATGTCGGCGGCGGGCTGGGTCATGGCGGATCCTCGCGGCCGGCCAGGCGAGCCGGTCGGGCCTGCTTAGCGCGACCCCTCTATAGCGGCAAGGCGGTCGTCTTCTTCACCGTGCGCAGAGTCATCGTCGACTGAACGCGCGAAACGCCGGGCAGTTGGGTGAGGATGTCGGTGTGAATGCGCTCGAAGTCACGCGCGTCGCGGAACGCGACCCGCAGCAGATAATCGGCGGGGCCGGCGAGAAGATAGCATTCGATGATCTCCGCGTGGCCGCGCACCTCGGTCTCGAACCGGTCGAGCGCGGCTCGGCCCTGCTGGTCGAGCGTCACCGACACGAAGGCGGCGCCGGGCAGGCCGGCGGCGGCGGGATCGAGCAGCATCACGTAGCCGGCGATCAGACCGCTGTCTTCCAGCATGCGCACCCGGCGCAGGCACGCGGATTGTGAGAGATGGACGCGTTCGGCAAGCTCGGCGTTGGTCAGCCGCCCGTCGCGCATCAACTCGCGCAGGATCGCGCGGTCGCGGTCGTCGATATCGCCTATTCGCATAATGAACCCCGAAATGCGTATTTCATCGCATGAAATGCCGCCATATGACAACAACGCCGCCATTTAGGGAGATAATTTCGCCACGCTCGCGTGATACTGCCAGAATTGGAAGGCGGAGGCTGCCATGCTGGTTGGTGTTCCCAAGGAAATCAAGGACAACGAATTTCGCGTCGGCCTGACGCCGGGCGCGGTGGCGGAACTCGTCCACCACGGGCACAAGGTCCTGGTCGAGAACAACGCTGGCGTCGGCGCCGGCCTCCCCGACGAAGAATACGCCGCCGCCGGCGCGACGCTGGTCGGCAAGCCCGAGGACATCTTCGCCCGCGCCGAGATGATCGTGAAGGTCAAGGAGCCGCTTGCCAACGAGCGCCGCCAGTTGCGCGCCGGCCAAGTCCTCTATACCTACCTCCATCTCGCCCCCGACCTCGCCCAGACCAAGGACCTCATCGCCAGCGGCGCGACCTGCATCGCCTATGAGACGGTGACCTCGCCGAGCGGCGGCCTGCCGTTGCTGACGCCGATGTCGGAAGTCGCCGGCCGCCTCGCGCCGCAAGTCGGGGCTCATGCGCTCGAAAAGGCGCAAGGCGGACGCGGCATTCTGCTTGGCGGCGTAACCGGCGTGCCGGCGGCGGAAGTCGTCGTCATCGGCGGCGGCGTCTCCGGCGCCAATGCGGTGACGATCGCGCTCGGCATGGGCGCCAACGTGACGGTGGTCGACAAGTCGAACGACACGTTGCGCCGTCTCGCCGCTCAGTTCGGCACCAGCCTGCGGACGATCTACTCGACCCGCGCGGCAATCGCCGATCTCGTCACCCGCGCCGATCTCGTCATCGGCGCCGTGCTCGTCCCCGGCGCCGCCGCGCCGAAGCTGATCACCCGCGCGATGCTGAAGACGATGAAACCGGGCTCGGTGATCGTCGACATCGCCATCGACCAGGGCGGCTGCTGCGAAACCTCGAAGCCGACCACCCATTCGGACCCAACCTATGTCGTCGACGGCGTCGTCCATTATTGCGTCGCCAACATGCCGGGCGCGGTCGCGCGCACTTCGACCTTCGCGCTCAACAACGCGACGCTGCCCTTCGCACTGGCGCTCGCCGACAAGGGCTGGAAGCAGGCGCTCAAGGACGATCCGCACCTGCGCAACGGCCTCAACGTCCATGCCGGCAAGATTACCTGCCCGCCGGTCGCCGAGGCGCACGGCCTGCCCTACACGCCGGCCGAGACGCTGCTCGGCTGACGGGAAAAACCGGCCGCCGCTGTCGCCCCTGCGAAAGCAAGGGCCCAGCGGTCGCCAAGGGCTCGGCTGCGCAATGGCCGGATTCCTGATTGGCCGGGAACGCGGCACTTATCTCCAGAGCGATCGCCGCTCGACCGAGCGCGAGACGCCCAACCTTCGCAGCGCGCGCCGGTGCGCCGAAGGATAATGGCGCGCGAATTACGAAGCGCGCGGCGCCGACTTTGCACCCATCATGACGCAAGCCTTGGCCGCAAACGCTCGCTCTGAGCTAAGCCGCTGACGCATTGAGCGAAAGGGCATCATGATGAGCGCCGATCGTCCAATGAACGAATATGAAGGCGCCCTGTTCGAGGCGTTCGTCGCACTCAGCCAAACGCTGCTCGAATCCTCCAGCGTTAGCGAAAGCGCGCTATTGAACCGACTTTCGGAAGTCAGACGGGACTCGGAGCGGATGGGCCGCAGCCGCGCCGCGGCGACGCTCGGACTGATCATCAAGTTCCTCGGCGAACCGTCGCGTCACGTCATCGCCAGCAGCGCGGCGGCGCCTTGAGCCGCCCCGGCTAGCGACTCGGCGTGGGAGCCTTCGCAGCAGCGACGGTCTGGACGACCGGCGACGCGTTCGCCTGCCCCTGCTGCGGCGGCAGGTCGCCGCGGCCATTGAGCGCGCCCGGCGCCCAGTTCAGGCCGGCGGGCATCGCGTAGAAGATATGCGCGCCTATGCGGTCGACGCGGCGCAGCGTCGGCGCCCAGAACGGGTAGACATAGTAGGCGTGATAGTTGAGCGCCTCGGCGAGCCTTGGGTTGTAGTTGGCGCCGCTGACCACCGCCTCGGCGATGCGGGTCGCGGTCGCCCAGGCGGCCGGCTCCTCGACGCGCAGCGACTTGCCTTCGCAGGCGAAGGAGAACTGGCAGGCGAACGGCCGGTTGCGATCCTGGTAGACGACCGCGCAGACATTGGTCGGGAAGATGCCGCTGCGTACGCGGTTGAGCACAACCTGGGCGACCGCCGCCTGGCCGGCCTCGGGCTCGCTGCGCGCTTCGAAGTAAATGGCCTCGGCCAGACAGCGCATCTGCCGCGCGGAATCCTTCGGATCGATCAGCGAGGCATAGTCTGGCTTGCCGGCGGCCGCCAGCGGCGAGACGACCGAGGTCTGCGGCGCAGGGGCCGGCGTCGGCTTGGCCGCGGCGACGATGAGCTTGCCGTCGCTCGGGGTCGGCGTCGCCGAATTGAGGACGAAGTCGAGCGCCGCCGCCGGGGTGGCGCCGTCGCCGAACGGCAGCGGACCAGATGGCGCGTCGGCGTCGAGGTCGGCGACGCGGGCGGGGCTGCGCGAATCGTCTGGCCAGCCTTCGGCCGAGTCGGCCTCGGTCGGCTGCGCTTGCAGCGCGCGTCTGGCCTGGAAGCTCGGGCGGAAGATGATGAACGGGTCGCTCTTGCCGGTGCGGTCGATGGCGGGAAAGGCAGTTCTGCCCTGCTTGATCGCCGGATTGGGGTCGATTTCGTCGGGCTGCGCGGCGAGGTCGTCGCGCGATCCGAGCGTCAGGCTCGCTTCGAGAATCGGCCTCGCCGAAGGCGAAGCGGGAACAAAGGCGGAGATGCGCAGATTCAGGGGGTCGAGGCCCACTTCCTGCCCCGCCTGGGCGGTGATCGAGACGAGAAAGCCGAGGGCGATGCCCCAGGGCGCAACCGTCGACCCGACCCAGGCTAAACGCGAACGACCCATACGCGACCCACGCCGAGACTGCACGCGAAGCGGAAAATTCGAGCCTCGCTGTTGATAAGGGCTTAAGGTTGAGGGTCGGTTACCGCGCGCCGCGCTCGAGCGTCCCGCGATGGGGCGCCTTCTCGTGTTCGTTTACGAGCGCCTAAAAGGTCGGCGGGGCGCAGGCGGAGACGACGACGAGCTCGCCGTCGCCGGCGTTGCGGAAGCTGTGCGGCTTGCGGCTGTCGAAGAAATAGGCGTCGCCGGCGGCAAGCTCGTAGCGGCGGCCGTCGACTTCGAGCGTCAGCCGGCCCTTGATGACGAGGCCCGCTTCCTCGCCCTGGTGCGACAGCATCTTGGCGCCCGACTGGGCGCCGGGCCTGTAGCGCTCGTGGATCATCTGCAGCGCGCGGCCTTCGAGATTGGCGCCGATCTGGCGGTAGGAGACCGCGCCGCCGGCGATCTCGGTCAGCTCGGCGGCGCGATAGACGACCTGCTCGCCCTGTGGCCCCGGCGAGGCGAAGAAGTCGGCGATGCCGACGCCGAGCGCCGACAGAATCTGGCGCAGCGCCGACACCGACGGGCTGACGCGCTCGGCCTCGATCATCGACACCGTCGCGTTGGAGACCGAGGCGCGGCGCGCGAGTTCGCGCTGCGACAGACCCGCCCTGAGGCGCAGGGCGCGCAGCCGCTCTCCCACCGCCAGTTCGCGATCGCCGCTGTTCATGCGTTCAGTATTTAGAACGCCGCGAACACGGCGACAACTGGACATCGTTGCAGGCGAACGGCATTGTTCAGAAAACTAACCGTCCAGGAGCCCCGCATGTCCGCCGACCGGCCCGCCGAAATCCCCAACGACCTCGCCGCTTTCTGGATGCCGTTCACTTCCAACCGCGCATTCAAGAAGCGGCCGCGGCTGATCG
>PLRT01000047.1 GCA_003164915.1 Hyphomicrobiales bacterium | reverse complement strand
GACGGATAGGGCGAGGAGCGCGAATAGCGCGGATAGGTGGTGAAGCCGATCTGGTTGTTGACGATGAAATGGACCGAACCGCCGGTGCGGTGGCCGCGCAGGCCGGAGAGGCCGAAGCATTCGGCGACCACGCCCTGACCGGCGAACGCCGCGTCGCCGTGGATCAGCAGCGCCAGGACCTTCGTCCGCTCGATGTAGTCGTCGAGCTGGTCCTGCTTGGCGCGCACCTTGCCGAGCACCACCGGATCGACGATCTCGAGATGCGACGGATTGGCGGTCAGCGACAGGTGGACGCGGTTGCTGTCGAACTCGCGGTCGGAGGAAGCGCCGAGATGGTACTTCACGTCGCCGGAGCCTTCGACCTCGTCGGGCGACACCGAGCCGCCCTTGAATTCGTGGAAGATCGCGCGGTGCGGCTTGCCCATCACCTGGGTGAGCACGTTGAGGCGGCCGCGATGGGCCATCCCGAGCGCGATCTCCTTGAGGCCGAGTTGGCCGCCGCGCTTGATGATTTGCTCGAGCGCGGGGATCATCGCCTCGGCCCCGTCGAGGCCGAAGCGCTTGGCGGCCGGATACTTGACGTCGACGAAACTCTCGAAGCCCTCGGCCTCGACCAACTTCGACAAGATCGCGCGCTTGCCTTCCTTGGTGAAGTGAATCTCCTTGTCGGGACCCTCGATGCGCTCCTGGATCCACGCCTTTTCCGCCGGGTCGGAGATGTGGACGAACTCGAAGCCGATCGTGCCGCAATAGGTGCGGCGCAGGATCGCCAGCATCTCGCGCACGGTCGCGAATTCGAGGCCGAGCACGTGGTCGATGAAGATCTTGCGGTCCCAGTCGCTCTCGTGGAAGCCGTAGGTCGCCGGGTGCAGCTCCTCGTGGTCCTTCTGCGGCTCGAGGCCGAGCGGGTCGAGGTTGGCGTGCAGGTGGCCGCGCATGCGGTAGGCGCGGACCATCATCAGCGCGCGCACCGAATCGCGGGTGGCGCGGTGGATCTCGTCGTCGCTCGGCTGCGCCTCGGGCGCGGCGACGGCGCGCGCGCGCAGCTTGTCGCCGATCGCCTTCTCGGTCGCCGGCCAGTCGCCGTCGAGCGCGTTGGTGAGTTCGTCCTTGGGCGTGACCGGCCAATTCGCCCGCCGCCACGACGCGCCTTCCGCCGTCTTGCCGACGCTCGCGGGATCGTCGCCCAGCGCGGCGAAGAAGTCGCGCCAGCCGGGCTCGATCGACAGCGGGTCCTTCTCGTACTGCGCCTGCAAAGCCTCGATATAGGCGCCGTTTGCGCCGTAGAGGAACGAGGTTTGCAGCAGCTGCTGGTTGATGTCCTGCCGCGTCATGTCCGGCCTCCCGTCACTTGCCGTTCAACACGTCGACCAATGTCTTGCCGAGCCGCGCCGGCGACGGCGAGACGCGAACGCCCGCCGCCTCCATCGCCGCGATCTTGTCTTCCGCGCCGCCCTTGCCCCCGGCGATGATCGCGCCGGCGTGGCCCATGCGACGCCCCGGGGGCGCGGTGCGGCCGGCGATGAAGCCGACCACCGGCTTGGCGCGGCCGCGCATGGCCTCGTCCTTGAGAAACTGCGCCGCGTCCTCTTCCGCCTGACCGCCGATCTCGCCGATCATGACGATCGACTGGGTCGCCTCGTCGGCGAGGAACATCTCCAGCGCCTCGATGAAGTCCATGCCTTTGACCGGATCGCCGCCGATGCCGACCGCGGTCGTCTGGCCGAGGCCCTCGCGGGTCGTCTGGAACACCGCCTCGTAGGTCAGCGTGCCGGAGCGCGAGACGATGCCGACGCTGCCGGGCTTGAAGATGTTGCCCGGCATGATGCCGATCTTGCATTCGCCCGCCGTCATCACGCCGGGGCAGTTCGGGCCAACCAGGATCGACCGGGCGCCGCACAGCGCGCGCTTGACCTTGACCATGTCGAGCGCCGGGATGCCCTCGGTGATGCAGACGATCAGCGGAATCTCGGCCGCGATCGCCTCGCAGATCGCGTCGGCCGCGCCCGGCGGGGGCACGTAGATCACCGACGCGTCGGCGCCGGTCGCCTCGCGCGCTTCGGCGACGGTGTCGAACACCGGCAGACCGAGATGCACGGAGCCGCCTTTGCCCGGCGACACGCCGCCGACCATCTTGGTGCCGTAAGCGATCGCCTGCTCGGAATGGAACGTGCCGTTCTTGCCGGTGAAGCCCTGACAGATGACCTTGGTGGCGGCGTTGATGAGAATGGACACGTCGACTCCACGAATGCTCGAATGAGCGGGTCTAGATCACGATGCGTCGCGCGGCGGTGGCCGGATCGCCGGTGTTCGGCGCTCCGGTCGGTTCGATCAGCAGGATTTCGACCTCGCCGGTTCGCGCCGCCGGACGATGCTCGACGCCCTTCGGCACGACGAACATCTCGCCAGGCCGCAGGCGAACGACGCGGTCGCGCAGCTCGATGTCGAGTTCGCCTTTCAGCACGAGAAAGAAGTCGTCGCTGTCGGGATGGCTATGCCAAGTGAATTCACCATCGACCTTGACCACCATGACGTCATGGCCGTTGTATGTCGCGACGGTGCGCGGCGCCCATCGTTCCGAGAATTGGGCAAGCTTCTCGGCCAAGTTGACGGCCTGGGACGTTCCGCTCATCGACCGCCTCTCACCGCCGCCACGATCTTCTGCGCCGCATCGTCGAGATCGTCGGCGGCGATGA
>PLRT01000161.1 GCA_003164915.1 Hyphomicrobiales bacterium | reverse complement strand
CCTCATGACCCTGTCGATCGCCGGCGCCGCGTTTAAGAAGCCGAGCGCGCTGCCCGGCTTCGCGCCGACGCTCGGCTTCACGCTGTTCTATCTCTCGCTGATCGTGCTGCTGCCGCTCGGCGCGCTGGTCGCCAAGGCCTCGGGGCTCGGCCTCGGCGGGCTGTGGGCGGTCGCCGTCGAACCGCGCGTGCTGGCGGCGCTGAAGACGTCCTTCGGCGCGGCGCTCGCCGCCGCGTCGATCGACGTCGTGTTCGGCGCAATCGTCGCCTGGACGCTGACCCGCTACCGCTTCCCCGGCCGGCGCCTCGTCGACGCCCTGGTCGACCTGCCCTTTGCGCTGCCGACCGCGGTCGCCGGCATTTCGCTCGCCGCGCTCTATGCGCCGAACGGCTGGCTCGGCGCGCCGCTTGCCGCGCTCGGCGTCAAGATCGCCTTCACCCGCTGGGGCATTCTCGTCGCGCTGACCTTCGTCGGCCTGCCGTTCGTCGTGCGCACCGTCCAGCCGCTGATCGAGGAGCTGGACAGGGAGCTCGAAGAGGCCTCGGCGACGCTCGGCGCGTCGCGGCTGCGCACGCTGGCGCGCATCGCGCTGCCGCCGCTTGTTCCCGGCCTGCTCGCCGGCCTCGCGCTCGCCTTCGCGCGCGGGGTGGGCGAATACGGCTCGGTGATCTTCATCGCCGGCAACGTCGCCTATGTTTCCGAGATCGCGCCGCTGGTCATCGTCGTCAAGCTCGAGGAATACGACTACGTCGGCGCCACCGGCGTCGCGGCGATCATGCTCGGGGTCTCCTTCCTCATGCTGCTGGCGATCAATCTGCTGCACGCCTGGAGCCGCCGGAGGCTCGGTCATGTCTGACGCCGGCGTCCCGACGGTCCTCCTCAGTCCGCGCGACGTCGCCAGCGAATCGGCCGGCGCGCGCGCGGCGCTGATCGCCGTCGCGCTCGGCTTCCTGACTTTGTTTCTCGTCCTGCCGCTGGCGATCGTCTTCTCCGAGGCGTTTTCGCGCGGCGTCGCCGCCTATCTCACGGCGCTGCTCGATTCCGACGCGCGCACGGCGATCGCGCTCACCCTGACCGTGGCGGCGATCGTCGTGCCGCTCAACGCGACGTTCGGCGTCGCCGCGGCCTGGGCGATCGCCAAGTTCGACTTCGTCGGCAAGAACCTGTTGATCACCCTGATCGACCTGCCGCTGTCGGTTTCGCCGGTGGTCGCCGGCCTCGTCTTCGTGCTGGCCTTCGGCGCCCAGGGGGTCCTCGGGCCGTGGGCGGCCGCGCACGGCCTGCACGTCATCTTCGCCCTGCCGGGCATCGCGATGGCGACCGTGTTCGTGACCTTTCCGTTCGTCGCGCGCGAGCTCATCCCGCTCATGCAGCAGCTCGGCTCCGCCGAGGAAGAGGCCGCCCTCACGCTCGGCGCGACCGGCTGGAAGGCGTTCGTCACCGTGACGCTGCCCAACGTCAAATGGGCGCTGCTCTACGGCGTGCTGCTCTGCAATGCGCGGGCGATGGGCGAATTCGGAGCGGTTTCGGTCGTCTCCGGCCACATCCGCGGTCTGACCAACACGATCCCGCTGCAGGTGGAGATCCTCTACAATGAGTACGACATCGTCGCCGCTTTCACCCTCGCGTCGCTTCTTGCGCTTCTCGCCCTGGTCACGCTCGCCTTCAAGACCTACCTCGAATGGCGGTTCGTCGGCGCCGCCCGGCGCCGCGGCGCGGGGTGACGAATTCGCCACGACGCCGCGCGGTCCCGGCCTGAGCAACGCCGGCCAGCGCATCGAGATCGCCGGCGTCGGCAAGCGTTTCGGCGACCAGACGGTGCTGACCGCGATCGATCTGACGATCGCGCCGGGCGAGCTGGTCGCGCTGCTCGGGCCTTCAGGCTGCGGCAAGACCACGCTGCTGCGCATCATCGCCGGCCTCGAGACCGCCGACGCCGGCGTCCTGCGCTTCGGCGCCGACGACGCCACGCGGCTGACCGTGCAGGAGCGGCGCGTCGGCTTCGTCTTCCAGTCCTATGCCCTGTTCCGCCACATGACGGTCGCCGCCAACATCGCTTATGGCCTGACGGTGAGGCCCCGCCGCCGCCGCCCGACGCGCGTCGAGATCAAGCGGCGGGTCGACGAGTTGCTCGACATGATGCAGCTTCCCGGCCTTGGCGCGCGCTATCCCGCGCAATTGTCGGGCGGGCAGCGCCAGCGCGTCGCGCTCGCCCGCGCGATGGCGATCGAGCCGCGCGTGCTGCTGCTCGACGAGCCGTTCGGCGCCCTCGACGCCAAGGTGCGCAAGGAGCTGCGCCATTGGCTGCGCGCGATCCACGAGCGCACCGGGCTGACGACGGTGTTCGTCACCCACGACCAGGCCGAGGCGATGGAGCTCGCCGACCGCGTCGCCGTGCTCAACGCCGGCCGCATCGAGCAGGTCGGAACGCCGCGCGAGATCAGCGAACGGCCGGCGACGCCGTTCGTCCGCGAATTCCTCGCCTGAGACGTGACTGTAGGCGCGATCGGCGATCGCGCTGACGCGGCCAGCGGCCGCGTCTACATCTGCAGCCGGCTCAGTAGAGCCCGCCCGGTCCTGTTCCGACCGCCTTCGAGACGTCGGGCGAGAAGGCGTCGGGATCGGTCGGACTGTCGCCGAAATAGGCGTCGGGCGGCGAGGTGCCGGGCTTGAACGCCTCCATGATCGTGCGCGGGCCGCTGGCGCGCATGCCGGTGTGGACGTCGACCGAGATGAGCTTGAGGCCGGGGGGCACGCGGAACGGCGTGTCGGGCGTGTCGGCCAGCGCCAACTTCATGAAGTCGCGGAAGATCGGCGCGGTGTAGAGCGCGGCCTGGGCGCTGTCGCCGAGCGAGCGCGGCTTGTCGTAACCCATGAACACGCCGAAGGCGAGGTTTGGCGAATAGCCGACGAACCACAGGTCCTTGGCGTCGTTGGTGGTGCCGGTCTTGCCCGCGAGCGTGCGATGCAGTTCGCTGATGGCGATGCCGGTGCCGCGCTGGATGACGCCCTGCATGATCGAGGTGATCTGATAGGCGGTGAGCGGATCGATCACTTGCTCGCGCTTGTCGATCAGCTTGGGCTCGTCCTGGTTTTCCCACTTCTCCGCGTCGCAGCCCTGACAGATGCGTTCGTCGTGCTTGTAGATCGTGTGGCCCCAGCGGTCCTGGATGCGGTCGATCAGCGTCGCCTTGATGCGCTTGCCGCCGTTGTCGAACATCGAATAGGCGGTGACCATGCGCAACACGGTCGTCTCGCCGGCGCCCAGCGACATCGACAGATAGGGCGGCAGGTTGTCGTAGACCCCGAAGCGTTTGGCGTATTCGGTGATCAGCGGCATGCCGATGTCGCGCGCCAGCCTGACCGTCATCTGGTTGATCGAATGCTCGACGCCGAAGCGCAGGGTGTGCGGACCGCCCGACTTGCCTTCGAAATTCTGCGGCGTCCAGATTTCGCCGTTGCCCTGATCGATCGAGATCGGCTCGTCGAGTTCGATCGACGACGGCGTGTAGCCGTTGTCGATCGCGGCGGCATAGACGATCGGCTTGAACGACGAACCCGGCTGGCGCATCGCCTGAGTGGCGCGGTTGAACTCCGACAGGTCGTAGGAGAAGCCGCCGACCATCGCCAGCACGCGGCCGGTGAAGGGATCCATCGCCACGCAGGCGCCGGAGACCTCGGGAATCTGCCGCAGGCGGTACTCGCCCGCGTTGCCGACGACCGGCTCGACGTAGACGACGTCGCCCGGCTTGGCGACCGCCTTCGCCTTCTTGCCCGTCCACTTCATGCCGTCGGGACCGACCGTGCCGGTCTCGCGGTCCGCGCCGAGCGCGCCCGATGGGTCGCGCTCCGGTTGCAGGCCGACCCTCAGCGCCGTGTCGGAAACGTCGAGCACCACCGCGAGCCGCCACGGCTTGATGTCGCCGTATTCAGGAATTTCGCCGAGCGGCACGCCCCAGTCCTGGCCGATGTCGATCGTCTTGACCGTGCCGTGCCAGCCGTGCGCCTCGTCGTAGCGGACCAGGCCGTCGACCAGCGCCTTGCGCGCCATCAGTTGCAGCTTGGGATCGAGCGTGGTGCGCACCGACAGGCCGCCCTCGTAGAGCTTCTGCTCGCCGTAGCGCTCGGACAGCTCGCGCCGCACTTCCTCGGCGAAGAAGCCGGCGGCGATCGAACTGGGGGTCAGCGCGCGCGGCGTGACGACCAGCGGCTCGGCGCGCGCGGCCCGCGCCTGCTCGGCGGTGATGTAGCCGTCTTCGGCCATGCGGCCGATCACGTAATTGCGCCGCTCGACGGCGCGGTCGCGATTGCGGAACGGGTTGAGCGCGCTCGGCTCCTTCGGCAATGCGGCGAGATAGGCGACCTCGGCGATCGACAGCTCGTGAACCGACTTGTCGAAATAGCCGAGCGCTGCGGCGGCGACGCCGTAATTGCCGAGGCCGAGATAGATTTCGTTGAGGTAGAGCTCGAGGATCTTGTCCTTCGAATAGGCGGACTCGATGCGCAGGCTGAGCAGGATCTCGCGGATCTTGCGCTCCACCGTGCGGTCCGAGGTCAGCAGGAAGTTCTTCGCCACCTGCTGGGTGATGGTCGAGGCGCCCTGAATGTGCTTGCTGCCCTCCAGGAACACCATGCCGGCGCGAAGGATTCCTTCCGGGTCGACGCCGTGGTGGGTGTAGAAGTTCTTGTCCTCGGCGGCGATGAACGCCTCCTTGACCAGCGGCGGGATCGCGGCGGAAGGCAGATAGAGGCGCCGCTCTCGCGCATATTCGGCCAGCAGGCTGCCGTCGGCGGCGTGGACGCGCGTCATCACCGGCGGCTCGTAGTTCTTGAGCTGGCCGTAGTCGGGCAGGTCCTGCTCGAACTTCCAGATGACGGCGGCGACGACGCCGGCGCCGATGACGAAGACGATCGCGCCCGTCGCGAAAAGAAATCCGAGGAAACGGGCGATGCCGCGCATTGTTCGATCCCGCAAGTGCCCGGCGACGGCCGCCCGGAGGACCGGCCGCGAGCGTATGTGCGCGCGCTCCTTAACCTAAAGCGCGGCCATTGTCAGGACGATGCGGCCGCGCCGACGGCGCCGCTCCATGTCGGCGGGGACTGCGGCGGAAGTATGAAGCCGCCGGACTCACGGCTTGGCGGGCTCGCCGGGAACCACGCCGCCCGCCGCCGGGCCGCCAGCGGCCGTGCGATCGGAAGCGGCGAGCGCGGCGGCGTCCGGCGACGGCGCCGCCGCGGCGCGGCCGGACGCGAAGAAGCGGTCGACGGCGTCGGCCATCGCGCTCGCCGTGCGCGCCCGCCATTCGGGCGAGTTCATCGACTGGACGTCCTTCGGGTTGGACAAATAGCCGAGCTCGACCAGAACCGACGGGAAGTCGGGAGCCTTCAGGACAACGAAGCCGGCGGAGCGTTCGGGGTTGTTGTTGAGTTGCGTCTTGCCCTGCAGTTCGGCCACGACGCCGCGCGAGAACAGATGGGCGTAGGCGCGGGTCTCGCGCTTTTCCAGGTCGAACAGGATGTCGGCGACGCCCGGCGCCTGCGCCTTGTCTTCGACGCCGGCGGCCTTGTCGGCGGCGTTCTCGTGGGCGGCGACGCGCGCCGCTTCGGCGTCGGAAGCGCGCTCCGAGCAGGTGTAGACCGTCGCGCCGGAGACGTAGGATCCCGCGCCGCCGAGCATGTCGGCGTGGATCGAGATCAGCAGCGACGCCCCCGCCTCCCGCGCGATCCGCACCCGGTCGTCGAGCGAAACAAATTCGTCGCCATGGCGGGTGAGCACGACCTTGAACCGGCCCTTGGCCTCCAGCTGGCGCTGCAATTCGAGCGCGTATTCGTAGACCAGCGTCTTCTCGATCGCCCCGCCGATCCCGTAGGCGCCGCCGTCGACCCCGCCATGGCCGGGATCGAGGACGATGACCGGCCGATCGGCGACCGGCGCGGCTGCGGCGACCGCCGCCGGCGCGGGCCCCGCTCCCGCCAACGCGTCGCGCGCCGCAGCCTGGGCGAAAGCCGCCGGCTCGCAGCGCTTGAGCGCGATGGCGAGCCGCGACGGCGTCGCGCCCTTGGCGATGGGCGTCGTCGCGACATTGGCGACGCAGGCGGGCTTGGCGAGGTCGATCACCACCCGCGACTTGCCTGGTCCGAACAGGCCGAAGCGGAACCCTTTGACAATGGCCTGACCATGGTCGCGCGGTCGACCGATCGACGGATCGATCTGGAAGCTGACCTCCGGCATGTCGACCACGATGCGGTCCGGATCGGCCAGCGCGCGCGCGCTGGCGGCCACTGGACCGGAGAGATCGAAGACGAGCTTCGCCGCTTCGCCGTCGTCAGCGAGGCGGGCGGCCACCGCGACCGGAGGCGCGTCCTCGGCGCGCGCCGGCGCAGCCCCGGCGAGCGCCGCAATGGTCAAGGCGAAGGCCAGCAGCATGTGGCGAAGGAACATCGGTCCTCGGCAGTCAGCGCGCCATTCTTAGCGCATTAGTTCACCAACGGTTAACGAATGATGAGGCTCCGCAAGGACAGGGTCGCGCGCCAGGTCGGATTTCCCCCGCGTTACAGCCCGCCGAGCGGCCCGGCTGGCCGTCTCGGGGAATCCGCTTGCCAAGCCGGACGTTGGCGCCTATGTAGACTTATCGCATATGGGTCGTTTCCGCGTCATCGACCCGACGCTTTCGCCGCAAGGCGAGTCGGCTTCGGGAGCGAGCGGAAGAACCGAAGCGCGGGCGCGACAAGCGCCGTTTCCGCCGCCTTCCCTGCGCCGATTGCAGGGCGTTTGCGGCCGAAGCGCGCGGATGTGCGTCGCCGGACGATGGCCGGCAGACGCGACCCAGGCGAGCCGCAGGCGCTCTGAACGGCGCCCCTCGATTGGCGACGAGGTCGAGTCCGCCGAGTTTCAGGGTCGCGATGCCAGAATCGCTCGCATCGAATCAAATTCACCTCCTCGTGAATTCGCCGGCGGCCTTGGCCGTCCGGCTTTGCCGCCGCGAGTTCAGCGGCGGCGCGGTCGCCCGTCGGCGATCGCTCCCGATTTCCCGTACCCCCCAAACCATCGGCGCCGTTCGCGCGGCCCAGACGCCCAGAGTGTGGGCGTCGCGGGTCGCGTCGTCGCGCCGCGAGAGAGTTTACCATGTCAAACAAGATGATTATCGACGCCTCCCACCCGGAAGAGACCCGGGTGGTCGTACTGAAGGGTAACCGCGTCGAGGAATTCGACTTCGAATCGGCCAACAAGAAGCCGCTGCGCGGCAACATCTACCTGGCCAAGGTGACGCGGGTCGAGCCGTCGTTGCAGGCCGCTTTCGTCGACTACGGCGGCAATCGCCACGGCTTCCTCGCCTTCTCCGAAATCCACCCCGACTACTACCAGATTCCGGTCGCCGATCGGCAGGCGCTGCTCGAAGAAGAAGCGCGCTCGCATCGCGAAGACGAGGAAGAGCCGAACGGCGAGCGCCGCAGCCGCCGCCATCGCCGTGGTCGCCGCCCGGAGGCCGGCATGCGCGCCGCCGAGGACGAGCGCGTGGCCGAAACCGCGCCGATCGACGGCGAAGGCGCCCTCGGCGCCGAGGACTTCGCGCCCGAAGGCGCCGCTGCGGGCGACCAATCGCCCGCCGAATCCGCCTCCGCGCCCGAGGCCTCCGTCGAGCGCGCCTCCTCCGAAGTGGCGCGCGCCATCGAAGCGGAGGCCAACGAATCGCCTGCGCCCGAACCCGCCGAGGCGTCTTTCCACGCCGAGCCCGCCTTCGAGCCGCCGGCGAAAGCCGAAGCCGCGCCGGCGACGATCGGCGAAGAAGCGGGCGAAACGCCCGCCGACGAGGCCGCCGCAGACGGTGAAGAAGGCGACGACGAGGACGAGGAGGACGAAGAGGAAGAAGAGGAAGTCACCACGCTCGACGGCGGCGCCGAAGAAACCGCCGCGCGCCCGCCGCGCCGCGCCCACCACGAAGAGGAAAGCGAGGCGGTCGAGCAGATCGGCGGCGACGAGATCGACGAGGCGCCGCGTCGCGCGCCCCGAATGCGCCGCCAGTACAAGATCCAGGAAGTCATCAAGCGCCGCCAGGTGCTGCTGGTGCAGGTGGTCAAGGAGGAGCGCGGCAACAAGGGCGCGGCGCTGACGACCTA
>PLRT01000249.1 GCA_003164915.1 Hyphomicrobiales bacterium | reverse complement strand
GAATATTGCGTCAGCGAGGGCTGGATCCGCGCGCCCGTCGGCAAGGCGCGCGATCGCCACGGCAACCCGCTGACCATCCGCTTCTCCGGCCCGGTCGAGCCCTACTTCCTGAAGCCCGAAAATCAGTAGCGCTTCACCCGCCCGCGGGCGGGCGGGCCGCGACGCGCCGGCTATTGTCGTGCGGCTGCGACCACCGCTTCGCGCCGCCTCAGCCACGCGGCGTCGAGCAACATCTGCGCCGCCCAGCGGTAGACGTTGCGCTGCCGGACGAGGTCGCGCATCAGCCGCATGCGCTCGCGCTGCTCGGCCGCGGACATGCGCAGCGCAGCGTCGATGCCGTTGGCGAGGCCGTGCGTGTCGTAGGGATTGACGATCAGCGCCTCCGACAATTCCCACGCCGCTCCGGCGAAGCTCGACAGGATCAGCACGCCCGCCTCGTCGTCGCGAGCCGCGACGAATTCCTTGGCCACCAGATTCATGCCGTCGTGCAGGCTCGAGACGACGCCGACATCGGCGGCGCGGAACAATTCGAAGATATGGACTTGATCGTAGTGTTGAACCAGCAGGCGGACCGGCTTGCATCCCGCGTCGGCGTATTTGGCGTTGATCGCGTCGGCGAGTTCGACCGCTTGCCTGCGCAGGTCGCGGTAGGCGTCGAGCTTGTCGCGCGTCGGCGCGGCGACCTGAACCAGGACGAACTTGCCGCGCCATTCGGGATATCGCGCGAGCAGATCGTCGACCGCGCGCAGGCGTTCGAGGATGCCCTTGGTGTAGTCGAACCGCTCGACGCCGACGGCGATCCGCGCATCGTCGGGCAGGCCGAACTGACGTTGCACCGCGGCGCGGCAATCGGCGACGGACGCCTGCCCGACCAAGGCGGCCGGCGGCCACTCGATCGAAATCGGATAGGGCCGGATCAGCGTCTCGTGGCCGCGAAACATGACCGCGTTGTTTTCCCGATCGATCCGCGACTCGATGAACCGGTCGGTCGCCTCGAGGAAATTGTTGCAGTGGAATTGCGTGTGGAACCCGAGGATCGTCGCGCCGAGCAGCCCGTCGGCGATCTCCTCGCGCCATGGGCAGATGCCGAACGTCTCCGCGTTCGGCCAAGGAATGTGCCAGAAGGCGACGATCGTCGCTTTCGGCAACCGCTGATGGATGAGGCGCGGCAGAAGCGCGAAGTGATAGTCCTGGACCAGAACGATCGGGTCTTCGCTGACGGCCTCCTCGACCACCGCGTCGGCGAAGCGCTGGTTCACCGCCTTGTAGCGGGCCCAGTCGCTCTCGCGGAAGATCGGCTGCACGAAGGCGACGTGGCACAGCGGCCATAGGCCCTCGTTGGCGAACCCGTAGTAGTATCCGTCCTGCTCTTCCTCGGTGAGCCAGATGCGCCGCAGCGTGTAGCCTCCGTCGCCCGGCGGCACGCGGATATGGTCGTGTTCGTCGACCGTTTCGCGATCGGCCGAGCCGCTGCCGTGGGCGATCCAGACGCCGCCGCACGCGCGCATCACCGGCTCGAGCGCCGCGACCAAGCCGCTCGCCGGAATTTGCACGGTCACCGCGTCATCGACGCGGTTGTGGATATAGGGCTCGCGATTCGAGACGACGAGGATCTGCGCGCGAGGCAGTTCTTCCTCGAGCAATTGATGCAGGGTCGCGGGCGACCATTCGACGTGAATGCCGTGGGCGAATTTCCGTTCGACGCGGAACTCGGCGAGCAGCGCGCCGATCTCGCGGCTGACTGGAAACTCGCCGACGGTCTCTGCGCCCCGGCCCTCGCCGCCGCGCGCTTCGGCGATCGCGCTGCGCACCGAGCGAACCCAGCGGCGGGTCGAGGCCAGCAGGACGGCGATCGTCAGCAGCCCGAAGCCGATCGCGACCGCCAGCACCGTCAAGGTCGCGTAAAATCGCACTTCGCGCTCGCGATTGGAGACGTAGCTGAGGTCCTGCAAGATCACCAAGTGACCGGAAACGTGGCCCGCCGTCATCGGGAAGATGGCGACCTCGATGGGTCGGCCGTCGTCGGTCCGCGTGGCGAAGCTCTCGGTCTTGTGGAGCGGCAACGTGTCGCAGGCGAAGGACTTGGGCATCTCTTTGGTGGCGAAGCGCAGAGCGCCCGTCTGCGGACAGAACCCGAGCGCGAGGATGCGTTCGTCCTCGGCGATCTGATCGAGGAACGAAACCAGTGAGTCGCCGGGGCTCTCCGCGATCCCCGCCGCGACTTGACTATGGATCGAGCGGTAGAGGAGACGCGCGCGCAACTCGACATCGCGGCTCGCCCAACTGGCGATCAGCACCGCCGCGAGCGACGAGACGGCGACGACGATGATGGCCGTCGCGGCGATCGCCAGCGCCGTGTAAGCCGTGGTCGGGCTCCTGAGGATCCGGCGGAGGCGCGATCGCGCGCCTGCGCCGCCGGAGGTCCGATCGCGCCCGCCGCCAACGCCGCCCGTCATCGCGTCGTCGACCCGGCTCGCGGTCGGCGCAAAGCGCCGACGCAAGAGGCGCATTGGCGATAAGTGCGCGCAAAATTCAGCGTCAAATCGCTCCCCGCTCTTTCGCCCGCGTTGCTCGCAAAGCCTCCCTCGGACGGAGCGTGGCGATCAATGTGGTCAAATCGAGGACGATCCGCGGCGCGCCATCGCTGCTGACGGAATCTGACGCAGGCCGCGGCTACCTCTTTCGCATCCTCCAGCGAAGGAGCCCGCCATGGCGGACGTCAGCTTCATCCTGCTTTATGTCGACAATGTCGCGGCGAGCGCCGCGTTCTATGCGCAAGCGCTCGGCCGCGCCCCGGTCGAATCGTCGCCGACCTTCGCCATGATCCCCGCCGCGCCGGGCCTGATGCTGGGGTTGTGGCGGCGGGATGGCGTCGCGCCCACGGCCGACGCGCCGGGCGGGGCCGAACTCGCCTTCACCGTCGACAGCGAGGCCGAGGTCGCGGTGACGATCGCGCGCTGGC
>PLRT01000059.1 GCA_003164915.1 Hyphomicrobiales bacterium | reverse complement strand
CGGGCGATTGTCGGACTGCTGCTCGTGGCGAACATCATCAATCTCGGCGCCGATCTCGGCGCGATGGGGGCGGCGCTGCAATTGTTGGTCGGCGGACCGGCGGGCCTGTATGTCGTCGGCTTCGCGGTCGGAAGCGCATTGCTTGAGGTGTTCGTCAGTTACGAGCGTTACGTCTCCATTCTGAAATGGACGAGCTTCGTCCTGCTTGCCTACGTAGCCGTCGCGCTCGTCGTCCATGTGCCGTGGGGATTGGTCCTCTACCGCACCTTTGTGCCGAACTTCTCACTGACCAAGGACTACGTCGTCACCGTGGTCGCCGTGCTCGGCACGACGATCACGCCCTATTGTTTCTTCTGGCAATCTTCGCAGGAAGCCCAGGACGAAAGGTTGGATCCCTCGACGCACGCCTTGATCGCAACGCCGGAAGAAGCGCCGGCGCAGATCAGTCGGATGCGCTTCGACACGTACGTGGGGATGGGATACTCGAACGTCATTAGCCTGTTCATCATCGTCAGCGCCGCGGCGACCCTGAATGCGCACGGCGTCACCAACATCCAAACTTCCGCGCAAGCCGCCGAGGCGCTGCGGCCGATCGCGGGGGTGCTCACCTTCGCCATTTTCGCGGTCGGCATCATCGGCATCGGGCTGCTCGCGGCGCCCGTGCTCGCGGGTTCCGGCGCCTACGCGCTTGGCGAGGCGCTTGGTTGGTCGACCGGTCTCGACCGAAAACCGCTCGACGCCAAGGCCTTCTACGGCACGATCGCGGTGTCCACCCTGATCGGCATTCTCATCAATTTCGTCGGACTCGACCCGATCAAGGCGCTGTTCTGGTCGGCGGTCATCAACGGCGTGGTGGCGGCCCCGCTGATGGCGATCATCATGCTCATGGCGATGCGCCACGATGTGATGGGCGCTTTTGTGCTGCCGTCGGCGTTGTGGGCCATGGGGTGGTTGTGCACCGGAGCGATGAGCGTTGCGGTGGTGCTCATGTTCGCGACTTGGTGATCCTGTCAGCCGCTTCGCCATTTCATTTTCGCCCGCGCCGGCGACCACTTTCGGACGTCGCTGATGTTGTCCTGAAAGTCTGCCATGGGCGCATTCCCGCCGCCCCGCTCTCGCCTGCGCGACTGACTGTTTTCCGCCCTGGCTTGACGTTCCCGGATCGGCGACAAGCGTTGGGTTTTGAACACTAGGGCTTCGCCGGCCGGTTGCGCTTGCGCGTCTTCACTTCCGTTCGCGGGCCTTCGACCAGCCGCACCACCGCGCCCCACAGGGTGCGCACGTCCTGCTGGGTCATCGCCATGCGGTGGAACATGTTGCGCAGGTTGCGGCGCATGCCCGGCTTCTTGCCGATCGGGCGGAAGAAGCCGGCGGCGTCGAGCTTGCCCTCGATGAATTCGAAGAAGGCGAACGTCATCTCGCGCGTCGCCGGCGGCGAGACCGCGCGGACCACCGCGGGGGTCGGCGGCGCGTCGCCGTGCGCCGACTTGAACCATTCGTAGCCGACCAGCAGCACCGCCTGGGCGAGGTTGAGCGAAGCATAGGCGGGGTTGGCGGGAAAGGTGACGATCTCGTCGGCGAGCGCGACTTCGTCGTTGTCGAGGCCGGTGCGTTCGGGGCCGAACAGCACGCCGCGCCGGTCGGTCGCCGCGGCGGTCGTCGCCATCGCCGCCGCCGGCGTCAGCACCGCCTTGACCTGGCCGCGCTCGCGCGCCGTCGACGCATAGAGGAAGTTGAGGTCGGCGACCGCCTCGCCGACGGTCGCATAGACGCGCGCGCCGTCGAGCAGATGGGCGGCGCCCGCCGCCGCGGCGTAGGCGACGTCGCGGTATTCGCCAGTGCGCGGCCAGCCCTCGCGCGGCGCAACCAGCCGCAGATCGTCGAGGCCGAAATTGGCCATCGCCCGCGCGCACATGCCGATGTTGACGGCAAGCTGGGGCCGCACCAGCACGATCGCCGGTCCGCCGCCGACGTCCGTCCGCGTCCGATCCGTGCCTGCCCCGACCATCGCCCCCTCACGCGGCCGCGGCGCGCGCGCGGGCGAAGCGGCGCGCGATCTCGGCGGCGATGACGCCGCTCGAATCGATTGGCGCGTAGGCGAAGCGCTCGATGCGGCCGTCGAAGCGTCTGACGGCGCCGAGACGCTCGAGCGCGTCGATCGCCTGGCCGAGTTTGCCGGGATCTCCTCCGCTCGGCTCGAACACGTAAACCGGCGCGCCGGTGCCCGTCGCTTCGCCGACCATGTTGGCGCTGTCGCCGGTGACCAGGATCGCGTCGGCGAGCGCCAGCATCGAGGCGTAGGGATTGTCGCCGCTGGTCCCGTCCCAGACAAAGCCCGGCGCTTCGCCGAGCCCCCCGCGCACGGCGGCGAGCAGTTCGGGCGGCGTGCGGCGCGACGGCGTCGCCATGATCGCGAAGCCCTGGCCGACGATCGACCGCACCGCTTCCGTCATCCGCACGAGGTCGCCGGCGGTGAAGGCTTGCGCGCCGCTCGGGCCGCCGAGCACGACGGCGCAGCGCGGCGTCGGCAGCGCGGCGAGCCGCGGGTCGGGCGCGGCGCGCGCAGCGGCGAGCCGGCGCATCGAGAACGGGTGCGGCGAGGTCAGCGTCGCGATCACGTTGGGCCCGCGATGGCGGTCGTGCTCGGGAACCCAGATCAGATCCATCGACGCGCGGGCGAAACGCGGATCCTGGAGGAAGACCGCGAAGACGCGCGAGCCGCCGATGCGCTTGAAGGCGCGCAGATAGGGAACGGTGACGCGGCCGCTGGCGAGAACGATGTCGGGCAGCGGCGGCTTCAGCAGCGCCGCGTCGCGCGGGTCGACCGGCCCGAACGGCGACATCCACAGGAAGGCTCGGCGCGGATTGACTCGCTTCAATTCGTAAGGCGCGCCGAGCGCCTCGGCGACGCCGACCGCGTTGATTTCGTGACCCGCCTTGCCCGACCCAAGCAGAAGGACGCGCACGCCCTCGCCAATCCGCGCATCCTGCATTTCAACCTAAAGTCCCATCTTGCCCGGCAGCCATTCGGCGAAGCTCGCCGCGAGCGTCTCGACGCGGCGGCGGATAATGTCGGTCTGGTAGGGCGAGTTCTGCAGGCTGTCGGCGCCGACCGAGCTGTAGAGCGGATAGGAGCCGACGACGCGGCCGTGAGCGTCGAGAACGACGCCGGCGCCTTCGATGCCGTCGGTCGCGTCGCTACTGAGGAAGCCGATCGACATGCGCGAGCCGGCCGTTCCGATCGTCACGTCGTCGATGCGCGCGACGAGCACGCCGGCGCTGCGGTCGCCCGGCGCGAGATACTTGCCGAACGCCCGCTTGAGATAGCCCGGCAGCACCGCCTCGACCCAATGCGCTTCGTCGGTCTCGTCCTTGGCGATCAGCTGCGAAACGTCGACCCGGATCTCGCGGAACCGGAACTCGCTTGCCGGCGCCGCCGACGCCGTCACGGCCGCCGACGCCGCCGCCATCGTCAGGGCGGCCAGTGCGGCGCGTCGCGTCCATTGCAACTCGCCCATGTCATCATCCTCCGAGGGCGGTCCTGCACGGTCCGCCCTTCATCCTCAAATATAGTCCACTTTGACGATCTCGTAGCTCTTGCCCCCACCGGGGGTGTTCACTTCTACGGTATCGCCGACCTTCTTGCCGATCAGCGCGCGCGCAGTCGGCGACGAGATCGAAACCCTGCCCGACTTCACGTCGGCTTCGGCGTCGCCCACGATCTGGAACGCCTTTTCGGCCTCGGTGTCCCCGTCGACCAGGGTCACCGTCGCGCCGAACTTGACCGTCGTCCCCGACAGCTTGGCGACGTCGATCACTTCGGCGCGCTGCAGCATGCTCTCGATCTCGGCGATGCGGCCCTCGTTGTGCGACTGCGCCTCCTTGGCGGAATGATATTCGGCGTTCTCCGACAGGTCGCCATGCGAACGCGCCTCGGCGATCGCCTGGATGATGCGCGGACGTTCGACCTGCTGAAGGCGCTGGAACTCCGCCTCGAGGGCGGCGTGGCCAGCGGCCGTGATCGGATACCTCTCCATCGGTCACCCTATCTCGAAATGCTCAAACCCTTCGGTCCGCGACCGACGGCCCGCGAACGGGCCAGGTCACGCGAAATAGTCCTGCAACGCTCGGACTTCGAGATCGCCGGCAAGATAGGCCTTGATGCCTTCCGCCGCGGCGATCGCTCCGGAAAGTGTGGTGTAATAGGGCGTCTTTTGCAAGAGGGCGGCGCGCCGCAGCGGCTTCGAGTCGGCGAGCGAAGTCGCCCCTTCGGTGGTGTTGAACATCAGTTGAACCCCGCCGTTGCGCACCGCGTCAGCGGCGTGCGGGCGTCCCTCCGAGACCTTGTTGACCTTGTCGGCGGGGACGCCCTGCGACTCGAGATAGCGCTGGGTGCCCCCGGTCGCGATGATCTTGAAGCCGAGCTCGCGCAGCAGCTTCAGCGGCGCGACGACGCCCGGCTTGTCGGCTTCGCGCAGCGACACGAACACCGTGCCCGAGCGCGGCAGGACCGAGCCCGCGCCCAGCTGACTCTTGGCGAAGGCGATGGCGAAATTGCGGTCGATGCCCATCACCTCGCCGGTCGAACGCATCTCCGGGCCGAGCACGGTGTCGACGCCGGGGAAGCGCGCGAACGGGAACACCGCCTCCTTGACCCCGACATGGCCGAGCGCGCCAGTCTTGAAGGCGAAACGCGCGAGCGGCTCGCCCGCCATCACCCGGCTGGCGATCTTGGCGATCGGCCGGCCGACCACCTTGGCGACGAACGGCACCGTGCGGGAGGCGCGCGGATTGACTTCGAGCACGTAGATCTCGCCGTCCTTCAAGGCGTATTGCACGTTCATCAGGCCGCCGACCTCGAGCGCCAGCGCGAGCCTGCGCGTCTCCTCCTCGAGCGCGGCGATCGTCCCGGCCGAGAGCGAGCGCGGCGGCAGCGAGCAGGCGCTGTCGCCGGAATGGATGCCGGCTTCCTCGATGTGCTCCATGATCCCGGCGACGACGACATCCTTGCCGTCGCAAAGCGCGTCGACGTCGATTTCGATCGCGTCGGACAGATAGCGATCGAACAGCAGCGGGTTCTTGCCCAGCACCGTGTTGATCTGGCCGGTCTTGTCGTTGGGATAGCGCGCCTTGACGTCGGCCGGCACCAGGCTCGGCAGCACGCCGAGCAGGTAATCATCGAACGCGCCCTCGTCGCGCAGGATCGCCATCGCCCGGCCGCCGAGCACGTAGGACGGCCGCACCACCAGCGGCAGGCCGAGGTCGGCGGCGACCAGCCGCGCCTGCTCGACCGAATAGGCGATGCCGTTCTTCGGCTGCTTGAGGCCGAGCTTGTCGAGCAGCCGCTTGAAGCGGTCGCGGTCTTCGGCGAGGTCGATCGAATCGACCGAGGTGCCGAGGATCGGTGCGCCCGACTGGTCGATCGCATGGGCGAGCTTGAGCGGCGTCTGGCCGCCGAACTGGACGATCACGCCCTTCAGCGTCCCCGCCTCGCGCTCCTTGGCGAGAATCGCCAGCACGTCCTCGGCGGTGAGCGGTTCGAAATAGAGGCGATCCGAGGTGTCGTAGTCGGTCGACACCGTCTCCGGATTGCAGTTGATCATGATCGTTTCGTAGCCGACTTCGCGCAGCGCGAAGGACGCGTGGCAGCAGCAATAGTCGAACTCGATCCCCTGGCCGATGCGGTTCGGTCCGCCGCCGAGGATGACGATCTTGTCGCGTCCGCTCGGCCGCGCCTCGCAGTCGGCGACGCCGGCGAACGGCGCCTCGTAGGTCGAGTACATGTAGGCGGTGGGCGAGGCGAACTCGGCCGCGCAGGTGTCGATTCGCTTGTAGACCGGCGCGACGCCGAGCGCGGCGCGCGACTTGGCGACTTCGGCCTCGGCGAGACCGGCGAGCGCGCCCAGTCGCGCGTCGGAGAAGCCGGCCGCCTTCAGACGACGGAGATTGCCGGCGTCGCGCGGCAGGCCGAAGCGGCGCACCTTCTCTTCGAGCGCGAGCATCTCGGCGACGCGCTCGAGAAACCACCGATCGATGCGCGTCACCTCATAGGCCTCGTCGACGCTCATGCCGAGGCGCAAGGCCTGCGCGATCCTGAGCAGACGGTCGGCGGTCGGCTTGCCGATCGCCGCGCGCAGGGCGTTGCGGTCGTCGCCCTTGCCGAGCCCGTCGATCTCGACCTCGTCGAGGCCGGTCAGGCCCGTCTCCAGCGAGCGCAGCGCCTTCTGCAGCGATTCGGCGAAGGTTCGGCCGATCGCCATCGCTTCGCCGACCGACTTCATCGCGGTCGTCAGCACCGGTTCGGCGCCGGGGAACTTCTCGAAGGCGAAACGCGGAATCTTGGTGACGATGTAGTCGATCGTCGGCTCGAACGCCGCCGGCGTCGCGCCGCCGGTGATGTCGTTGGCGATCTCGTCGAGCAGATAGCCGACCGCCAGCTTGGCGGCGACCTTGGCGATCGGGAAGCCGGTCGCCTTCGACGCCAGCGCCGAGGAGCGCGACACGCGCGGGTTCATCTCGATGACGATCATCCGCCCGTCTTCGGGATTGATCGCGAACTGCACGTTGGAGCCGCCGGTCTCGACGCCGATCTCGCGCAGCACGGCGATCGAGGCGTCGCGCATGACCTGGTATTCCTTGTCGGTCAGCGTCAGCGCCGGGGCGACGGTGATCGAATCGCCGGTGTGGACCCCCATCGGATCGACGTTCTCGATCGAGCAGACGATGATGCAGTTGTCCGCCTTGTCGCGGACAACCTCCATCTCGAATTCCTTCCAGCCGAGCACGCTCTCTTCGATCAGCACCTCGTTGGTGGGCGAGGCGTCGATGCCGCTCTCGACGATGTCGATGAACTCGTGCTTGTTGTAGGCGACTCCGCCGCCGGTGCCACCCAGCGTGAAACTCGGGCGGATGATCGCCGGCAGGCCGATGTCGTCGAGCGCAGAGAGCGCCTGCGGCAGCGTCTTGACGTGATGCGAGCGCGGCGTGGCGAGACCGATGCGGGTCATCGCCTCGCGGAACAGCTGGCGGTCCTCGGCCTTGTCGATCGCCTNNCGCCGATCATCTCGACGTCGTAGCGCTCGAGCACGCCCATCTTCCTCAGCGACAGCGCGCAGTTGAGCGCCGTCTGGCCGCCCATGGTCGGCAGCAAAGCGAAGCCGCCCGGGACGGCGTAGCGCTCCTTGGCGATGATCTTGGCGACGATCTCCGGGGTGATCGGCTCGATATAGGTGCGGTCGGCCATGTCCGGGTCGGTCATGATCGTCGCCGGATTGGAGTTGACCAGGACGATGCGGTAGCCCTCGTCGCGCAAGGTCTTGCACGCCTGGGTGCCGGAATAGTCGAACTCGCACGCCTGACCGATGATGATCGGCCCCGCGCCGATGATCAGGATGGTCGCAATGTCGGTCCGCTTCGGCATCGGGTCCTCTGGCCTCGCGCCGCCAGCCGGTGTCGGACCGCCTCGGCGCGCAAAAAAAGGCCGCGCCGCGGCGGCGCCGCGAGGCGTCCTCCGGCGAGGGTCAATTCCCCTCGCGACCGGCCGCCTTGAGCGGCCGCCGGCCCTAGTAGACGAGTTTAGCGGCCGGGGGAAGGGCGACCCCGGGATCACCCGGAATTGCCGCGGCGGGGGCGGACGTGCGACAGACCGTCGCATCCGGCGTAGCGGCGGCGCGGCTATCCTGGCCCAAATCCGTTACTGTCGCGAAAGGTTTCACAGGTACGCCATGGCGATCGACGGTGCGAAAGACAGGGGATTGGCCGCCATGCGGGAAGACGACGTCAGGAGCGCCGAGATCGAGGCTTTGGCGGCGGATCGGGCCGGCGCCAAGCCGGTCGCCGCGGAACGCACGCCCAAGCCCCTGGTCGGCGAGCGCCCGCCCGCCTTCGTCGTCGCGCCGGTCGGGCCGCCGGCGCGCAAGCCGCAGAAGCCCGCCAAGGCGGAGAAAACGGCTAAAGCCGGGAAACTCGCGAAGGCGGAAAAGAACGCCAGGGCCGAACGGCCAGACAAGACGGAGAAGCCGCTCGGCGTCGAGACGCGCGCGCGCCGCGACCCCGACGCGATCCGCCGCGCTTTCGAGACCGGCGACTATCCCTACTCCACCAAGGTCAAGGAGAAGGCCTATCTCGAGCGCATGCTGCCGCTGCAGGCGGAGCTGCTCAAGGCGCAGAACTGGATCAAGGAGACCGGCGAGAAGATCGTCATGCTGTTCGAGGGCCGCGACGCGGCCGGCAAGGGCGGCACGATCAAGCGCTTCATGGAGCATTTGAATCCGCGCGGGGCGCGCATCGTCGCGCTGGAGAAGCCGACCGAGCGCGAGCGCTCGCAATGGTACTTCCAGCGCTACATCGAGCACCTGCCGGCGGCGGGCGAAATCGTCTTCTTCGACCGCTCCTGGTACAACCGCGCCGGCGTCGAGCGGGTGATGGGCTTCTGCACGCCCGCCGAATATCTCGAATTCATGCGCCAGTGCCCGGAGATCGAGCGCATGCTGGTGCGCTCGGGCACGCGGCTCTACAAATACTGGTTCTCGGTCACCCGCGAGGAGCAGCGCCGCCGCTTCTTCGCCCGCGAGACCGATCCGCTCAAGCAATGGAAGCTGTCGCCGATCGACAAGGCCTCGCTCGACAAGTGGGACGAGTACACCGAGGCCAAGGAGGCGATGTTCTTCAACACCGACACCGCCGACGCCCCGTGGACGATCATCAAGTCGGACGACAAGAAGCGCGCCCGGCTCAACTGCATGCTGCATTTCCTGTCGTCGCTGCCCTACGACAACAAGGACCACCGCGTCGTCTCCGGCCTCGATCCGCTGATCGTCGGCTCGTCGTCGCTGGTGATCGGCGGCAGCGCCAACATCCTCGAAGCCGCCGTCCATCCGGCCAGCCGGCACGGGAAGAGCTAGTCCCGGCCGCATCACGCCGAGCGCGCGCGTGACGATCTGCGCGCGACGCCGTCGCGTCAGGCAAAGCGTCGCCGCGCGCGCTCGCGCCCGCGCGGCCTCGACTTCGCGATCGCGCGGCGGTTGCTGGCTGGTGAGCGAGGCCATCAGCCGGCGCGCCGAATCGGCGACCTCGTCGATCGCCGTCTCGAACGCCGCTGCGTTGGCGCGCGACGGATGGGCGAAGCCGGAGAGCTTGCGCACGAACTGGCGCGCGGCGGCGCGGATCTCGTCGTCGCCGGCCGGCGGCTCGAAATTGAACAGGGTCTTGATGCTGCGGCACATCGGGCGCGCCTCCTGCGGCGCGGCGAACCAGGGCCGCCCCGCGCCGAGGGACGGCCACAGCGATCTTGCCGGTGCGCCGAGACCGGGCAAGCGAAATTGAAATCATCAATCATGACAAAATATTAGCACTCTCGATCAGAGAGCGCTAATATGTTTCAAGCCGCCTCTTGAATGACGGAATGGCGGCGCCCAATTCAGGGGCCCGAGGCCGAAAAGGCCTGGGCCGAGATGCGCAAAAGCCGCAACAACCGCTGGAGGAGAGCCCATGAAGTTTCGCCCGTTGCACGACCGCGTCGTCGTCCGCCGCCTCGACGCAGAGGAAAAGACCAAGGGCGGCATCATCATCCCCGACACCGTCAAGGAGAAGCCGCAGGAAGGCGA
>PLRT01000115.1:17015-17351 GCA_003164915.1 Hyphomicrobiales bacterium | reverse complement strand
GCGACGAACTGATCGCCAGCATCGACCGGGCCCTCGAACTGTCTCAGGATTCGAACAAGCTGCAGGAATGGCGGGATTCGGCGGCGACCCACCTCGCCGGTCTCACCGCCCGGCAGCGCGAGGTGATGGAGCGTGTGCTCGCCGGCCAACCCAGCAAGAACATTGCGGCCGACCTCGGCATCAGCCAACGCACAGTCGAGAACCACCGCGCCTCGATCATGAAGCGAACCGGATCGAAGTCGCTTCCGGCGCTGGCGCGACTGGCCCTCGTCGCCGCGGGCGGCTCCGAGCCGGGACAAACCCCTTAGGCGGCCGCGGATCCAAGTCCGCCGCGCG
>PLRT01000115.1:0-17004 GCA_003164915.1 Hyphomicrobiales bacterium | reverse complement strand
ATCATGCCCGCGCCGAGGATGATGCCGAGTCTGGGCAGCAGCCACCCGCCGATGAAGGCGCCGATGACGCCAATGACGAGGTCGTTGATGAGACCGTAGCCGGTGCCGCGGACAAGCTGACCGGCCAACCATCCGGCGATGACGCCGACCACGATGATGACAAGTAGACTCTCACCTTGCATGACGCCCTCCAAAAGTCTTCAGCGGCGCAACCCACCGAGGTTCCACTCGCGTTATCCTAATTCTGCCGGACGCCATCGGGCGCCCTCGGATTCTACGCACTTTCGCACACTTCCGCGAACTTACGAGTCGTCCGCCGCTCGCGAGGCGCGTGCGCCGTCCGAGCGCGTCTCCTTTATGGCGTCGATCACCGATTGCGGGTCCACCGGTCGGGCCATGACGTCGGCCTGTTTGTCGACCCGATCGCGGACCGCCGGACTGTCTCGGCGAAGTTCCTCGAGCAGCGCGACCACCTTCGCGGTCTTTTGCTCGCTCAAAATCGCCAACTCCAAATTCAACTTCTCACTGCGCTGAGTCAGACGATCGTCGCGGCTTTGCGTCGTGAGGATCAGCACGACGAAATACAGCGACACCAACGACGTCGCGCCCGCCAGCCACGGAAACGGCGGCGGGTCGAGCGGCCGATAGCCCAGGATCGCGGCAAAACCATTCAAGCCGATCCAGCCGACGACGACAATCGTCAGCGCCACGATGAAGACGGGACGGCCCAGCAACGCTGTGACGCGGTCGACGGCGAGTTGATGCCGCGTGGCGTTGGCCCGGTGCTCGGCGTGGAGCCGAGCAATCGACTGGATCGTCTCTTCGCTGTGGATTGGAAGGACCGGCGCCGAAGCGTCCCATTCAGGCACGGGGGGATCCTAAGAGAGGGGGGGCGGTTCGCGGCGCCGCGAATCGGCCTTGGGAGAACGAGGGCGCCGACGCCGCTCGATCGCGGCGCCGGGCGTTTTGGCGGCTGGCTAGCGACCGACCAGCCACAATACGACGAGGACGATCAATACGACGCCGAGAACGCCTCCGAGTCCGGGGCGACCATAGTAGCTGTGCGCGTAATAGCCGCCGCCGCCGCCGAAGACGATGACCAGCAAGACGATGATGAGGATGAGGCTCATGAATCAATCTCCTGGCTGATGGGCTTCGCGCCGGCGGAGGGCGCGGACCTCACGACGTCTTCCGCGCGTCGCGCGCTGCGTCGCTGACGCTGCCGACGGCGTTCTGAATCTTGCCGACGGCCTTTTCGGTCTTGCCGTCGCTCTGCAACTTGGCGTCGCCGATGACCTTGCCGAGCGCCTCCTTCGCAGCTCCCGTGACTTCCTTCGTCGAGCCGGCGGTCCTGTTCTTGTCCATGGCTGCGCTCTCCGTGTGTTTCGCGGCGGCAAGAGACAGCGCGTGGAATTGCGCCGGTGTCGTCTCGCTGTGAAACCGTAGCGGGGTCGTTCGAGCGGCGGCAGCGTCGGAAATTACCTAGAGCGGCCGACGCCCGCGGTCGGCGGCAACGGCGTCACGGCCGTTCCTGCCGCGGCAGGGGTCGCTGCAATCGGAATGTCGGCCCATAGCGACGCCGCGACCGGCAGGCCGGGGCGCGAGGACGGCGCCCCCGGCAGGGTCAATTCTGTTGCGCGCCGCCTGAACGTGAGCGCAGGCGGCGCGTGAGGTCGGGTCGACGATCAGCGTCCCGTCACTTGTCTTTCTGCTGGTAGACGCCGCCGCCGCCGCCGTGACTGGGCGCCGGGCCATGGCCGCCGACATGGGGCGACGCCCCGCGCATCAAGGGGCGGGGGCCGACAGGGCCATGCGGCGGGTGGCCGACAGGGCCGTGATTGCCGTGCCACTGACCGCGGCTCCAGCCGTGCCAGCCGTCGCCGCCGCCCCAGCCCTGACCGTTGTTCCAGGCGTAGCCGCACCAGTACCACCCCGGCCCCTGCCAGCCTCCGTCGTACCAACAGAAGTTGTGGCCAAGGAAGAAGAACTGCGCCTGTTCGACCGGAAGAATCTGTGCCGCGGGGAGAGCGCCGCCCATCGCGGCTTCGGCCGAACCGGCCATCGGCAGGACGAACCCGGTTGCGACGGCGAGCGCGAGTCCGGTGAGATGAAGCGGTTTCATGATTGTCTCCTCGTTTGCGTCGATCGACGCGCGTTCCTCTATGGCGCCGCCCCGTCGCTCGTGGACAGAACATCGACACGATCTCTTCATGGGCCAGACGCGCACGCGGCGAGAGAGTCGGAATCTACGCATGGGGGAGCGACGGCTCGCCCATGAGCAGCGTCGGGGCCAACGATGGCTTTGGCGGGACTCGCGCCGGCGGGCCGCTCATCGAGGGCGGCCGCCTGCGCCGGCCTGGCGCGGCGCAACGCCGAAACGCCATCGGGCCGCCTCGCCGCGAATTCGCGGAGCGGCGCGGAATCAGGCGCCGGCGCCGTCAAGCGCCATCAACCATGGTTGATGGCGCGGTGGTAGGCGTTCACCGGCCACGCAAGCGCACCGGGGAGACCTTGCCAGACGCTTGCGGCGAGATCCGACGCCGGAGCGCTATTCCACTTGGCCTGAACCGTCGGCGCAAGCTCGAAACCGACGCCGACGACATAGACGATCACGATCAAGGCAAGGATTGCGCGCATGACGAATGGCCCCAGTTCTCGCTGTAAGCGTCGCTCACGATAGCGCGCTCGATTCCGTAGATAAGGGTCGGAATTTACCTATTCGACGAAGTTGCAACGTTGGCCGAGGCTTAAGCCGGGCCTTGGCGCAGCGAACTGCGGCGATGAGCCGGGGAGCGTCCTGATCGCGGGCCTGGGCACAAGGTCGGAAGCCGCCGAAGCGAATGTAAGGAGACACGTACAGACCCCCGCGCCGGAGAGACGCTCCGAGCCAACTCCCTTCTCGCAAAGTCGCCATGGCAGTCGGCCGTTCTGGCAGATCTTCGGAGGAGATGCCGCGCCGCTTTCGCTGCGCGCCGCGTCTTTCGCCTGCCCGCTCAACCTCCCAGACCGTCCGTCGGACCGCCGCTCGGCGAGCGCTGCATTCGTAGCGAGAAACAAGGAAAATGCCAAGGCAGGCAGAGACGCACGATCCCTCGAGCCGGCCGATCGCGGCGGGAGGCGCGGCGCGCGCGGCGCCGTCGCTCCTCGGTCAATAGGGCAGGCCGACGTAGTTCTCGGCGAGCGACGTCTGCGCGGCGGGCGACCCGAGCACGTAGTCGAGCTCGGCGCGATGGATCTTGTCCTGGAAGGCCTCGCCGGGGCCGGCGTTGTGGAGCATGGTTGTCATCCACCAGGAAAAGCGCTGCGCCTTCCATACCCGCGCCAGCGCCCGCGCCGGATAGGCGTCGAGTTCGGCCTGCGACCCCGAGCGGTAGAAGGCGACGATCGCCTGCGACAGGTAGTGCACGTCGCTCGCGGCGAGATTGAGCCCCTTGGCGCCGGTCGGCGGCACGATATGGGCGGCGTCGCCGGCGAGGAACAATCGGCCGTGGCGCATCGTCTCGCAGACGAAGCTGCGCATCGGCGTCAGGCTCTTCTCGATCAACGGGGCGGTCTTGAGGAGCCGGCCCTGCGGGTCGCCGATGCGGATCGCGATCTCCGACCAGATGCGATCGGCCGACCATTGGTCGAGGTCCTCGTCCGGCGCCGCCTGGAGGTAGTGGCGCGCGCGGCTGCGCGAGCGCATCGAGCACAGCGCGAAGCCGCGCTGGTGGCGGGCGTAGATCAGTTCGTCGGCGGGCGGCGGACAGTCGGCCATGATTCCCAGCCAGGCGAACGGATAGACGCGCTCGTAGACGCCGAGCCGCTCGGCGGGAATGCTCGGCCGGCACGCGCCGTGGAAGCCGTCGCAGCCGGCGATGAAATCCGCCTCGATCTCGTCCTCCCGGCCGTCGCGAACGAACTGCAGCCGCGGCCGCTTCGTCTCGAGGTCGTGCAGCGAAACGTCGAGCGCCTCGTAGAGCGTCTCCGCGCCGCTCGCCGCGCGCCGATTGCCGAGGTCCTTGGTCATTTCGGTCTGGCCGTAGACGGTGACGCTCGCGCCGACCAGACCGCGGAAGTCGACGCGCCGGCGATGGCCGTCGATGGCGATCTCGATGCCGTCGTGGGTCAGTCCCTCGCGCTCCAGCCGCTCGGCGGCGCCGGCGCGCCGCATCATTTCGACCGTCCCGGTCTCGAGCACGCCGGCGCGGATGCGCGCTTCGACATAGGCGCGGTCGCGCCGCTCGACGACGATCGATTCGACGCCCTGCCGTTGCAGAACTTCGGCAAGCAGCAGCCCGGCGGGCCCCGCGCCGACCACCGCCACCTGGGTTCGTCGCGTCATTCGTCCTCCCTGCCGTCTTCGAGCGCGCTCCGGTCCGCGCGGACGGGCGATTTTGAGCCGAACCTCGGCGCAAGCGCCACTAGTCTTTCGACGAGGCCCCGCAGCGAGGCCGGCGAGAACGGGATCGCCGGCCCGTCAGGCCCCGTTCCTAGGGAGCCGGCCCGCGCGTCGGGCGAAGAGGCGCTCGACGCCGGAGAGCGCATCATAAAGGATCATCGCGACCACCGCGACGACGACCCCGCCCTGAACGATGAAGGCGAGATTGTTCGACAGCAGCCCGGCGATGATGACCTCGCCCAGGCCCTTGGCGGCGACGGTCGAGCCGATCGTCGCGGTGCCGAGCGCGATGACGCTCGACAGCCGGACGCCCTCGATGATGACGGGAAGGGCGAGCGGCGCTTCGACCTTCCATAGCCGTTGCGCTTCCGTCATCCCCATGCCCTTGGCGGCGTCGACGACTTCGGGCGGCAGGCGCGTCAGGCCGGTCAGCGCGTTCTCGAAGATCGGCAGCAGGCCATAGAGGAAGAGCGCGATCAGCGTCGGCTTCTCGCCGAAGCCGACGATCGGCACCGCCAGCGCCAGCACCGCGACCGGCGGGAAGGTCTGGCCGATATTGACGATCGAGCGCGACAGCGGCAGGAATTCCGCGCCGATCGGCCGCGTCGCCAGGATGGCGAGGCCGACGGCGACGACGGTCGCGCCGCCGATCGCGATCGCCACGGTCGCCAGATGCGACAGCGTCAGCGACAGCAGGCTGGCGCGGTCGTAGATGACCGGCTGGCCGGGATCGCAGAGCGGCGCGAGCAGCGGTCGGAACAGGTCTGGCCGCACCAGGAAGACGACGAGCGCGGCGACGACCACCACCCGCCAGAGGATCGGCGCCGCGCGGGCAAGCGGGCGCTTCATTTCGGCGTCCCGGCGCGCGCGATCAGGCGGGCGAGCGTGATGCGGCCGAGGACGCGGCCGTTGCGATCGGCGACCGGCGCCGCGGCGCGATGCGACCACAGGAGCTCGGCCAGGGCGTCGCGGAGGTTCGCTTCGGCGGCGACCGGCGCGCCCTCCGCTTCGCCAGGTTCGACCGCCTCGGCCGCGGATACGAGCGACAGCAGGCGGAACGGCCGCTCGCCGACGCCGATCAGCTCGCCGACATAAGCGGTCGCCGGATGGACGAGGATCTCGGCCGGCGGCGCGTATTGCAGCAGCTTGCCGCCGTCCATGACCGCGATGCGGTCGCCGAGGCGGATCGCTTCCTCCATGTCGTGGGTGACCAGCAGGATGGTGGTGGAGAGCTGGCGCTGGATCGCCTTGAGGTCGTCCTGCGCCTTGGCGCGGATCAGCGGGTCGAGGGCGCCGAACGGTTCGTCCATCAGCAGCAGCTTCGGCTCGGCGGCGAGCGCGCGCGCGACGCCCACGCGCTGCTGTTGTCCGCCCGACAGCTCGTGCGGGTAGCGCCCGGCGTATGTCGCCGGTTCGAGCTGGAAGAGATTGAGCAGGTCTTCGACTCGCGCGTCGATGCGACTGCGCGCCCAGCCGAGCAGCGTCGGCACGGTGGCGATGTTCTGCGCGACGGTGCGATGCGGGAAAAGGCCGTGATTCTGGATCGCGTAGCCGATGCCGCGACGCAATTCGTGGACGGGCAGCTCGGCCGCGTCCCTGCCGTCGATCCGCACCCGGCCCGAGCTCGGCTCGACGAGTCGGTTGACCATGCGCAGCAGCGTCGATTTTCCCGAGCCGGAGGCGCCGACCACGACAGTGAGAGCGCCCGCCTCGACGACCAGGCTGACGTCGTCGACGGCGGTGACCGAGTCGTAGATCTTGGTCAGCCCCTCGATGGCGATCATAGCCGCGCCTTGGTGACGAGTTCGATCGTCGCGTCGAGGATGATCGCGGCGGCGAATGCGAGCAGGACCGTCGGCACGGCGCCGAGCAGGATCAGGTCGGGCGCCGTCTGACCCAGGCCGATGAAGACGAAGACGCCGAAGCCGCCCCCGCCGATCAGCGCGGCGATCGTCGCCAGACCGATGTTCTGCACCAGCACGATCCGCACGCCGGTCAGGATCACCGGCAGCGCGAGCGGCAACTCGACCGAGAACAGGCGTTGGCGGCCGGTCATGCCCATGCCGCTGGCGGCGTCGACGACCTCGGCGGGAACCTGGTCGAGGCCGACGACGGTGTTGGCCGCCATCGGCAACAGCGAATAGAGAAACAGCGCCACGAACGCCGGCGCGGCGCCGATCCCATGCACGCCGAGCGCCGCGGCGGCGGGCGAGTGGGCGGAGATCCAGCCGAGCGGGCCGATCAGCATGCCGAACAGCGCGATCGACGGAATCGTCTGGATCGCGTTGAGCGTGTTGAGCACGGGCGCGCGCAGCCCGCGCCGACGCGCGATCAGCACGCCGAGCGGCAGGCCGACCACCGTCGCCGCGGCGAGCGACCCGACCGCGAGGGTGACATGCGCGCCGGCTTCGCGCCAGAACACGTCGGAGCGCCCGGCGTATTCCTTGAGGATCGACAACCCGCTCCACACGCCCGACCACAGCGTCAAGGCGAGCGCCGCCGCGCCGAGCGCCAGCGCGAGGATGCGCGCGAGCGGACCGAGCTTGAGCCGCACGACGGAATCGGCGAACAGGATCGAACTCGCGAACGCCAGCAGCCAAAAGCCGGTGGCGGGCGCGACGCGGGCGAAGCGGTCGCTCGGCGCGGTCAGATGATCGGCCGCCATTCCGATCAGCGCCGCCAGCACGACGGCGAACGCGATCGCCGTCGCAAGACGCGCGCGCGCGGTCGTGCGCAGCAGCGAGACGGCGCCGGCGGCGAACGTGGCCAGCGCGAACAGCGCCGCGGCGAGCGGCGGCAGCGCCTCGAAGAACGATTTGGCCTCACCGGCGGCGATGCGGTTGGCGCGGAACGCGACGAAAGGCGAGGCCGCGCCGAGGGCGAACAGCGCCGCGACGACGACGCCGAGCTTGTCGAGGCCGCGTCTCGCGGCCCGCGCCGTCAGGGCGAAGGAATCAGCCATGGACCCTCCGAGCGGGCGCACGCCCCCATGCGTCGGACGCAGGCGAGACCCCGTCGACCCGGCGGCGGCGCCAGCGCGAAGTCGTCCCCGCGCCGGCGATCGCTCACCTCCATCCGCTCACTTCAGGAAGCCCTTCGACTTGAGGTAGTCCGCGGCGACCGCCTTGGCCGGTTCGCCGCCGACCTGGACGCGGGCGTTGAGCCCCTGCAGCGTGGCGAGGTCGAGCGATTCGAAGATCGGCTTGAGGATGTCGGCGATCTTGGGATTGGCCTCGAGCGTCGCCTCGCGGATGATCGGGGTCGGGCGATAGACCGGCTGCACGCCCTTGTCGTCGTCGAGCACGACCAGGCCGGACGGCTGGATCGCGCCGTCGGTGCCGTAGACCATGGCGGCGTTGGCGCCGTCGGTCTGGTCGGCGGCCGCCTTGATCGTCGCGGCGGTGTCGCCGCCGGAGAGGACGATCAGCTGGTCTGGCGACAGCTTGAAGCCGTAGGCGATCTGGAAGGCGGGCAGGGCGGCGGCGGAATTGACGAACTCGGCCGAGCCCGCGAGCTTGACCTTGCCGCCGCCGGCGACCCACTTGCCGAAGTCGGTGAGCGTCGTCAGCTTGGCCGAAGCCGCGACTTCCTTGCGGACGGCGATCGCCCAGGTGTTGTTGGCGGGCGAGGGCGTCAGCCAGACGATCTTGTCGGCGTCGTAATCCAGCTTCTTGGCTTCCTCGTAGCCCTGGGCGCCGTTCTTCCACACCGGATCGTCGGCCTTGTTGAAGAAGAAGGCGGCGTTGCCGGTGTATTCGGGGTAGATGTCGATTTCGCCGGCGAGGATCGCCTTGCGCACGATCGGCGTGCCGCCGAGCTGGATGCGGTCTTCGACCGGAATGCCGTTGGCCTCGAGCGCGAGGGCGATGACGTTGCCGAGGACGCCCCCCTCGGTGTCGATCTTGGACGAGACCACGACCTTGGCCGAGGCCGCGGTCGCTAAGGAGCCGGCGAGGATTGCGGCGGCGAAGAGGGCTGCAAGACGCATTGGCGATTCCCCTGGGTTGGGCCGCTTTGCCGGCGGCGAGAACCAAGATGATATAGTGAGGCGACGGACCGGGCGCCCAGCGGACCCCGATGAGCAAACCAAAAGCGGACAAAGTGTAGAATCAAAGTCGGCGATCGTCGCCACCTCGAGCCATGGTTTCGTCCCCAAGAGCGGCGCGCGAGCCTTCCCGGTCGCGCCGAACCGGCGCAGGCGCGGCCGAACCCCTGCGGGCGCGCCGCCTGGGCCGGGTCGGCGAGGAGATCGGCATATAATTTCTATCCGAATGTTATACTCATAGGCGAATGGACAATCTCGTCGCGACGGCAGGCGCCGAAGGAACGCTTCGCCGGGCGGCAGGGGGGGAATGGGCATGAGCGTGGCGATGATCGACACCCATCTCCATCTCGTCTACCGCCAGCGCCTGAGCTACTCCTGGCTCGCCCAATCGCCCGCGCTCGACCGCGACTTTCCCTACGAGACCTACGCGGCCGAGGCGCGCCGCTGCGGCGTCACCGACGTTCTCCACATGGAGGTCGACGTCGCGCCGGCTGACATCGTCGCCGAGACCGGCAACGTCGAGACGCTTTCGTCGCTGCCGGGAAGCCTGTTGCGCGGCGTCGTCAGCGCCTGCCGGCCGGAGGATGAGGGCTTCGCTGAATTCCTCGAGCGCCAGCGCGCCAATCCCTTCGTCAAAGGCTTCCGCCGCGTGCTGCATGTCGTGCCCGACGCGGTCAGCGAAGGGGCGCTGTTCCGCGCCAACCTCAAGCGTCTCGGCGGAACCGGCCTGCCGTTCGACCTCTGCGTGCGCCCCGACCAGATCGACAAGGCGATCGCGCTCGCCGATCTCGCGCCCGACGTCCAGTTCGTGCTCGACCATTGCGGCGCGCCTGACGTCAAGGGGCGCGCCGAGCATCCCTGGCGCGCGCGCATCACCGAGATCGCACGCCGTCCGAACGTCGTGGTCAAGGTTTCGGGCGTCGTCGCCTATGCCGACGCCGCGACCTGGACCCTCGACGACATCCGCCCCTTCGTCGAACACGCGATCGCCAGCTTCGGCTGGGACCGCGTCGTCTGGGGCAGCGACTGGCCGGTGTGCACGCTGACCGCCTCGCTGTCGACCTGGCTCGCCGCGCTGCAATCGATCACCCGCGGCGCCTCCGCCCAAGAGCGCGACAAGCTGTTCGCGCTCAACGCGCGCCGCGTCTGGAGGCTGTGAGCCGCCCGAGGCCGCCCTTCGCCCCGACCGTCGGCGCCGACGCGACGCGGCAAAAGCGCGCCGTTGCGCCGATTTGAGCCATCACAACGCGCGCGGTCGACAAACGCGGTGTTTTCCCGGCGGTGGGATTTCGCTCGCACGCCGAGGGCGCGGGGGCGGGCGAGCCGTTCGGGCCGCCGGCAAAGGCGGCCTGAACGCGGACGGGAAAGAGGGGATCATGGTCTATCGGATCGTCGCCGAGCAGTGCACGAGCTGTGGCGCCTGCGAGTTGGATTGCCCGAACGAGGCGATCAGCATGGAGCGTTTCACCTATGTGATCGATCCCGCCAAATGCAACGAATGCAAAGGGTTTCACGACCGGCCGCATTGCGCTTCGGTCTGCCCCGTGCCCAACACCTGCGTGCCGGTGATCGCCGGCGCGCCGCCGGCCGCCCGGCCGAGACGCTAGCAGGCTTCGTCCGGTTCAGATCGCCGCCATGCGCGACCACAGCCGCGTCGCCTCGACGCGCGCCGTCGCGACGATCGAATCGAAATCGCCGGTCGCCAGCGCGCCGTTCTCGACCACGACGCGGCCGCCGACGACCACATGGCGCACTGCGCCGTCGCGCCGCACCACGAGATCGCCGAGCGAGCCGGGCGCGAGCGGCTCGGCTTGGGCGCCGAAGCGCTCGGCCGCCAAGGCCTGACCCGCCGCGAGCCGGCCGTCGACGCCGGCGTCGCCGTTCTCGCGGGCGAGCCGTTCGAGCGCCGCTTCTTCCTCGGCCATGTCGGCGTCCCAGCCGTCCGCGCCGAGCGCCGCGCGCTCGGTCGCCGACAGCGCGGCGGCGTAGCCGACCCGGTTGCCCTCGTTGGAGCGCGGGTTGTGGACGAACCAGCAGCGCGCATCGGCGGCGCGACGCACCTGGGCCCGGTCGAGATGGACGCCATGGGCGAGGATCGAGCCCGGCGGCAGAGCGCCGAGCGAAAACAGCCGCTCGAGCGGCCCCGCCGCGCCGCGCCGGCGCGCGTCGTCGACGTCGGCCTGGGCCTCGGCGACATGGACATGAACGACCGTTCCGAGCTCGCGCGCCAGCGCGCCCGCCTCGCGCGCCGTCGCGTCGGAGACGGTGAAGCTCGCGTGCAACCCAACCAGCCCGCGAACCAGCGGCGAAGCGGCGACCCGGCGGCATTCGGCGAGCCCGCGCCGTCCCTCGTCGCGGCCGAAATTGCGCTCGCTCGCGCCGTAGCAGACGAGCGCGCGGACGCCGAGCGTCTCGCAGGCCTCGACGAGGATCGCCAGCGAACCTTCGATCAGGTTGGGCGATTCGTGGTGGTCGACCAGCGTCGTCGTTCCGGCGATCAGCGCGCGCGCGACATAGTCGTACGCCGCCGCCCTGAGGCTTCGGGCGTCGAGCGCGCGATCGAGCCGCCACCACACCTTCTGCAGGATTTCGACGAAACCGGCCGGCGGCGGATGGGCCGGCGGCATGCCGTAGCGCGCCAGGCCGCTGTAGAGGTGGGTGTGGGCGCAGACCGCGCCGGCCTCGATCATGCCGTCGGCGCAGGCGAGGCGTCCCGCCGCGGCCGGAGGAACGGCGACGACGCGGCCGTCGGCGATCGCGACGCTGCGGCCCAGCGCGTCCGGGCCGACGACGATCGCGCCGCTCACCGCCATTGGTCGCGCTCGCTGTCGGGGAAGCGCCCGACGTTGATCGCGCGGGCGGCGGGCGAATCCTTCATCGGCAGGCGCATCCGCCGCACGCCGTCGAAGGCTTCGAGCGCCCCCGCCACCGCGCCGGCGGTCGGCACCAGGCCGATCTCGCCGACGCCCTTGGCGCCGAACGGGCCTTCGGGTTCAGGGTCCTCGACCAGGATGACTTGGACCTCCGGCATGTGCTGGGCGCGCAGCGCGCCGATCTCGCGCAGCTTGAAGATCACCGGGATGCCGTCCTTGCACGGAAGCTCCTCGGTCAGCGCGTAGCCGAGCCCCATGTGCACCGCGCCCTGGATCTGCGATTCGCAAAGCTGCGGGTTGATCGCGCGGCCGACGTCGTGGGCGGCGATCACCTTCTCGACTGCGCCGGTCTCGCCGAGCGCCACGACCTGGGTGGCGAAGCCGTAGGTGGTGTGGGTCTTGATCTTGCCGCCCTTCAATTCGCCCGCGGCGGTGGTGTCGTCGATCCGCGTCTCGCCGGCATAGACCTTTCCGGCGAGGTCGGCGAGCGTCAGGCCGGCGTCGAGATCGACTTTGAGCTTGCGCGCCGCGTCGATCGTCGCGCGCCCGGCGAGCAGGGTGCCGCGCGAGCCGGTCGTCTGGCCGCTGCCGACCTCGTAGCGGCTGTTGACCTGCGGCCGGAAGACGGCGGCGGGGACGCCGGCGATCTCGGCCGCGCACTGGCTGAGAATGGTCAGCAGCCCCTGTCCCATCTCGGTGAAGCCGGTGTGGAGATCGATGGTTCCGTCGGGCTGCACCGCCAGCCGGCAATGGCCGTATTCGATCGCGCCGTTGCCAAGGCCGGAATTCTTCAGGCCGCAGGCGATGCCGACGGCGCGCCCCGCCGCGCGCGCCGCGTCGTAGGCCGGCTTCACCGCCAGCAGGGTCTTCTCCACGCCGACCGACTTCTCCAGGATCTGGCCGGTGGTGATCTGGTCTCCGACGCGCACGATGTTGCGCCAGCGCATCTCCCAGCCGTCGATCCCGACCTTGGCGGCGAGCCGGTCGAGGCAGCCCTCGATGGCGAAGCTGGTCTGGTTGACGCCGAAGCCGCGCATCGCGCCGCATGGCGGATTGTTGGTGTAGGCGGCGATCGACTCGACGTCGACCGCGGCGACCCGATAGGGCCCGCAGGCGTGGCCGGCGGCGCGCTCGAGCACCTTGCCGCCGACCGAGGCGTAGGCGCCGGAATCGCCGAGAATGCGCGCCTTGACCGCGGTCAGGCGGCCGTCGGCGTCGCAGCCGACCGTGTAGTCCATCGTCAGCGGGTGGCGCTTGGGGTGGATGCGGATCGATTCCTCGCGCGTCAGCTCGATGCGCACCGGCCGGCCGGTCAGCCGCGCCAGCAGCGCGGTCTGCGCCTGGATGGTCATGTCCTCCTTGCCGCCGAAGGCGCCGCCGTTCGGCGCGAGCTCGACGTAGAGCCGCTCTTCCGGTTCGCCGAGCACCGAAGCGATCTGCCGGCGGTCCTCGAAGATGCCCTGGCCCTGGCTGAGGATGTGCAGGCGGCCGTCGGGCAGCGGCCGGGCGAGGCAAGCCTCCGGCTCGAGGAACAGGTGCTCGATGCGCTGGGTCGTCCACACGCCCGCGACCACATGCGCCGACGCGGCCAAGGCGGCGTCGGCGTCGCCGCGCCCGTAGCGGGTGTGCGACAGGAGGTTGTCGTGTCTCGGGTTGACGCGCGCCGCGCCGGGCAAGATCGTCTCGGCGGGATCGAGCTGCGGCGGCAGGGGCTCGTATTCGACCTCGATCAGTCCGGCCGCCTCGCGGGCGATGCGCAGGGTTTCGGCGGCGACGGCGGCGAGGACGTCGCCGACGCAGCGCGCTTCCTCGCCCTCGGCGACGAAGCAGGGCCAGTCGGCGTATATCTGGCCGACCCAGCGGTCGCCGGGCACGTCCCTGGCGGTCGCGACCGCGACGACGCCGGGCAGCGCCAGCGCCCTGGCGACGTCGATCCTGACGATCCGCGCGCGCGCATGCGGCGAGAGGACGAGGGCGCCGTAGAGCAGTCCGGGCGCGTCGACGTCGGCGACATAGGCCCGTTCGCCGAGCGCCAGTTCGCCGCCCTGGTAGCGCTGCAGCGGCCGGCCGACGCCGCCGTCCGCAACCGGCGGGGGCAGCGCGGCGCCGAGCTTGACCGCCTGGATCAGCTCGATCGCGTCGATGATCTTCACATAGCCGGTGCAGCGGCACAGGTGCCCGTCGATCAGCCGCGCGATCTCGGCGCGCGTCAGCCTCTCGCCCTGGTCGGTCATCCACTTGACGCGCAGCGCCAGGCCCGGCGTGCAGAAGCCGCATTGCAGGCCGGCGGCGACCTGGAAGGCGTCGGCGAAGAGACGCCGCTCGGCCTCGGCCACGCCTTCGAGCGTGACGACCGAGCGGCCCTCGACCTGTTCGACGCGCACCGCGCAGGTCACCTTCGGCTGGCCGTCGATCAGCGCCAGGCAGGCGCCGCACTCGCGCTGGGGCGCGCAACCCGATTTGAGCGACTTGAGCTTGAAGGTCTCGCGCAGGACTTCCAGCAGCGGCTGGTCCGGCCAGGCGTCGACCTCGCGCGCCTTGCCGTTCAGCTGGAATTTGATCGTCCTCATACTCTGCCTGCCCCGCGCGCACATGATGCGCCAGTCACGAAGGATCGCCGGATCGTTGGTGGGATCGATGGTCGCGGCGATCGGGCCCCGGAGCCATGAGATGCGTCAAAATCTTCGGGTCAACGGCGCGCGGCTGCTGGCGCGCCTCGACCGCCTGGCCGAGGAGGGTGCGCGGCCCGACGGCGGCGTCTGCCGCCTGGCGCTCGGCGACGCCGACAAGGCGGGCCGAGACTTGGTCGTCCAGTGGATGCGCGAACTCGGGCTGACGGTGACGATCGACGCGATCGGCAATGTCGTCGGCCTGCGGCGCGGCCAGGAGGACGGCGCGCCCGTGATGATGGGCAGCCATATCGACACGGTGGCGACCGGCGGCCACTACGACGGCGCGCTCGGCGTGCTGGGCGGGCTCGAAGTCGTTGAAACGCTCAACGACGCCGGCGTGGTCACCAAGCGGCCGCTGGCGGTCGCCTTCTTCACCAACGAGGAGGGCGCGCGCTTCCAGCCCGACATGTTCGGCAGCTTGGTGTTCACCGGCGCGATGCCGCTCGAAGCCGCGCTGGCGACGGTCAGCATCGACGGCAGGAAAGCCAGCGAGGAGCTCGACCGCATCGGCTACCGTGGGCCAGCGGCGGTCGGCCGGCCGAACGTCCACGCCTATGTCGAACTGCATGTCGAGCAGGGGCCGACGCTGGAGGCGGAAGACTTCACCATCGGCGCGGTCGAGGGCGTGCAGGGCATTTCCTGGACCGAGTTCACGCTGACCGGCCAGTCGAACCACGCCGGCACGACGCCGATGCGCATGCGCCACGACGCCGGCTACGTCGGCGCGGCGATCGCCGTCTACGCGCGCCGGCTCGCGCTGGAGATCGGCGGCCATCAGGTCGCCACCGTCGGCGCGCTGACGCTGACGCCCAATCTCGTCAATGTCGTCGCCGAGCGCGCCGTGATGACGGTCGATCTGCGCAACACCGACAACGAGCGGCTGAAGCAGGCCGAGCGGCGCCTCGCCGCCTTCGCCGCCGAGACGGCGGCGGCCGAAGGCGTGAAGCTTGAAACGCGCACGCTCGCCCGCTTCGATCCGGTCGCCTTCGCGCCGCATCTGGTGGCCCGCGTCGAAGCGATCGCCAAGGAACTCGAACTGCCGGTCAAGCGGCTGCCGAGCGGCGCGGGCCACGACGCGCAGATGCTCGCCGCAATCTGCCCCGCCTGCATGATCTTCACCCCCAGCGCCGGCGGCGTCAGCCACAACATCGCCGAATACACCCGCCCCGAGGACCTCGCCGCCGGCGCCGACGTGCTGCTGCGGCTCGTCGCCGAACTCGCCGAATGACCCGCCAGCTCATCCGCGACGCGCAGATCGTCAACGGCGACGGGCGGACGGCGCCTTATGCCGGCGATGTCCTGATCGAGAATGACGTCATCGTCGCGCTCGGCGCGGTCAGCCCGACCCAGGCGGCGACCGCCGACCGGGTCGTCGACGCGCGCGGCCGCGCGCTCGCGCCCGGCTTCGTCGACACCCACAATCACGGCGCGCTCGGCGGCACGGCGATCGGCGAGAGTGGGCTGCCGCGCGCCTGCGAACTCGCCATTCTCGGCGGCGTCACCAAGCGCATCTGCGGCGTCGACGGCCTGTCGCCGGCGCCGGTCGCCGAGGCGCAGCGCTCGCAATACGCCGCGCAGTTGAAGCCGCTCGACGGCGCGATCGACGGCGAATGGACGTGGACTTCGATCGCCGAGTTCCTCGCCTGGCATCGCGGTCGCTCGGTCACCGACATGGGGCTCTATCTCGGCCATTCGGCGGTGCGCCGGGTGGTGATGGCCAATGTCGCGCGCGTCGCCGCCAACGCCGAACTCGCGGCGATGGCGTCGGTGATCCAGCGCGAGGCGCCGCTGACGCTCGGCCTGTCGACGGGGCTCGTCTACAACCCCGCCGTCTATTGCGACCAGCGCGAGCTGACGGCGCTGGTGCGCGCGTTCAACGCGGTCAAGCCCGGCGCGCTCTTTCCCCATCTGCGCTCGGAAAGCGACGCCATCATCGGCAGCGTCAAAGAGGTGGTCGAGGCCGCGGTCGACGGCGGCGGCGGCTATTGCAACGAGCACTCGAAGATCGCCGGCGCGCAGAACTACGACCGCATCGGCGAACTGGAGAGCATTCTCGCCGACGCCTCCTCGCTCATCCCGACGATGGAGAACATGTACCCCTACACCGCCGGCTCGACCACCGGCGACGCGATCTTCCCGCCGGAGATGCGCGCGGGCGGACGGGCGGAGTTCCTCGCCGGCCTCGCCGACCCGGCGTTGCGCGCGCGGATGATCGCCAAGATGCGGACCGACTTCGTCAGTTGGGACAATTTCGTCCATTTCTGCGGCGGGCTGCAGGGGATCCAGATCGCCGGCGTGAAGCCCGGCGTCGGAGACCGCTGGCTCGGCAAGCGGCTCGGCGACGTCGCGCGCGCCGCCGGCGCCGACAATCTCGACAGCGACGAAGCCTTCGCGGCGGCGTTCGATTTCTTCGCCGCCAATGCCGGCGAGATCGCGATCATCACCCATTACGGCAACGAGGCGACGATGGAGCGCTTCTTCCGCCGCCCGACCATGGCGATCTGCACCGACGGCTTGATGCCGGGGCCTGGACAGAAGCCGCACCCGCGCTCGCTCGGCGCCTTCCCCAAGGCGCTGCGGCTCGGGCGCGAAATGGGCTTCCCGCTCGAGCAGATGGTGTGGCGGATGGCGACGCTGCCCTGCCGCTTTCTCAACCTCGCCGACCCGACGCTGAGGGTCGGCGCCGACGCGTCGCTGACCCTGTTCGATCCGGCGACGGTCGGCGAGCGCAACGATTACGCCGACCCGTCGATCCGGCCGGCCGGGATCGATATGGTGTGGATTCATGGAACTCTTGTGCTCGACCACGGCGCACTGTCGTCGCCGCGCCCGTTCCCAGGGCGGACGCTGATGAGCCCGGTGCATGCGTGAGGGGCGAGCGTAGACAGCCGTTCGATGCGCCGTCATCACGAGCGACCCCCCGGATCAAGTCCGGGGGGACGCGATCCAGACTCAGCCGTCGCCGCAATCCCTAGGACTGGATGGCTTCGCTTCGCTCGCAAGGACGTCGGCGAGCGCGTCCCTTCTCCCCGC
>PLRT01000263.1 GCA_003164915.1 Hyphomicrobiales bacterium | reverse complement strand
GCGGTGAAGCGCAGCGGCAGCTTCGCCTCGTCGACGATGCTTTCGCGCACGAGATTGGTCATCGGCACTTCGGCGGTCGGGATCAGCCAGAAGCGTGAGCGCTGAAACGATTGCCGCTGCAATTCGAAGACGTTGAGTGCATTGCTCGTGAGAAGTTCGTTGGACTTGCCCGTCGCGGCGTCCTCAAGGGTCGCTTGGAGAATGCCATCAAGAATCTTCTTTGGCGCGTCATCTTCGAACGTGGTCGTCCCAACGAGGAATTGATCCTCGCGGAACTTCGGCAGTTGCGCGGTGCCGAACATCGCCTCGTCGCGCACCAGCACCGGCGGATTGATCTCCTCGTAGCCGTGCTCCTGCGTGTGTAGGTCGAGCATGAACTGCATCAGCGCGCGTTCGAGGCGGGCCAGCGCCCCCTTGAGCACGACGAAGCGCGCCCCCGACAGCTTCGCTGCCGCGTCGAAATCCATCAGCCCGAGCGCCTCGCCGATCTCGAAATGCTCCTTCGGCTTGAGGCCGTCGGGGAACTTCGGCGGCGCGCCGTGACGGCGCACTTCGACGTTGTCGTTCTCGTCCTTGCCGTCGGGCACGTCGGCGAGCGGCAGATTGGGAATGGCGGCGAGTTCCTTGTCGAGCGTCAAGGACGCCTCGCGCTCCGCCGCCTCGAGCTCAGGCATGGTCGCCTTGAGGCCGGCGACCTCGGCCTTCAGGTCCTCGGCCGCCTGCAAGTTCTTGCGCGCCATTGCCGCGCCGATCTCCTTCGATGCGGCGTTGCGCCGCTCCTGCGCCCGCTGCAACGCGAGGATGGCGGCGCGCCGCTGCTCGTCGAGCGCGATCAGCGAATCGGCTTTGGGCGGCAGGCGGCGGCGCGCCAGCCCCTCGTCAAAAGCTTTAGGATTTTCGCGAATCGCTCTGATGTCATGCATGATTTCACCCGACGGCGTCGAGTCGCGGCAGGCGCAGCCGCTCGCCGAAGACATTGACGCTGAGGCCTGCCATTACCAGAACGGCGCCCCAAACCTCAAACGCGTCCAAAGGCTCGCCGAAGATCGCGACGCCGGCGATCACGCCGACGACCGGAACCAGCAGCGCGAACGGCGCCACCGCCGCGGCGGGGTGGCGCGCCAGCAGCCGCGTCCACAGCCCATAGCCGAAGGTTGTGCCGGCGTAGGAAAGCACGAGCACCGAGAGGACGAGCCTGAGGCTCGGATGGGCGAGCGACGCGAGTGTCGAGGGCCCGTCAAACCAGGCGGAAGCGAGGAAAAGCGGGACCGGCGCAACGAGGCTCGACCAGGCGACGAAGGCGAGCAAGTCGACCCGGGCGGCGATCTTGGCGACGACGTTGCCGGCGCCCCAGAACGCCGCGGCGGCGACCACCAGCATCAGCGGCCCGAGGCTCGCCCCGCCAAGCCGCTCCGAGCCGATCAGCGCAATGCCGGCAAAGGCGATCGCCGCGCCGAGCCCCTGGGCCGGCCGTGGCCGCTCGCCGAGCAAAGCCCACGCCAGCAGGATGGTGAAGAAGGCCTGCAGCTGGATCACCAGCGAAGCCAGCCCGACCGGAAAGCCCTCGCCTACGGCGACGAACAGCAGACCGAACTGGCCGACGCCAATGAACAGGCCGTAGAGGACGACCAGCGCCGGCGACGCCTTCGGCGGCCGCACGAACAGGACCAGCGGCAGCGCGGCGAAGACGAATCGCAGAGCCGACAGCGCGAGCGGCGTCGTTTCGGCGACGCCGACCTTGATGGCGATGAAGGTGAGGCCCCAGACGACCGCGACGGCGGTCGCGGTCAGCGCGTCGCGCGGCGGCATCGGGCGGCGCGGTTCAAGTCTTGTTCGCTTGCTTGGCCGCCTTTTCGGCCGCCTCGCGGCGTTTCTCGACGAACCTCACCGCGATCACCGAGCCCTCGTAGAGCAGCAGCATCGGCAGAACGAGCGAGGTCATGCTGAGCAGGTCCGGCGGGGTGAGGATTGCCGCGATTCCGGTCACCGCGACGATCGCATAGCGGCGCATCGACGAAAGATACTGCGAACTGACGATGCCGGCCTGCCCCAGCAGCGTCAGCACCACCGGAAGCTGGAACGCCGCGCCGAAGGCGAAGATCAGCGTCATGATCAGCGACAGATACTCGCTGACCTTGGGCAGGAGCTCGATCGTCGCCTCGCCTGGCGTGCCGACCTGCTGCAGCGACACCGAGAAGCGGATCAGCAGCGGCATGACGACGAAATAGACCAGCAGCGCCCCGAGCGCGAAGAAGAACGGCGTCGCGATCAGATAGGGAAGGAAGGCCTGCCGCTCCTTCTTGTAGAGGCCGGGGGCGACGAACTTGTAGATCTGCGCGGCGATGATCGGGAAAGCGATGACGCCCGCGCCGAACATGCTCAGGCGGATGTTGGTGTAGAACTGCTCGAGGAAGTGGGTGGCGATCAGCGTCGCCTTGTCCGCGCCGACGACCCGCACGTAAGGCTCGGTCAGCACGTTGTAGATCGTGCGCGAGAAATAAAAGCAGACGACGAACGCCGCCATGAAGGCGTAGATCGCCCGGACGAGCCGCATACGCAGCTCGATCAGATGATCCATCAGCGGCGCCTTGGTGGCGTCGATATCTTCAGCGGTCATTCGGCCGCGTCCCGAGGCGGCGGCGCAGCGATTTCCGGCTCGATGGCCGGAGGCGGCGCGGCCGACGCCAGAGTTTCAACGGCCGGCTCGGCGGGCGCGGGCGGCTCGCCGGTCAGCGACACGTCCGACCGGCCGATCTCCTTCGGCGCCTCGGTTGAATGCGATTGTTCGGAATGGACCGCCAGCGCCGGATCGAACGACGAGTCGATCTTGGCCGACTGCTCGATCGCGGTCAGCTCCTTCTGGGCGCTGTTGAGCTCGGCTTTCACGTTGTCGAGTTCTTTCTTGACGCTCTCGAGATCGGCCTCGCGCATCGCTTCCATGAACTGGCCCTGGAATTCCGAGGCCATGCGCCGCATGCGGCCGAGCGCCTGGCCGACCACCCGCATCACGCGCGGCAGGTCCTTGGGGGGAATCACCGCCAGCGCGACGATGCCGAAAATCAGAAGCTTGCTAACGTCGAAGTCGAACATCCAGGGGTCCCGGAACGACAGGCGCCCGGCCGAAGCGCCTTGGACCGGCGCGCCCGGCGGGAAGCGTCAGCCGACTTTGTCCGTCTCTTTGGCGTCGACCGGGGCGCCGGCGCGGGTCTCCAGGCGCGGCGCCGGAGCCGCAGGTTTGGCCGGGTCGTCGTCCTCGGCCATGCCTTTCTTGAAGGATTTGATGCCCTTGGCGACGTCGCCCATGATGTCGGAGATCTTGCCCTTGCCGCCGAAGAGCAGCAAAGCGACCGCCGCGAACAGCATCCAGTGCCAAATGCTCAAGCCACCCATGGCGATTTCCTAACGTTGACACGCCGCGCGCCCGCTCGGGCGGGCGACGGTTTCTATCTTGGCCGGAACCTAAGCGTCCCGGTCGGCAAAGACAAGCGCGCCCGCGACGGAAAACCGCTCCGCGCGTCAGCCTTTGGGGCTCATTCGACGTTAACCCGCCGGCCGCGATTCCACAGCAGCAACGGCGCGCCGGAAAGCAGGCTTTCGAGATCGCCGAGGCTCCGCCACATGCCGTTTACGGAGACCCGCGGCAGCGCCCATAGATGGGCGGCGTGCTCGGCGTAAAGCATGCCCGGTCGGGTCGTCACCGCGCAGGCGAAGCCCGCCTGGCGCGCCAGCGCGAACTCGCGCGGTCCGGCGCTGGTCTTGTCGCCGACCGGGTAGGCGAAGGCGTCGACCGCGCAGCCGAAACGGCCTTCCAGCTCCGTCTTCGAACCCGCCATTTCGGCGCGCGCTTCCGCCTCCGCTCCTTTCGCCAGCATGCGGTGAGCGCGCGAATGCGCGCCGGCGGCGATCAGCGGATGCGCGGCGAAGGCGGCGGCCTCGTCCCAGTCCATGAACAGCGCGTCGGCGATCGCCGCGCCCGAGACGCCCGCCTGCTCGGCGAGCGCGCCGGTCGCGGCGATCAGCTCTTCTTCGGGACGCGCGCGCAGCGCCCAATAAAGGCGTTCGAAGGCGGCGGCCTTCTCCGCCGGCGTGCGCGCCGCCACAGTCAGGGCGCGGCCGTCGATCGCGACGGTCGCGGCGTCGAGCCGCCGCAGCGCCTCTTCCAGCTCCAGCCACCACAGGCGCGCCGTGCGGTCGAGGAAGCCGGTGGCGAAGAACACCGTCGCCGGCGCGCCGTGCTTTTCCAGGATCGGCAGCGCGAAATCGCGGGTGTCGCGATAGCCGTCGTCGAAGGTCATCGCGGCAAAGCGGGGACCGCCCTCGATCAGCCGCCGTCGCGCCTCGGCGAGCGAGACGAAGTCGAAGCCGAGCCAGCGGACGAGCGCCAAAGCCGCGTCGAAGAAGTCGGGCTCGATCTCGAGCAGGCGGTTCGGCGCATAACCCGGCGTCGGCGGCGAAAACGGGCGCACGCGATGGAACGTGAGGATCACGCCGCGGCCGCGCGTCAGCGGCGCGACGACGCGGTGCAGGCCGCTGAGGCGAAAGGCGGCGAAACCCGCCGCAATGACCTTGTGCTTGAACGCCATGGGCGCGGCGGTTCCTGACCTTTGTGACGCCCTGCCTAGCCGAAGGACCTTGCCGCCCGCTTACCGCAGGTCCGGCATAAACCAAGCATTGACGCCGGCGGGCTAGATTGCCGCCTCGCCTCGTCAGGACATCCGATGCCGCAAGCCAGCGCCCCTGCCCGCCCGACCTTTCGCCGCGTCCGCCCCCCCGCCGTCGCCCGATCGCTGCGGCCGTTCGCGCGGGTCGAGGTCTACGACAAGCTCGAGGACGCGCGTCTCGCCTGGCTGGCGCTGGCGCAGGAGGCGGTCGCCAGCCCCTACCAGAATTTCGACTTCGCCCGCATCTGGTTCGCAACCATCGGCGCGGCTGAGGGGGCGACGCCGCTGATCGTCGTCGCCCGCGACGAGGCCGGCCGGCCGGTCGCGCTGCTGCCGCTGGCGCTGCGCGCGCGCGGGCTGCTGCGCCTGGCGATGTTCGCCGGCGGCAAGGACGCCAATTTCAACCTCGGCCTCGTCCGCTCGCCCGCCGACTGGACGCGCAACGACGTCGCCGCGCTGTTGGCCGAGGCCGGCGCGCGCGCCGCCCCGCGCGTCGACGCCTTCTTGCTCTGCAATCAGCCGCCGAGCTGGCGCGGGGTCGCCAACCCGCTCGCCGAAGTCAACGGCCAGCCGAGCCCGAGCTTCGCCTACGCCAGCGCCCTGCCCGGCGACTTCTCCGCCTGGCTCGACGCGCGCGCCTCGAAAGAGGCGAAGAAGAAGATGCGCAAGAAGCGCGCGCGGCTCGAAGCGACGGCGCCGCTCGTCCATCGCCGCGCGACGACGGCGGACGCGATCGAAGCCGCGCTCGCCGCCTTCCACGCCGAGCGGCGCGCCCGCAGCGAGGCGACCGGCGTCCCCGATCCTTACGCCGCGCTGGCGGCGCAGGAATTCCTCGCCCGCCTCGCGCGCGACGGCGCGCTCGAATTGCACACATTGTCGCTTGGCGAGCGCGTCGTCGCCGTGTTCGGCGCCCTGCCCGGCGCCGAGCGGCTGAGCGGCCTGTTCATCGGCTTCGACGGCGATCCGGAGATCGCGCGCTCCAGCCCCGGCGAGATCCTGCTGCACGCGGTCGTCGCCGACGCGATCGCGCGCGGATTGCGCGAATTCGATCTCGGAATCGGCGAGGCGCGCTATAAGGACGAGGCCTGCGAGAAGGTCGAGCCGCTGTTCGATTCGGCGTTCGCCGTCACGCTCAGGGGCCGATTGGCCGCTGCAGCCTTCCTCGCGGCGCAGCGCGCCAAACGCGCCGCCAAGCATTCGCCGCGCGTCAAGGCCCTGCATGCGCGGCTGCGGCGGCTGCGCGGCGGCTCCGGCGACTGAGGCTCAGGCGACCTGTTCCGTCGCCGCCCTCTCGCCGCTCCCAAGCCCGACGACGACGATCCCCTCCGCGGCGACCGCCGCGCGCGCCTCGACGATCGTCGCCTCGAGCCGCGCCGGGGCTGCGGCGACCGCCAGCACGGCGACGCCGTCGCGCGCCGCGCGCGCAGCCGGCGAGCGCCAGTCGTAGGCGTGCNNCGCCTCGCCGAGCGGTTCGGCGGCGACTTCGCCAACGCCGGCCGGGATCACGTCGAGCGACGACAGACGGTCGCGATGCAGCGACTCGGCGAAGCTCGCGCGGCCATCGAGCAGCTCGGCGAGGCCGAACGCCTGGTCCTCGTCAGCCGCCTCGAAGCCGCGCTCGTCCGCCTGCGGCGAGTCGCCGAGATCGATCAGCGCCGCCCGGCCGTGCGCGGCGAGCCGGCGGCCGAGCGCCAGCGCCAGACCCGCGGCGCGGCCGCTTTCGTCGCCGGCGACCAGCGCGGTCAGCGCCGCGCCGTCCTTCGGGCCGATCGCCGCCAGGCGGCTGGCCAGC
>PLRT01000279.1:4761-22022 GCA_003164915.1 Hyphomicrobiales bacterium | reverse complement strand
CGAGTCCCACCGCGCTCACCACTTAAAACCCTTGGAAATCAGGAAGTTAGAGAAGATAGAAATCAGGGGTTGTACGCCTCTGCCAGGCCGGGTGTGAAACGGCGAGGGGTCCCAACGCCGATCGGCGTGAAAAGCAATTGAAATAGTTGACTCGGCCCGGGTCAACTCACGGTGCTGACTTACAGGAGAGAGTTAGATCGCAGCCGCGGCGCCACCAGCGGCGCCGCACCACAATCGAAAAATCCCCATCGCGTCGCGCACTTCCCCCGCGGGTTCGTGCTTGGGCGGTTTCCGTACGCCGGCCCACGCCCAGACCCGCGACCTGCGATGGCCGGCATCCGGAAGCCTTCACCAACCTAGCCGTTCAGCCGATGGTCTCTGCATCTCTGAAGCGGACATCGAGGCGTGGAGCGCCGCCCGAAGGCAAATTGGTCAAAGTCTCATCGACGACGGGACGGCGGTTGCCCTTCACTTGACGGCGTCAACGCGAGCGACGCTTTCGCCGGGGCTGAACGCGACCGCCATCTTGAATTGCAGCCGCTTGGGCGTGGCCTTGGCGGAGTCGTCCTGCGCGCTTTGCTCGCCCGCCGTCTGCGCGATTTCCGCAATCGCGGCCTCGCCAAGGCGTCGGCCGATCTCTGTCCAGTCGGTCTGATAGCTCGTCAGCGTCGGAATGAGATATTGCGCCCGCGCCTCTGGCAGCAGAGCGAGGATGGAAACGTCGCGGCCCGGCCGTAGGCCGGCCTCGCTGAGTCGCCGATAGAGCGCCGCCGCGTGCANNGGGCGGCGGACGTCCCAGCCCTCGTCGATGGCGAACCCCCGCGACCGCATTGCGCGCCGGTAGCCCGACTCGACGAGATCGACGTAATTGGTGTCGATCTTGGGAAGCGCCAGGCCGATCCGGCGATGGCCGAGCGCCGCGAGATGGTCGACCGCGCCCTCGATCGCCGCTTCGAAATCGGGGTCGACCCAGGCATGGCGCGCCGCGGCTTTCGTCCTGCCGAAAGTGACGAAGGGTCGGCGGAGTTTCGCGAGGTATTCGACCCGGGGATCGGCGGCTCGAGTGTCGGCGATGATCAGCGCGTCGGCGAGGCCGCGTTCGGTCACGCGACGCAGCGAGGCGAGGCGACCATCCTTCTCGCCCTCGAGAAAGATCGCCAGGTCGAGACCGTCCTCGCCCAAGCGGCGCTTGAGTCCGTCGAGCACGGAGAGGAACACAGTGTTGATCAGCGTGTCGTCTGAACGACTCGGGACGATCATGGCGACGAGGTCGGTCTTGCCGCGGCGCAGGCTCCGCCCGGACTGATTGGGCGAATAGCCGAGCTTCGCCGCCGCCTCGCGCACGCGCTGTCGCGTCAACGGATTGACGTCGGCGCGGTCGTTCAGCGCGCGCGACACCGTACCGATTGAAATGTTGAGATGCCGGGCGAGGTCGCGAATTCCGATCAAGACGTTGCATCCCGAAATATGCGAGCCGCGGCGGAGTCGAATCGGCGCGGGTCCACGCCGCCGGCATTAGAGACGGGCCTTGCGCCTTGACAAGGCGACAGGGCGCTATTAATGTCGTAAACGTTTACGGTGATTGTCGCAACGTCGACGGTCGGGACGGGAGGGAGGCGCAGTTGGAGCTGAAAGCCGCCCTCGTCGGCTGCGGCGCGATGAGCCGAGCTTGGCTTCGCGCCGCTGCGAAAATACCCGATTTGCGAATCGTCGGCCTGGCCGATCTCGACGTCGAACGGGCCAAAGGGCGCGCCGCCGAATTTTCGTTGCACGACGTCGTCATCGCCAAAGACGTTGGCGAGCTTCTGTCGCGCAGTCATCCCAATCTTCTGTTCGACGTCGTCGTCCCGGCGGCGCGTCACGAGGTCGTTCGCGCCGGCCTTGCCGCGGGCTGTCATGTGCTAAGCGAAAAGCCGATGGCCGAAACGCTCGCCGACGCGCGCGATCTCGTCGCGCGCGCCAGGGCTGCGGGCCGCATCCACGCCGTCGTCCAGAACCGCCGCTATGTTCCAGGCGTCCGCCGCATTGCGCGGGCGCTGCGTTCCGGCGCAATCGGCGCGGTCACCAGCATTCACGCCGACTTCTTTCTCGCGCCGCACTTCGGCGGCTTTCGCGAGGAGATGGATCACGTCCTGCTGCTCGACATGGCGATCCACAGCTTCGACGCTATGCGCTGCATGACCGGATTGGGCGCGTCGACCGTCTACTGCCACGAATGGAACCCGCCGAATTCCTGGTACAGTCAAGGCTCCTCCGCAGCAGCGATCTTCGAACTCGAGAACGGCGCCGTCTTCGTCTACCGCGGTTCGTGGTGCGCCGTTGGCCTGGGCACGTCGTGGGAAAGCGCTTGGCGTTTCGTCGGCGCAACGGGCGCGCTGACCTGGGACGGGGCCGATCAGATCCGCATCGAGGTCGTCGACGGCGGCGCGCGCGACGGGCTGTTCGACGCCCTCAAGCCGGTCGAATCGCCGCCACTCGCGGCGGATGACCGCGTCGACGGCCACCTCGGCGTCCTGTCGGACTTCGTCGCCGCCGTCCGATCGGCAGGCGAACCGGAAACCGTCGGTCACGACAACATCCGTTCGCTGGCGATGGTGATCGGCGCGATCGACAGCGCCGAGGCCGGCCGCCGCGTCGACATCGTCATTTGAACGGAAAGCCAATGAGGAAGCTGCTCGACATCCGCATCGGAACCATGATCAAGGCCAACGCGTCCGATCCCGCCGCCGACGTGCGCCAGATCATCGGACTCGGCTTCGAGAGCATCGAGCCGTACTTCTGGCAGTCGATGAACAAGGACCTTCCGCTGCTCGCCAAGCAGCTTCGCGAGGCGATCGGCGACGCCGATGTCGTGATCGACACGCTCGGCATGTTCGGCAACCCGCTGGAAGACGGCGAACTCGACCGGCAGACTTTGGCGGGCTGGGAAGCGCTGATCGACAACGCCCACCATTTTGGCGCTCGCACGATCGCCGGCTTCACCGGCCGGGTGCGCGGCAAGCCGATTGAAGCGAGCCTGCCGGCGTTCAAGACGGTGCGGGGCGAGCTTTCGCGCCGCGCCGCCGACAAGGGCGTGCGCCTGGCGTTCGAGAATTGCGCAATGAACGGCAACTGGGCGAGCGGCGACTGGAACATCGCCCACAACCCGGACGCCTGGGAGCTGATGTTCGACGCGGTTCCGGCCGACAATCTCGGGCTCGAATGGGAGCCCTGCCATCAGCTCGTCTACCTCATCGACCCCCTGCCGCAGATCCGCAAATGGGCTGAGAAATTCTTCCATGTTCACGGCAAGGACGCGACCGTGCGCTGGGACGTCGTCCGCGAACACGGCGTGTTCGGCAAGCATCCGTTTGTCCAGATGCGCACCCCGGGTTTCGGCGACACCGACTGGACGCGCGTCATCAGTGAGCTGAGGCTCGCCGGATACGTCGGAACGATCGACATCGAAGGCTGGCACGACCCCGTCTATCGCGAGGAGCTGGAAATGACCGGCCAGGTTCGCGCCTTGAATTACCTGAAAGATTGCCGCGGCGGTCCACGCATGATTGGCGCCCCCGCGTAAGCCATCCGGTTATTTCGACCGGACAACAAGAACGCCGACTGCAAGTCGGGCGAAGCTTTGGCCAGAAACAGCGCCCGCGCGACGGGCGCGGGGAGGATTAGCATGCTGAAGAGAGGATTTCTTCTGGGCGCGGCCGTGCTCACGCTTGCGGTCGCTTGCGCCGGTTCCGCCGGCGCCGAGACGCTGCGCGACAAATGGTGCAAAGGCGTGCATCTGCGCTTCTTCGTCGGCGGCGCGGAAGGCGACGCCTTCGGGTCGATTGTCTACAACGGCGCCAAACAGGCGGAGCACGACCTCGGTCCGACGGTCGACTATGTCTTCTCCGGCTGGGCTCCGGAAAAGATGACCGAGCAATTGCGCGAAGCCGTGGCGGCGCATCCTGACGGGATCGCGATGATGGGACACCCCGGCGAGGCCGCGATCATGCCGCTCGCCGAGCAGGCTTCGAAAGCCGGCATCAAGATGATGTATCAGAATGTGCCGGTCCCCAACGTCGTCGCCAAATTCGGCGGCGGCTACGTCGGCGCGCAACAGGCGCCGCAGGGCAAGGCGCTGGGCGAGGAAGCGGTCAAGCGCTTCGGTCTCAAGAGCGGCGACAAGGCGATCGTGCTCGGGCCGTTCGATCAGCAGCCGGAGCGCTACGTGCGCGAAGGCGCGACCGCCGATGCGCTCACCGCCGCCGGCCTCGTCGTCAAGAAGCTGGTCTCCCCGGCCGAAGCCGCGGCCGATCCCAATCTTCTGATCCCGACGATCACGGCCGCGCTGCTCAATCAGCCGGACACCAAAATCATCGTCTATCCCGGCGGTCAGGAGCTCGGCAACGTTCCGGCGTACATGACGGCGGCCGGCAAGAAACCCGGCCAGGTCGTCGCTGTCGGGTTCGACACCAGCCCGCAGATCGTCGAAGCCTTCAAGGCCGGCTGGGTGCAACTGACGGCCGACCAGCAGCCGTTCAATCAGGGCTATCTGCCGATCCTCAGCCTGTGTCAGCAGATCGTCTACCGCCTCGCGCCCTTGAATGTCGATACCGGCGCGGGTTTCGTGACGCCTGAGAACTACGAAGCGGTTTCCGGACTGGCGAAAGAAGGCCTCCGCTAATCGAGGCAGAGCGCGCCGCCGGCCCGATGCGGCCGGCGGCGGCGCGAGTTGGGAGAGACGCCATGGGCGAGAGGCTGATCGAGCTTCGCGATATCGCAAAATCCTTCGGACGGGTCTATGCGCTCGGGGGCATCAATCTCCACGTCGACAAGGGCGAGGTGGTCGGGCTGATCGGCGACAACGGGGCCGGCAAGTCCACGCTGATCAAGATCCTCTCCGGCGTGCTGAAGCCGACTTCGGGCGAGATCCTGGTCCGTGGCCGGCCCGTGGCCAACTGGAACGCGGCGAAGTCGCGCGAAGCCGGCATCGAAACCGTCTTTCAGGATCGCGCGCTCGCCGTGCAGCAGACCATCGTCACCAACATCTTCATGGGCCGCGAACTCTCCGGTTTCTTTGGCTGGCTGCGCGTGGCGGACGAAGAGCGGGAAGCGCGCCGGCTGATGCGCGAAATCGGTTTCACCTCGCGGGTTTTCACGCCGCAATCGATCGTCGGCCAGCTCTCCGGCGGCGAGCGCCAAGGCGTCGCCATCGCCCGCGCCATATACAAGCAGGCAGACCTCATCATCCTCGACGAGCCAACGACCGCCTTGTCTTTGACCGAGACCGACAAGGTGTTCCATTTCGTCCGACAGGTGAAGGCGAGCGGCCGGTCGATCATCTTCATCGGCCACAACATCTATCACGTCTTCGATATCGCCGATCGCTTCGTCGTCCTCGACCGCGGGACGGTCGTCCTTGAAACGACGCGCGCCGAGACGGCCTCGGCCGAACAGCTGATCAACTTCATGCAGCGCGTGGCCCACCCGGCCGCCAACTCCGGCGCAGGCGCACAATGACCGACATCGCAGAGCCGAAGCAAGACAAGCGGGGACACATGACGACGGGCGCCGGGTCTCACGATCCGATTCATCCGGCGGAGCGGCCGATGCGACGGCTCTTTCTCGCTAATCGCGCCTGGCTTGGCACGCTCGGCGTGTTCGTGGTGATGATGGCGGTCTTCATCGCCGCCAATCCGCGCGTCTTCTCGAGTTGGGGCCTCTATGCGTCGGTGCTGACGACGCTGCCGGTGGCGTTGTTTCTGACCGTCCCGCTGGTCTACATCGTCACGGCCGCCGAGATCGACCTGTCTTTCCCGGCGACGATGGGTTTCGCCGGGTGGATCTTCGCCCTGGTCGTTCAGGCCGGCTATGATCCGTTCCTGGGAATCGTCGCGGCGATTCTCACCGGCATGGCGTTGGGGCTCCTGGTCGGATCGCTGGTCGTCTACGCCAATCTGTCTTCATTGATTGCGACCCTCGGCATGAACTTCATGCTGCGCGGGCTCATCTTGATGCTGACGCAGTCGAAGTCGATCGCGCTCGTCACGCTCGACCAGACCTGGGCTTACCGGATTTTCTCCAGCCAAGTTTACGGCGTTCCGCTGCAAATCCTATGGGCCCTGGCCTTCGTATTCGTATGCGCGCTGCTCTACAATCGCCACCGCTTCGGCGTTCAGGTCCATGTCGTCGGCGACAATCCCGACAGCGCCAACGAAATGGGCGTCGACGTCAAGCGGGTGCGGGTGAAGGCGTTCGTGTTCATGGGGCTGGGGGCGGCGCTGGCCGGCGTCTTCTCCACCATGATCAACTTCACCTGGTGGCCAACCTCCGGCGACGGCTACCTGCTGCCCGTCCTGGCCTCCGTGTTCGTCGGCGGCACGCCGACCTGGGGCGGGATCGGGACCGTGGTTGGCGGCGCGATCGGCGCGCTGATCGTGTCCTTCATCCAGACGGGCGTCGTCGGCGCGGGTCTCTCCGGCTTCTATGTCCAGTTCTTCAACGGGCTGATCATCATCCTGTCGCTGATCGGACACCGCTGGAATCAGGTTCGATACCGATGAGCCGCAACGTGAATTGGGATCCTGGGAGGCATCGGTGAAGTTCAGCGACGGCGTCTGGCGAACCGCAAATGGCTTGAAGGTCGCTTCGCCGCATCATGTTTTCGGCGTCAGGGCGACCGCGACTGAGGTCTTGATCGACGCTTCGTCTTGTCCTTTCCGCAGCCGTTTCGAGGACCAGGAGACCGTCTATCTGACCATCCGCCTGTCGTCGCCGGCGCCGAACGTTATTGGCGTCAGCGTCGAACATTTCGGCGGCGCTCTTGGGCGCGGCCCGGCGTTCGAACTGTTCCCCGATCCGGCGGTCAAGCCGCTCATCGTCGACGAGGCCGACTTCGTCAGCTTGACCAGCGGCGATCTCACTGTCCGCATCGAGAAGCGCGGCGACTGGCGGCTCGACGTGTACCGCGCCGGCAAGCGCATCACCGGCGGCGCGCTCGGCGCCGGCGGCTACGCCGTCAACGCCGAAGAGCGCAAGACCTATGTCTTCGAGCGACTCGACCTCGGCGTCGGCGAGCTGGTCTATGGGCTCGGCGAGCGCTTCACCGCCTTCACGCGCAACGGCCAGTCAGTCGAGATCTGGAATCGCGACGGTGGCACCTCGACCGAACAGGCTTACAAGAACATCCCCTTCTTCCTGACCAATCGGGGCTGGGGCGTCCTGGTCAACCAGCCCGATCGGGTCTCCTTCGAAGTCGGCTCCGAGTTCGTCTCGAAGGTCGGCTTCTCGGTCGAAGGCGAGTCGCTGTCCTATTTCTTTATCGACGGACCGACGCCGAAAGACGTGCTCGACCGCTACACGCAGCTGACCGGCCGCCCGGCTTTGCCGCCGGCATGGTCGTTCGGGCTGTGGCTGACCACCTCGTTCACCACCGAATACGACGAGAAGACGGTCAACGGCTTTGTCGACGGCATGCGCGAGCGCGACATCCCGCTGCACGTCTTCCATTTCGACTGTTTCTGGATGCGCGCCCAGCATTGGTGCGACTTCGAATGGGATCCCGTCGCTTTCCCTGATCCGCAAGCCATGCTCGCCCGGTTGAAGGCCAAGGGGCTGCACATCTGCGTCTGGATCAATCCCTACATCGCCCAGCGGTCGCGGCTGTTCGAGGTGGGCAAGGCCAAAGGCTATCTGCTGAAGCGGCATGACGGAAGCGTCTGGCAGTGGGACCATTGGCAATCGGGAATGGGCTACGTCGACTTCACCAATCCAGACGCTTGCGCATGGTACGCGGGCCACCTGGAGCGTCTGGTCGAGCAGGGGGTCGACTGCTTCAAGACCGACTTCGGCGAACGCATCCCGACCGACGTCGTCTATCACGACGGCTCCGATCCGGAGAAGATGCACAACTACTACACGTTCCTCTACAATCAACTGGTGTTCGATCTGTTGAAGCGCCTCAAGGGCGAGGGGGAGGCCGTCGTCTTCGCTCGCTCAGCCACCGTCGGCGGACAGCGTTTCCCGGTGCACTGGGGCGGCGACAACGTCGCAAACTACGAATCGATGGCCGAAAGCCTGCGCGGCGGTCTGTCGCTCGGTCTCTCGGGTTTCGGCTTCTGGAGCCACGACATCGGCGGATTCCAGAACACCGCGCCGGCGCACATCTACAAACGCTGGTGCGCCTTCGGCTTGATGTCGAGCCACAGTCGGCTGCATGGCTTCACCTCCTATCGCGTGCCGTGGATCTACGACGACGAGGCGGTGGATGTGCTGCGCGCCTTCACCAAGCTGAAGTGCCGGCTGATGCCCTATCTTTATGGCGTCGCAACGCAGGCGGCGGCGCGCGGATTGCCGATGATGCGGGCGATGCTGCTCGAATTCCCCGACGATCCGGCCTGCGAGTCGCTCGATCGCCAGTACATGCTCGGCCCGTCGCTGCTCGTCGCGCCCGTGTTCAGCGAAGAAGGCGACGTGTCGTTCTACCTGCCGAATGGAAGGTGGACGCATATCTTGACCGGCGAGGTGGTCCAAGGCGGTCGGTGGCTGAAGGAGAGGCACAATTTCATGAGCCTGCCGCTCTACGCGAGGCCCAATTCGCTCATCGCCTGGGGAGACCGCGACGACCGGCCGGACTACGATTTCGCCAGTGGGGCAGTCTTCGCAGCTTATGGCCTCGATGACGGCGCCGAGGCGAGCGCTTCGATTCCGAACGCAGACGGCAAGGAAGCCTTCCGCCTGACCGTCCGTCGCGACGGCGCAGCGGCGCACGTTACCGCGAGTTCCGCCGACATTGCCTGGACACTGCGCCTTCCCAAGGGGCTCGCGGCGAACAACGCGCGGGGCGCAACGGTGTCAGTTGAAGGCGGCGCGATCTCCACCGTGCGGGGCAGAGGCTCGATTGCGATCGACGTGTCGGGAGTCGGCTAGCCATTGTCGGCGACAACCATCGACGAAGGCGAGTCTGGGTTGCCCCCGCGACAGCCGAGCCGAGCCCTCGCTGCAACCTCCGCTTCGGAGGCTGCGCGACCATCGGTTGAACGGCCAAGTCGGGTGCGAAGGAGCGGCGATTGGCGCGTTCCCGCCATGTCTCGAGGGCGCGGGAGCATCGCCAAAGATTGGAACGATTCCGTTCGACCCGCGCCATCGAACGTCCGCCTTCATTTCTATTCGCCCGGAGCCGCCCGTCTGCTCCGGTGAAGATCCCATGAGGTGGTGAACGACGGAAGCTCTGTCAGCCACTATTGGTTGCCTTCCGAAAGCGGACACCGTTTCGGCGAGTGCTTCCGACCGTCTTGGGCGGTCAACGGACAGCCCGGTTTCGGGATGGTTTGTGGCGATAGCTGACGTTGATGATGCGACGCGGCCCTTTTCAAAAGGGCTCTGCGTCGGATCGACTGGCCCCACCCTTGAGATCCGGGCGGTGGTGTTTTGTGAGTGACTGTCCGATCACAGGAACGCGACGCCACAGTGCGCGCCTCTGGAAAAGCCAGCCGTCATCTCGCCATTAGCCACATTCGGCTTACCTGTTTGCCAATCGTGCCCTTAAGCTGCCATTTCAGCCGTTGTCGGAAAAGGCAGCCTTGGTTCGGTAAGCCCAAGGCCTTCCAGGAATGGAAGCTCTGGTCATCTGCTTCGTGCAGATGACCCCCACGACGAACATCGGGCGCTTGGGCGTCAAGTGTTCGTCCGTGTGGCTCCTCAAACCGACGAACCGCTCCGGTCGAACATCGACAAAGGAGCCGTTCATGCAAAATCCTTCCCCTCTCTCCCCTACAGCGCTGATTACCGGCGTCAGTCGTCCCCTCGGCCTCGGCTTTGCTGTCGCGCGCCAGCTTGCGGAGATGAATTACCACGTCATCCTGGCCGCGAGGGACGAAGCCCAGGCCGACAAGCTCGCTTTGAGGCTCCGCGGCGCGGGCTTAAGCGCGAGTGCGCTCAGCCTCGATCTGGCCGATCGGTCGAGCATAGGCGATGCGGCCATTCGCCTCGCCGGCATGATCGATCATCTCGATGTGCTGGTGAACAACGCCAGCGCCATGCCCGACTTCCACACCCGTTCGGCGCTCGACGTCGATCTCGACGCCCTTCAGACGGTGTTCGCGGTCGACGTGTTTGGCTGCTGGGGGCTCATTCAGGGTCTGCAGCCAAAGTGGTGGTCACCTTGTTGTAGGCGCCTGACGCCAAGCTCTCAGCCGGAGCGGTCTATGATCCTGGGTGAGCGTAAGCCTACGTCAGCCCCGAACCGCTCAAGGCCGTGGCCTGAAAGCAGCGGTTACTCAGGAGGGGGGAACGCCGCAATTCACCTCGCGTAAGCTGCACTGCATAAGGTCGATAGACAGGCGCTCATCTGCCAATAATCCGAGCCTCTTGCACATAGCCGAAGGCGCCCTTGCCAGGCCAAGTTCGTCCGTCAGGATAGCGCAACTCTATTCCGACGAGGTCCTTCTCATCCGCGAGGCGCATATTGACGCCCATCTGGCCGTTCCCGAATTTCGATACGGCGCTTGCGGTCAAAATAAAATGTGTCGTTGAACCACAATTTGCGCAGAAGTGGATTTCTGCAGCCGGGTCTTCCTTGTCTTCCCGGCTATATCCCTTCGTCGTTCCCACGACGCTGACTTCCGACGGCTGGAAATAGGCCCAGCGGGCGCCCGACTTGCTACAGAGCGTGCAGTTGCACTCGTTGATGAAGTCCGGTCGCTTTGGGATTTCGATACGGACTCGGCCGCAGAGGCAGGAGAGCTTCAACATTCCCAATGTCTATCAGCAGAGCCGCTCGGCTGGTAGAGGCAGTTCGATGGCGCCAGCTTCGTCAAGGTCGCTGCGTAGGATTGGCTCGCGATCTTGCCCAACGCGGCGCGATAGGATTCGCGGTCGGCCGGCGTGCTCTCATCGACGACGAGGAGGCGGAGCGCCATAGGGTTCGAAGTCCTGCGAGAGTCGCGCCAAAGGTCTGACGATATATGGTTGGAGCGTCAGCCTCCTGCGCCGCCTCACGCAAATGACGTTTCTTTCCGGGGCTCTAATTTAACTTCGACCACTGATCAAGGCGTCTGCCGTCTCCTCGGAGCGGCCCGTCGACCGTGCGTGGGACGCCGAATCCTTTGTCGCCGCGAGAACGTGTTGGGGGAACCATGTCCGGAGCCAAGACCGACCGAGCCAATGGTCGGACCGTGACGCGCGCCGACCTCTCCGAGGTCGCTTATCGCCGGGTCGGTCTTTCGCGCACGGAATCTGCGGCACTTGTCCAGGCCGTCCTCGACGAAATTTGTGACGCCGCAGCGCGCGGCGAAGCGGTCAAGTTGTCGTCCTTCAGGGGCTTTCGTTGTGCGCTCGAAAGGCCAGCGCATCGGCCGCAACCCGAAGACCGGCGTCGAAGTTCCGATTTTACTGCGCCTGGTGATGGTCTTCAAACCCTCGAACGTTTTGAAGGCGCGGATCAACGCCGAATTGGCCGCGCGACGCGAAGGCTGCGCTGCCGCCGAAAGGAACAAGGGACGGGGAGCAGAGCGCCATCGATAGGACCCGGCGGCGTTTTGCGCGGCCAGTGAAGTTGTGGCTGCGGCGCCCGATTTGATGGGCTCCCCCTACCGCCCCTCCGCTCCAAGCTGGCGAAGGAAGCTCCGGTAATCGCTCCGCACCCATTCCTCGACCAGACGACCTCCATCGTCGAAGCGAAAGATGTTCGACAGATCCCACACGACGCGCTGTCCGGTCGGGGGCAGGAGGCCGGCCGGCGACCGCGTAAATTCACGGGCAAATTTTCCCTCGATCCACGTCTGGCAGGCAACCGAATTACCTTCTACGACAATGATGCCCCGGCGGATCGAACGATCCTCGAACGCTTCGCGTATGGACTTGAAGTAGTTGGTGAGCCCGCCGTAGTCCGCCTCAAAGCCGTCGGGTCCGTGGAAACGGAACCGCTCGGTATCGAAGTAGCTATCGGTCTCACCTTGATCGCCACCGATAACCTCAAGTTCGCCCGCCTTGATCAAACGGGCCACGAGTTCCTCGCGTGTGAGACGCATGTCTTTTCCCTTCTTGGCGCTCTGCCTCTGAAGTGGTCGCTCGCCGAATGCTCGGTCGATGGGCTAGCTTAAAGCGACCGCGATGATTGAGCCGGCGCGGAGACAGCTCCAGCGACACAGCATCTCTTCGCCGCCGAACAAAGATGTTCGACTCTGAGAACGTCTTAGCTGGTCCGAAGTTCCCGCCGTACCGACGTGACCAGTCTCAATATCCAAGTGCTGCGCCGCTCAGTGGCTTGCGTCTGCTGCCAAGCTCTTTCCCGAAGGTCCGAAGATCCCAATTACGAACATGACGGCGATCATGCAGGCGGAGATGAGCCCGAAGGCTCCCAATGTTCCGAAATTCTTGAGGAAGACCGCAATCAGGAAACCTGAGAAGAGGGCGGCGATCCGGCTGGAGGAGTAGCTGATCCCTCCGGCACGGGCCCGAATTGTCGTTGGGAAGAGTTCAACCTGATAGGCGTGATAGACACACGACAGGATGGTGTTCGCGAGGGTAATGAGAATTCCGCAAAAGATCAGCAAACTTGGCTCTTTGAACAGCGAGAAAACGGTGCCGACGATGGCGACGACGAGCGCCGATCCAACGATGATCCATTTGCGATCCACCCGATCCGCGAAACTCAAAGCGATGAACGGGCCGATCGGGTTGGCGATTGCGATCGCCGCGGAATAGCCAAGGCTCTTGGTCACCCCGACGCCGTTCGCCAGCAGCAAGGCGGGCACCCAGTTGGCAAAGCCGTAATAACCAATGACCTGGCAGGCGTTGAACACGACGAGCACGATCACGCGCGCGCGATAGGGCGGTCGAAAGACGTCAGATAGCGCGGCGCCGATGTCTTGCAAAGGAACGACCGCAGGTTCTGGGTCGGGAAGAGGGCGGCCCTGCGCGCGAATAGCGTTCGCCTCCATATCTGCGACGATTCGGTCCGCTTCCAACTCTCGACCCTGCCGCGCGAGCCAAAGCGGGCTCTCGGGAATGCCCCGCCGGATGAACCAGACGAGCACCGCTCCAGCTGAGCCAAGTAGCACAACCCAACGCCAACCTTCGATCCCGAACGGCGCGTTCGGAACGAGCCGCCAGGCAAGCAGAGCGACGATGGGCACCGCGCTGAACATCATCGCTTGATTGAAAGCGAAAGCGCGGCCGCGCATGCGGACCGGCATCAACTCGGCAAGGTAGCAATCGATGGTGATGAACTCGACGCCGACCCCGATGCCGGCGATGAAGCGCCAGAACAGCAAGCCATCTGCGCTATGCTGGCAGGCCATAATCGCTGTCGAGATGGAGTACCACAACAGGGCGTACGTGAAGACGAACCGTCGACCGAATTTGTCGGACAGGAAGCCGAAGAACAGACTGCCGACGAACAGCCCGGCGAAAGTGGCCGCGATAAAGGCCCCGACGCTGTTGAATTCGAGAGTTCCCTGCGTCGCGCTGATCAGCAGGCCGCTCTTGGTTAGCCCCGACGCAATGTAGCCCGTAAAGAGCAGATCGTAGAGTTCGAACCACCCACCCATTGAGATCTGCGCGACCAGCTTCCATAGCGAGGCCGTGCCGGGCAGACGATTTATGCGCGCAGAAATCGGCACACCCATCCGCTCTTACCTGGCCTTCCAATTATCGATCGCCGCTTCCCAGACGCCGTGCTAGCGCGCCAGATCGGCCTTCTTTGCCCCGACCTCGTGTTCGTGAATAACGCCGATGACCTGCGCTCGCGTGAACGGGCTCGCCTGATCTGTCGGTCCTCTTGAAGGCCCGACACTACTTAAAATTGCCCGTAGAGGAAAATCGCAAGGGCAGGGCACGCTCGCGCGTCTTGCTAGAATTGACATGCAACGTCGTTCATGTGCGCGACGCAGCGGGCGAGCGCGAGGTCGACGCCCAGCGCACGGGCCGCTTCGATGACGAGTGCGTTGTCTTTTCGGCCGATCGCGCTGCCCGCTGGTCGGGGCGCACTCGGCTCGTCGGTCAGACGCCGCGCATAGCCGGCGAAGACGCGCGGCATCAGTTCGTCCATCAGCGCCGACTTCGCGTCCTGCGCGCCGACGCCGCCGGCGCGCAGGAAGGCGAAAGCCTCGGCCAGCAGCTCAGCCATCGTCAGGATCATATGATTGCCGATCAGCTTGACCAGCATCGCCTGCTCCGGTTCCGGGCCGATCCAGCGCGTTTCGCCGGCGGCGGAAAGGATCGCGTCCATTGCGCGGAATGTCTCTTCGGGGCCCGAGCACATGATCGCCAGTTCGCCCCTGGCGGCCGCCTCGGGCCGGCCGAACACCGGCGCCGCGAGGAACCGCTGGCCGCGCGCCGCGTGCGCTTCGTAGAGCGCGCGCGCGAGGCGAGGCGACGTCGTTTCCATCGCGACGTGGACGGCCCCCGGCGCCATGGCGTCGATCAGGCCGGCGGTTCCAAACGCGATGTCGCGGACGGCCTCGTCGTCGAACACGACTGAGATCACGACCTCGGCCACGCCCAATTCGGCGAGCGACCCCGCCACGCGGCCGCCGCGCGCGGCGAACGCCTCTAAGCTCTCGGTCCGCCGCGCCCAGCCAATCATCGGTCGCCCCGAGGCAAGCACCTGTCCCGCCACCGCGCTTCCGATCCCGCCCAGTCCGACGATGCCTACCAACGGTTCGTGCGTCACAACGGAATCGAGCTCCTCGCCGCAAGCTGACCTATCGTCAGCCGATCACGACCTTGCCGAAGTGCGCCCCGCTGCGCAGGCGTTCGAGCGCCTGGGGCGCCTCGTCGAATGCGAAAGTCGAATCGATCACGGGGTGAAGCGCGTGCTCCGCGATGAACTTTGAAACGGCCGCGAGATGATCGGCGGAGCCGACCGTCAATCCAACGATGCTGGCGTTTTCCCACATCAGCCGCCGGAGGTGCGGCGTGGGGTCGAAGCCCGAGAGCACGCCGACCTGGACGATCGTGCCGCCGGTGGCCACCGAACGCACCGAACGGTCGTAGGTGTCTTGGCCGCCGAGCTCCAGGATATGGCTCGCGCCGCGACCTGCCGTCGCCTCCATCACCGCAGCGTCCCAGTCCGGCCGCTCGCGATAGTTGATCAGCATCGACGCGCCCATCGCTTTCGCCCGCGCGAGCTTGTCGTCCGAGGAGGAGAGCACGATCGCCTCGGCCCCCAGCGCCACGGCGAACTGGAGCCCAAACAGCGCCACGCCGCCCGTGCCCTGGACCAGGAGCGTATCGCCGGCTTTCAGGCCGGCTCGCGCCACAAGCCCGTTCCACGCCGTCAGGGCCGCACACGGCAGGCAAGCCGCCTCCGCGAAGGAGAGGTGCTCCGGGATGGCGACCACCGCCGCCTCCGGAAGCACGACATATTCCGCCAGCACGCCGTCTGTCACGATCCCGCCTAAGCTCGATTTGGCGTAGCTTGTCCGGAAGGGGCCGGCGATCCAGTCGCGGAAGAAGGACGTTGTCACCCGCGAGCCGACCGCCCAGCGCCGCGCCCCCGCTCCGACCGCCTCGACCACGCCCGCCCCGTCCGAGAGGGGGATGCGCTCCTTCATCTCGCCGCGACCCGCCGCGGCAAGCATCAGCAGATCGCGGCTGTTGACGCTCGTCGCCTCAATGCGGACGCGAACCTCGCCCGGGCCAGGCTCCGGCAGGTTCGCCTCGCCCAGCGTGATCGCGCCGGCGCCTGAAGCGTTCGTGTAACGGTAGGCTTTCATGATCTGGCTCCAATAAGGCGCGCGGGGCGGCGACGCCTGCATGACGGGGTGGCCGCGTGGGGTTCACAGAGTGATGACCACTTTGCCGACTTGCTCATTGCTCTCGAGATACCTGTAGGCCTCGACGGTCTCCGCGAAGGGGAAGACGCGCGCGATCTCCGGCCTGAATGAGCCGTCGGCGAGACGGTCGTAGATGAAGCGCTTCATAGCCTCCCAGTCGGGCGTGTCCCGCAGTTCACCGAAGGTGTAGCCGTACATGGCGATCCGGCGCCCGAAGACTGACAAGGGAAACGGCGTCGGCTGGCCCGACAGCATGCCGTAGAGGAAGATGGCGCCGCCGTTCGCCGTAGCCTGTGCGAGCGCATTGACGCCGTCGCCGCCGATCGGATCGAAGACGATGCGCGCGCCCTTGCCGCCGGTAATCTCTGCAACGCGCGCCACAAGGTCTTCGTCGTTCGTGACGATCACATGGTCGGCGCCGAGGGCAAGCAACGGCTCCTTCTTGGCGGCGGTGCGCGTGGTGGCGATGGAAGTTCCGCCCTGCGCCTTGACGATTTGGATCGCCGCCAGGCCGACCGACGAACTGGCTGCGGTGATAATGACGAAGTCGCCCCTCGACACCTTGCCGAAAGGCACGAGCGCGCCGTAGGCGGTGCAGTACTGCATCCAGATGGCGGCGCCTTCTGCAGCGGAGAGCGATTCCGGGAAGGGGGCGAGGACGCTCGCCGGCACCACGGCCGTCTCGGCGAGAACGGGATACCGGTTCATGGAGTAGCCCGGGATGGTGCCGAAGCGATGGCCGACGAGAGATCCGTCGACACCGGCGCCGACAGCCGTCACGGCGCCGACGGCCTCGTAGCCCAAGCCGGACGGCAACTGGGGCTTCTCCATGTAGAAGCCGCGATAGTACATGCTTTCGCCACGGTTGAGGCCGACGGCCTCGATCTTGAGCGAGACTTCGCCTGGGCCGGGCCGGCGATCGGCGATCTCCTCGAAGCGCAGAACCTCGGGGCCGCCGAGCCGGTCAAAGCGGATGGCTTGAGACATTTTGGTTGCTCCTGTCGGCATTCAGCTAGGCGACGCCGGGCGGGTCGGTAAGGCGTCCATGCATCCTATGATCGCCAGCACCAGGGACGTGCGTGGCGACGCGGCGCGACCGATCCTTGACCCAGCCAAGGGCAACGCCAATTGACCTCTTGCGGCGTCGAACGCTTTCAGAGCCTACGCCGCCTCACGGCCTTACGGTATCTCGGCCCATTCCTCGCCGGTCAGGTCAGACGGGTAGCGCTTGGTCTTCTTCGCATCTTGGCCATCCGGCCAAGGCTCTGCTCTGTCCACGTCGAGAGCTGGAATCATGACAGAGCGCCGCGGCGCTGTCCCTCTCGCGGGCTGCCAAAGCCGAGTCTAAGCGCTGTCGAGGCTCAGTCGATGCCCGACTACTCGCGAAGCGGGCAAAAGCCCGGCCTTCGAAGAACCCTTCAGTTCATCGCCCGTCACGATGACGTCGAACTTCAGAGTCAGACGCATCGGCCGCTGAACTCTCTGCACCCATGAGAGTCGGTCGCC
>PLRT01000279.1:0-4727 GCA_003164915.1 Hyphomicrobiales bacterium | reverse complement strand
GGCGTGCCAGCAGGATGCTGGATCATGGGCGGGACTTCGGGTTCAGAAGCGAGCGCTCTCTCGAAGGGCTTTGGCCCGACGCCGCGCCAGACCGTGCCGCGCCTTTCATGTTCGAACAGCGCCTCGATCGCGTGCGCAACACACGGGCCGACCTCCCGCTCAACAAGATGTAGAGCGAGGTCGATGCCGGAGGTTACTCCCCCAGCAGTGACGAGTCGTCCGTCATCCACGACCCGTGCCGCGATTGGAGTCGCGCCTGTCGCCGCAAGGGCCTCCATTCCCAAGCGATGCGTTACTGCGGGTCGAGAGCCGACCAGGCCGCCCATCGCCAATATCAGCGAACCGCCGCAGACCGCGGCGACCGTGACATCGCCGCGCTCCATCGCGTCACGGACGACCCCAATGATCGGACCGTTCGCCTCCCGTGCGAGCAGGGCCGGGACGCTGCCTTCGTCGTCTGAGTCCAGCGAACCGGCAGCGCCGGGAACAAGCAAAATATTTGCCGCTGTCAGGTCCGGCGGGCCATTTGTCGCTATTTCGAGGCCGCCAAGGCCGCTTTTGACGCTTCGTGCGCCCCCAGTTGAAACGAGGTCCACACACATTTCGCCGTTCAAAAACATCTTGGCGGCTTGAAAGACCTCGTAGGGCCCAAGGGCGTCAAGCAGGTCGAACCCGTCGAACAGCAGGATTTGCACTGTCAAAGGATCACGCGAAGTGAGGAGCGTCTCCTCGGTCGCTGGCATCACTGCACTTCCTTAAGCAGATGCGCCATCGAGTTCACGGCGGTTTTGATTTCGGAGAGATCGGCCTGGACCGCAGCGAGCGCGGACGCGTTTGTCGACTGCGCTGCGATCAGCTTCTCCATGAAGTCTTTGTAAGGGATGTCGCTGGCCGCACGCAGGCGAGCGATCCGACCGGCCGAGAAATATTTCATGCCGAAGATGATCAGTACGATTGCCAACGCGAGGACTGTCAGTAAGAAAAAAGCTATCGAGTGCTCCGTCATGGCTGGTTGTTCTCCATCTGCGGGTTTTTGGATTGCGCTGTGATTGCGCGGACGGCGGATGCGATTGACGACGGCGTAAGCTCCACGGCAAAGGCCGCCAGCTCGAAGACATTCAGAGCCTTGCCTTCGTTCGAGAGTTCGAACCGGCTGGTAACGAGCCCAGCGTCTTCGAGTTTGCGAAGATGAAGATGCAAGAGTGGCCGGCTCAGGCCGACTTCGCGAGCGAGCTGGCTGATGTAATTCCGACCGCCCGAATGCAGCCGCTCAACGATACGGAGCCTGTGCGGGCTCGCCAGCGCCGTTAATATCAGCAGCATGCGGTCACCAGACATCACCGTCATCAGGCCATACCTTTCATGCGTAAGAAAAATCTTACTCATGAAAGGGAATATGTCAAGGGATTGCCTAACCCAGAGGTGGGTGACGCGATGCCGCGGCCATTGCGAAGTCCGCGACTACCATTTGGCGGACAATTGGGGGTTCGCCTGACGGCTTGCCTGCCGACCGATACGAGACGTGAGCCCACCGCACCCGTCGTAGGGGCGCCAGTTGCTCCGGTTCATTGGCGACGCTGTGTCTTTTGGCCCCGAGATTGCTGTTTGCCGGTCAAACGGTTGGAATCTGCGCGAGATTGCGTCAGGAACCGTCGGCCCGTGTGCCTACGCCGCGAGGCGGTCGTCCGACAGGAGGCTAGTCGTTTGAGCCGCGTGAACTTCCGGCGCCCCGCTTGCGGGGCAGCACGGCCTGATCCAGCGGGCGGAAGTCAAGGATTGGCTCCCCGAGGAGTGAGTTGGCTCATGCCGCGCGAAGATGTGGAGCTCTTCGTCGCCATGTGCCGCAACCTCATCCGCCGAAACGCTCATCCGCAATTTTCAAAACGGACTCTAGGAGCTTTACGAAATCTGTAGGCGTGGACGGATTTGGACCTCTATGCCGAACCGTCGCCGTTCGCCTGTACGGCGTAGGTCACGCCGTTCTTCGGATGCGCTTGTCTCAGCGGCATGAACACGACCAGCCGCTGACTCTGGTTATCCGAAAGGGCAAGCACGCTGTAGCTATACTCGACCGCTTTGCCATCTTTCGATCGGAAGGTCTTCACGCCATCGCCGGTCGGATGGACGAACGGGCTGTCCCACCATCGCCGGAACTCCGGGCTCGCCGTCTCCAGCTCGCTCACCAGATCGGTGAAGGAGCGCTCGTTCCTGTGGCGCCAGAAGTCCATCCTGAACTTTTCGAGACTGACGCGCGCGTCTGTCTCCCAATCGACGTGCAGCGCCCGCAGGATGGGCGAAGTAAACAGGAACCGGATCATGTTGGGCTGGCGACCCTGTGCGCTCGCGAGGTCGGCGAACAGGTCTGCGGCGGCGCCGTTCCAAGCGAGCACGTCCCACCGCCTGTTGGCGATGTACGCCGCATCCGCCATCCTGCCGAGCAACGCTACCGACGCCTTCGAGATCACCCCGCCATCGAAGCCGACGTTCGGCGGCGGCCGGTTGTGGGCGAGAGCGAACAGATGTTCTCGTTCGGCTGTCGAGAGCGCTAGCGCGGTATGCAGCCGCTCCAGGACGTCGCTCGACACGTTGACGTCGCGTCCTTGCTCAAGCCAAGTGTACCAGGCGACCCCGACGCCGGCGAGTTGCGCCACCTCTTCCCGCCGCAGGCCGGGCACCCGCCGCTGACCAACGGATGAGAAGCCGACCGATCCGGGTTGGGTTCGCGAACGCATGGCGCGAAGGAAGGCGCCCAATGCGGCGCTGGCCGGGCTCGATGGGTGATTGCGCGCACTCTTGGTCGTCGTGCTCATGGCTTCTCAAGTTGTCCGTCGCTCGCGGCGCGCTCAATCTCGGCCGCATATGCGGACAGGGTCAAGGGCGATCAACTCGCTCTGCGTCTGCCCCTTCATCTTAATCAAATCCGCCCACATGGCCTTGGGAACGTCATATGCGCCTTCTCCCAGTGCGGTCGGGTCAGCGCACAGAACCCGTGCTGGTGACAAGCAACCTCCGCCCAATAGTTCGTCTGTCCTCGACCGCATCAAGCAGCGCCTTGGCGACGTTGGCGCGGGAAACCAACGGCAGGCCCTTGACCGTCTTCACCTCGTTCGTGGGGTGCACCTCTACCGCCTCAATCAACGGGCCGTCCGTCAGCCCCACCGGATAGATCGCAGTCCAGTCGAGGCCCGATTTCGCTAGTCCGGCTTCGGAATGCTCCTTGTCGTGAAAAATCGAACGGAACATCGTTTTGTAGAGGATCCTCGCAATGAGCGAGGCCGTCTTCGCCGTTTCTCCAACGCCGTAGGCCGAGAGAAGTATCAGCCGAGTGCGGCCGGTGCGCTTCATGGCCAGGACGATGAGCGGCAGGTTTGTTCGCATCAGATCGACCGGCTTGTGCCGATGGGTTCCGAGGCAACAGATGACCGCGTCCACGTCGCTCAACGCCGATTGCAGACGCTCCGTATCGATCAGCTCGCCCACCTCCATCCGCAGTCCTTCGCTCGCCTGCAAAGCGCCGGCGCGTCGGACGTAGGCGACGACGCGATGGCCTCGCTTGAGCGCCTGCTCAACGACGAGGCCGCCCGTTCGGCCGGTCGCTCCGAGCACGGCGATCTTCATCATATGCGGTGCTCCCTCTTACCGGCGCCCCGCTGGTGGAACGCCATGCTGGACGAACACGGGGCTCGCCTGCCGTGACTCCGCGGTGCCGCGCGGGCTGGTGGCTGCCGAACACTTAGCCTGGACGCGTCAACTTCGGATCGTCCTTGCGAACTGTCGCAGGTCATCCGCGTAGAGGTCGGGCTGCTCCCAGGCCGGAAAATGGCCGCCCTTTGGAAAGACGGTATAGCGCTGCACATTGTAGAGCCGGGCAGCCAGCTCGCGCGGCGCCAGCGCGATATCTTTCGGCCACATCGCGACCGCTGTCGGCGGGCGCACGAAGTCGGCCACTTGTATCTTTGGTCGCAGATGGGTGGCTTCGTAGTAGTATCGCACCGACGAGCCGATGGTGTTCGTCGTCCAATAGATCATCAGGTTGTCGATCAGGACTTCCGGGGGAAACACCGAGAAGACGTCGCCATCACAGTCGGACCAGCCGCGAAACTTCTCGACGATCCAGCTTGCCAGTCCCGCAGGCGAGTCGGCCAAGGCAAAGGCCAAGGTCTGTGGCTTGGAGCTCTGAATCGCCTGATAACCGCCCTCATCTCGAGCCCAGATCGCCGCCCGCGCCTCGAAGTCCCGCTCCGCGGCGGTTGGTGGCGAATCGTCCGGCGCTCGGGGCTTGGTCGCGACGCTCGCCACGTGAGCTGCGATCACGCGGTCCGGGTAGTGCAGGGCGATCCGCGTCGCCACGCCCGAGCCGATATCGGTTCCCGAGACCACGAACCGATCATGGCCGAGTGCGGTCATCAGCTTGGGATAAAGATCCGATGGCTCGAGCTGATGGGGCAGGGTCTGACGATCAGAAAAGCCAAAGCCCGGCTGGGTGGGGATCACCACCTCGAACGACGGCTCGCCCTGCGATAGCAGGACAGCCAGGCGCTGATACTCGACGAAGCTCGACGGCCAGCCGTTCATGAGGAGCAGGGGCACGGGGTTCGGGCCCCGCCCGCTGTAGCGCAGGAAGTGCAGCCCATAGCCGTCGATGGTCGCCCGAAACTGGGGCAGGCGGTTCAAGGCGTCGCGACGTCCGGCCCAGTCGTATTGGTGCCGCCAATAACCGACGAGCT
>PLRT01000114.1 GCA_003164915.1 Hyphomicrobiales bacterium | reverse complement strand
CGCTTGCGGGGAGAGGCTGGGTGAGGGGCTAGGCGATTGGCCGCAGGCGTCGAGAAGTGTGACGCGTGGAGGAGCCGACTCCAATGCGCGCTACCGCTTCATCTCGCCCAGCCGTGGACTCGGCCGCTGCGAGACCATCCGCACGCCGTCGATGACGATCGGCGAGGCGACCCCGGCGACCTCGGCGCCGTCGTCGCCGACCAGCGCGAGCTTCAGGCCGCGATGGATCACCTGCGGATCGGCAAAGACGTCCTCGATCCGGTTGATCGGCCCGGCCGGAACGCCCGCGGCTTCGAGCTTGGCCAGAAGCACGGCGCGGCTGAACTTCGCCAGCGATGGCGCGAGCGCCTCGACCAGCCGCGCGCGATGGGCGACGCGCAGCGGGTTGGTGGCGAAATCGGGTTCGGCGCCGGCCGCCGCCGCGCCGATCGCGCGGCAGAGATTCTGGAATTGCCGGTCGTTGCCGACCGCGACGATCACGTGGCCGTCGGCGGCAGCGAACAGCTGGTAGGGCGCGATATTGGGATGAGCGTTGCCGAGCCGCGTCGGCGAGCGGCCGGAGACGAGATAGTTCATCGCCTGGTTGGCGAGCATGGCGACGGCGCAGTCCATCAGCGCCATGTCGATGTGCGCGCCGGTTCCGTCGCGATCGCGCTGTCTCAGCGCGGCGAGGATCGCGGTCGAGGCATAGACGCCGGTGAACAGATCGACCACCGCGACGCCGACCTTCTGCGGCTCGCGCTCCGGCTCGCCGGTGATGTCCATCAGGCCGCTCATCCCCTGGATGATGTAGTCGTAGCCCGCCCGCTCGGCGTACGGGCCGTCCTGGCCGAAGCCGGAGATCGAGCAATAGACCAGACGCGGGAAAGCGGCGCGCAGGCTCACGGCGTCGAGGCCGAACTTCTTCAGCCCGCCGACCTTGAAGTTCTCGATCACGACGTCGCATTCGCCGGCGAGGCGGCGGATCGTCGCGCGGCCGTCCTCGCTTTCGAAATCGATCGCCAGCGAACGCTTGCCGCGATTGCAACAATGATAGTAGGCCGCGCCCCACGCCTCGCCCTTGGCGTCGACGACGAACGGCGGGCCCCAGGCGCGGGTGTCGTCGCCGACCTCGGGTCGCTCGACCTTGACCACCTCGGCGCCGAGATCGGCCAGCAACTGGCCGCACCACGGCCCGGCGAGAATGCGCGCCAGCTCCAGCACCTTGACGCCCGCCAGCGGCTTGTCGATTGTCATCACTTCCTGCCTCTTTTGCGCGTCATGCAGCCCAATCCGACGTCATGGCCGGGCTTGACCCGGCCATCCAGGCTGACATTCGAGGAATCACCCGCGATCTCTGGGTTGAGTCCCGGGTTGGATGGCCGGGTCAAGCCCGGCCATGACGACTTGCTGGATTCCGACACATCGCGACACTGTTCAGAAGAACGCCTGCAGGCCGGTCATCGCCCGGCCGAGGATCAGCGCGTGGATGTCGTGCGTGCCTTCGTAGGTGTTGACCGTCTCGAGATTCTGCAGGTGGCGCATCACGTGGAATTCGCCATGGATGCCGTTGCCGCCGTGCATGTCGCGCGCCAGCCGCGCGACGTCGAGCGCCTTGCCGCAATTGTTGCGCTTGATCAGCGAGATCATTTCCGGCGCGGCCTTGCCCTGGTCGAACAGCCGGCCGACGCGCAAAGCCGCCTGCAGGCCGAGGGCGATCTCGGTCTGCATGTCGGCGAGCTTCTTCTGGAACAATTGCGTCTGGGCGAGCGGCCGGCCGAACTGCTTGCGGTCGAGTCCATACTGGCGCGCGCGCGACCAGCAATCTTCGGCGGCGCCCATCGCCCCCCAGGCGATGCCGTAGCGCGCGCGATTGAGGCAGCCGAACGGCCCCTTGAGGCCGGCGACGCCGGGCAGCAGCGCCTCCTCGCCGACCTCGACAGCGTCGAGCACGATCTCGCCGGTGATCGAGGCGCGCAGCGACAGCTTGCCCTCGATCTTCGGCGCCGTCAGGCCCTCGAGGCCCTTGTCGAGCACGAAGCCCTTGATCGCGCCGTCGTGCGCGTCCGACTTCGCCCACACGACGAAGACGTCGGCGATCGGCGCGTTGGAGATCCAGGTCTTCGCGCCGGTGAGGCGGTAGCCGCCGTCGATCGTCTCCGCGCGCGTGCGCATCGCGCCGGGGTCGGAGCCGGCGTCGGGCTCGGTCAGGCCAAAGCAGCCGATCGCTTCGCCGCGCGCCAGCCTGGGCAGGTATTTGCGCCTCTGCGCCTCGGTTCCGTAGGCGTGGATCGGGTGCATGACCAGCGACGACTGCACGCTCATCATCGAGCGATAGCCGCTGTCGACCCGCTCGACCTCGCGCGCGATCAACCCGTAGGCGACGTAGGACGCGCCGGCGCCGCCGTATTCCTCGGGGATGGTGGCGCCGAGCAGACCGAGCGCGCCCATCTCGGCGAAGATCGCCGGATCGCTGGTCTCATGCGCGTAGGCTTCGATCGCCCGCGGCAGCAGCTTCTCCTGGGCGTAGGCGCGCGCCGTCGCCACGACCAGCGTTTCCTCCTCGGAGAGCTGGTCGGCGAGACGGAACGGATCGTCCCATTGGAAAGCGGTCTTGTGGTCGGCCATGACCCTGCGTTCTCCCTGGCGCGCCGGCGGCGGCTGTCCTGCCAAGCCCTCATAGGGCGCAAAGCCGCGGCTTGGCCAGCGCCGCTTTGGTCGGACCGGCCCTCGTCCGGACCGGCTGGCGCTCGGGCGCAGCTAACGAATTCGCGGCTTAATGATTGACTTGGCTCGCCGCTTTCCTAATTTGCGCCGCTCGCGCTGCTGGCGCGCCGGTCGGACGAAGGTATTGGTTTGATGTCGCAAGCAGCCCTGCGCGAGGCCGCCGAGGTCTCCAAGGCCTGGCCGTTCGAGGAGGCGCGCAAGCTGATCCAGCGGGTCAAGCGCACCGGCCAGAAGAGCGTGCTGTTCGAAACCGGCTACGGCCCGTCGGGGCTGCCGCATATCGGCACCTTCGGCGAGGTGGCGCGAACGACCATGGTTCGCCACGCCTTCCGCGTTCTGACCGACGACGCGATCGCGACGCGGCTCCTCGCCTTCTCCGACGACATGGACGGCCTGCGCAAGACGCCCGACAACATCCCCAATCGCGAACGGATCCAGGCCAATCTCGGCAAGCCGCTGACCGAGGTGCCCGACCCGTTCGGCGAATTCGACAGCTTCGCCGCCCACAACAACGCGCGGCTGCGGGGCTTCCTCGACAGCTTCGGCTTCGACTACGAATTCGCCTCCTCGACCGCCTATTACAAGTCCGGCCGTTTCGACGCGGCGCTGCTGCACATGCTCGAGCGCTTCGACGCCGTGCAGAAGATCATGCTGCCGAGTTTGCGCGAAGAGCGCGCCGCGACCTATTCACCGTTCCTGCCGATCCATCCGCGCACGCGAATCGTCATGCAGGTTCCGCTCGCCGGCTACGACGCCGAGGCCGGTACGATCCGCTGGCGCGACCCGGCGACGGACGAGGAATTCGAGACGCCGGTCACCGGCGGCGCTTGCAAGCTGCAGTGGAAGCCGGACTGGGCGATGCGCTGGTACGCCCTCGGCGTCGACTACGAGATGTCCGGCAAGGACCTGATCGACTCGGTCAAGCTCTCTTCACAGATCGTGCGCGCGCTGGGCGGGACCCCGCCCGACGGCTTCAACTACGAGCTGTTCCTCGACGAGAAGGGGCAGAAGATCTCCAAGTCGAAGGGCAACGGCCTGACGATCGACGAATGGCTGACCTACGCCAGCCCCGAGAGCTTGTCGCTGTTCATGTACCAGAGGCCGAGCGCGGCCAAGCGGCTCTATTTCGACGTCATCCCGCGCACCGTCGACGATTATCTCGGCTTCCTCGAAACCTATCCGCGCCAGGAATGGAAAGAGCGGCTCGGCAATCCCGCCTGGCACATCCATTCCGGCGAACCGCCGGCGGCCGAAACGCTCGAACACGGCGCGGAGGGGCAGACGACCGTCTCCTTCGCCATGCTGCTCAACCTCGCCGCAGTCGCCAACAGCGACAGTCCGGCCGTGCTGTGGGGCTTCCTGCGCCGCTATGCCCCGAGCGCGACGCCTGAGACCTATCCGCGGCTCGACAGGCTCGTGCGCTACGCGGTCGCCTATTTCCGCGATTTCGTCGCGCCGAAGAAGCGCTATCGCGCAGGCGACGAAATCGAGCGCGCCGCGCTCGAGTCGGTCTCGGCCAAGCTCGCCGCGCTGCCGGCCGGCGCGAGCGCGGAAGAGATCCAGCACGCGCTCTACGACATCGGCCGCGCGATCCCGCGCTACCAGGACCTCAACGCCAAGGGCGCCACGCCCGAGCGGCCCGGCGTGTCGAGCGAGTTCTTCGCCATGCTCTACGCGGTGCTGCTGGGCGATGAGCGCGGGCCGCGCTTCGGTTCGTTCGTCGCGCTCTACGGGATCGAAGAGACGCGCGCGCTGATCGCCAAGGCGCTCAAGGGCGAACTGGTCGCGGCGTGAGGGCGCGACGACCGTCCGCGCCCACTGCTCGTCACGCCCGTCCCCGGACTTGATCCGCGATTGATTCGGGCCCCCAGGCGGCGACGGTAGTGACTGGCCGCACATGACGCGGATATGGCGGCGCGCGGTGCGGCTAGCCCTTGGATCGCTGCATGAACGCCATGAAGGCGGCGCGCGCCTCGGGCGACTTCAGGCCGGCGGTGAAGAGGTCGACTTCCTCGCCCATGCGCGCCGTCAGCGCCGCCGGATCGCCGCGCAGCAGCCGGCGCGTGGCGAGCAGCGCCTGACGCGGCTTGGCGGCGAGGGCCTTGGCCTTGGCCAGCGCATGAGCGTGCAGCGAAGCTGCGTCGACGACGGTGTTGACCAGACCGTCGGCGCGCGCCACCTCGGCGTCGAACGACTCGCCGAGCAGCAGATATTGGCTCGCGCGCGCCCGACCCAAGCGCTGCGGGACGAGCAGCGACGAGCCCGCCTCGGGCACCAGACCGAGATCGACGAACGGCATGTGAAAGCGCGCGGCGGGGCTGGCGTAGACGAGATCGCAATGGAGGCACAGCGTCGCGCCGAGGCCAATGGCGTGGCCGTCGACCGCGGCGACCAGCGGTTTGGCGAAGGCCGCCAGCGCGTAGATGAAACGTACGCCGGGCGCATCCTTCATCTCGGCGCCCCGCTTCATCGCGAAGGCGAGAAAATCGCCGATGTCGTTGCCGGCCGAAAAGACGCCGCCGCTTCCTTCGATCAGCACGACGCCGATCGCGTCGTCCGCGCTCGCCTCGGCGAGAGCGGCGGTCAGCGCCTCGTACATCGCGCCGGTTAGGGCGTTCTTCTTCTCGGCGCGCGCCAGCGTGACGACGAGGACCGCGCCGTCGCGCTCGACTTTGACAAATTCGCTCATGCGGACTCCGCGAGGATGGCGTCGCAGCCGGCGAGCGGCGCGGCGCCGGACTGAATGGACTGGGCAAGGCCGGGCGCCGCGGTCGCCAGCTTCTCAGCGAAGAAGCGGGC
>PLRT01000147.1 GCA_003164915.1 Hyphomicrobiales bacterium | reverse complement strand
CTCGATCTCCTTGGCGTCCTCCTCGCTCTCGTCGCGCAGCGCGACGATGTCGGCGTGGCGATAGAGCGCATTGTCGTCGAAGGCGACCTTGGCGTCGAGCACCCGAAGCTGGCCGTCGGTGGTGACGATCAGCGGGTTGATCTCCAGCATCGACATGTCTTTGGCGACGAAGGCCGCATAGAGCTTGGCGATCAGCGCCCCCGCCTGCTTGGCAAGTTCGCCGGACAAACCCAGCGCGCGCGCCGCCGTGCGGCCGTGGTGCGGCATCACGCCCGTCGCCGGATCGATCGAGAAGCTATGGATCTTTTCCGGCGTCTTGTGGGCGACGTCCTCGATGTTGACGCCGCCTTCGGTCGACAGCACGAACGACACCCGGCTCGCCTTGCGGTCGACCAGCGCCGACAGATAGAGCTCGCGGTCGATCGACGAGCCGTCCTCGATATAGAGGCGGTTGACCTGCTTGCCGGCCGGGCCGGTCTGCACGGTCACCAGCGTCGCGCCGAGCATCTCGGTGGCGAAGCGCTTCACTTCGTCGACCGAGCGCGCAAGGCGCACGCCGCCCTTGTCGCCGGCCGAAGCCTCCTTGAACTTGCCTTTGCCTCGGCCGCCGGCGTGGATCTGGCTTTTGACCACCCAGATCGGCCCAGGCAGCGCCTTGGCCGCTGCGACCGCCTCGTCGGGCGTGAAGGCGGGCTTGCCCGCCGAGACCGGCGCGGCGAACCCCGCCAGAACCGCCTTGGCCTGATATTCGTGAATGTTCATGGGCCGCTCGCTCGCTCCCCCTGAGAGAATGAAGTCGCCGATCTTGCGCCGGCGGCGGATGGATCAGCCGGCGAGCGCCGGATTGATGGTCTTGCAGGCGTCGGTAAGGACCTGCACCGCCGCGACCGACTTCTCGAACATCGCCTTCTCGGCGGCGTCGAATGAAATCTCGACGATGCGCTCGACGCCGCCCGCGCCGATCACCACCGGCACGCCGACGAACGTGTCTTTGACGCCGTACTGGCCGGAAAGATAGGCGGCGCACGGCAGCACCCGGCGCTGGTCCTTGAGATAGGATTCGGCCATCGCGATTCCGGAGGCTGCCGGCGCGTAGAAGGCGGAGCCGGTCTTCAGCAGATTGACGATCTCGCCGCCGCCCTTGCGGGTGCGCTCGATGATCGCGTCGAGGCGAGCCTGGGTCGTCCAGCCCATCTTGACCAGGTCGGGCAACGGAATGCCGGCGACGGTCGAGTAGCGCACCGATGGAACCATGTCGTCGCCGTGCCCGCCGAGCACGAAGGCGGTGACGTCCTCGACCGAGACGTTGAACTCCTCGGCGAGGAAATGGCGGAAGCGCGCCGAATCGAGCACGCCGGCCATGCCGACGATTTTGTTGTGCGGCAGGCCGGAGAACTTTTGCAGCGCCCATACCATCGCGTCGAGCGGATTGGTGATGCAAATGACGAAGGCGCCGGGCGCATGGGTCTTGATGCCCTCGCCGACCGCCGCCATCACCTTGAGATTGATGCCGAGCAGGTCGTCGCGGCTCATGCCGGGCTTGCGCGGCACGCCGGCGGTGACGACGATCACGTCGGCGCCGGCGATCGCCTCGTAGGAACTCGCGCCGGCGAGCTTGGCGTTGAACCCTTCGACCGGGCCGGATTCGGCGAGATCGAGCGCCTTGCCCTGCGGCACGCCGTCGACGATGTCGAACAGGACGATGTCGCCCAGTTCCTTCGTCGCGGCGAGCAGAGCCAAGGTGCCGCCGATCTGTCCGGCCCCGATCAGAGCAATCTTCTTTCGCGCCATCAAAAACTTCCCGCATGCGAGACGCCGCCTCCCCTGGCGGAGCGGCGCGACAAAACCGCGCGGTTTGTCGCCCCAACCCCTCGGGCGATCAAGCCTAACTTTTGGCGCAGACGGCTGCGGCTGGGTCACGATAGCCCACAGCTGTCTCCTGGGTCTTGCAATTTCAATGGCTTGTGCGCTCAAGCGGTTTCGCGATCACGTCGCCGCGATCTGGAAACGGCGTCTTTAAGTTACAATTTCTGTAAGCTGTAATGCAACGATTCGCCGCACTCGAACGCCCCGACGCCCGCCGCCTGGCCGTTCCGTCAGGCATTCTACAGCGCGCCGCGCGCCTTCTGAGAGTGAAAATACGCCGCCTTCCGCGCGCGCATGATCTCGCCGAGCGGGCGGTGGTCGGCGAGGCCGCCCCAGGGGTCGAACCGCAACCCCTCGACGTCGGCTTCCTCCGCCTTCAGCGTCAGGCGCGCGACGACGAGCGGCGGCGCGCGGTCCTCGGCCCAGGCGACGGTCGGGTCCTCGATCGGGGTCGTGGCCTCGTCGACGAAGAACTGCAGCGCCAACCCATAGACCAGCGGCGCAGCCGCGATGCGGTCACGGACGTCGTCGGCGTAGTCCTTGGCGCCCGCCTGCGCCGGCTTGAGCGGCGTCAGGCGCGCCCGCGCGGCGTAGGGGCCGACCGTGAACGGCGACAAGGTGTCGAAAGTTTCGCTGGCGAAGCCGGAGAACGGGCGGCTGACGGTCGCGGCGAGGCGCTTCAGCCGCCTGAGGCCGCCGACGAGGCCGTTGCGACGGACCAGGCCGAGCGCAACCGCCGGCAGGCCGCGCTGCGAGTCGGCGACAACGTCGACGAATTCGTCGCTGTCGCGCGCGCCGAAGCTGGTTTGATTGACGAAGAGGAAGTCCTGCGCTTCGGCCGTCCCGCCGAGCGCCGCCGCGCCGGCGACGCCGAGGACCTTCACCGCGAAGCCGCGAATGTCGGGCTTGGCGTTCAGCTGCACCGCGGCGGCGGCGTTGGACAGTCGCGCCAGCGCCTCGAAGACGCGCGGCGCCGCGAAAACGCCATGCCGCGCGTAATCCGGCAGGCCGTCGAGGATCTCGAGCGTTCCGCGCGCCGCCAGCGCCGGCTTGCGATGGAGCAGCCGCCCGGGGCCGTAACGCGCCGACAGCGCCGCCTGCATGGGCGCGAGCTTCTCCGCCTGGCGGGCGAAGCGCGCCTCTTCGTCGGGCGCGATGCGTTCGCGCCAATCCGTGGACGGTCCCTGGGCCATTGCATGTCTCGCCTGCGAAATCCGGCCTCGGCCGGCGCTCGACACTGGCCCGGTCCGTCGGCGCCGGCAAGCGCCAGAGGCGTCAGCGGCTGGCGCGGATGTGATTGCGCAGCACCGGATAGACCTGCGTCTCCCAGCGTCGACCGTTGAACACGCCGTAGTGGCCGACGGCCGGCTGCAGATGGTGCGTCTTCATGTAGGGCCTGAGGCCCGAGCACAGGTCCTGCGCGGCGAGCGTCTGGCCGACCGCGCAGATGTCGTCCTTCTCGCCTTCGACGGTGAGCAGGAAGGTCTTGCGGATCGCCTTCGGCTCGACCGGGCGGCCCTTGTGCGTCATCTGCCCGAGCGGAAGCAGATGGCGCTGGAACACCTGGTCGACCGTCTCGAGATAGAAGTCGGCGCTCATGTCCATGATGGCGAAATATTCGCGATAGAAGGCGCTGATCGCGTCCGCCTTGTCGAAATCGCCGGCGATGCGATGCTGGAACAGATCGACGAAGGATTTGGCGTGACGGTCGGCGTTCATGCTCATGAACGCGCAGAGCTGGAGGAAGCCCGGATAGACTCGCCGCCCGCCGCCCTCGAATTGCGCCGGCACGACGCCGATGAGGTTGTCGCGGAACCATTCGATCGGTTTTTCCTGCGCCAGTTCGTTGACCTTGGTCGGCGCGATGCGCGTATCGATCGGCCCCGCCATCAGCGTCAGGCTCGCCGGCTGCACATTGCCGCCCTCGGCGGCGAGCACGGCGGCGGCGATCAGCGCGCTGACCGTCGGCTGGCAGACGGCGACGATGTGGCAATCGTCCCCGATGTGGCGGACGAAATCGATCAGGTGCTGTGTGTAATCGTCGAGCCCGAAGCCGCCGGCCCCGGGCTTGACGTTGCGCGGGTTGACCCAGTCGGTGACGTAGACCTGATGGTCACGCAGCAGCGTGCGCAGCGTGCCGCGCAGCAGCGTGGCGAAATGGCCCGACATCGGCGCGACCAGCAGCACCTTGGGATCGTCTTCGCCGCGCTCTTTGCGGAAATGGCGCAATTCGCAAAACGGCGTCGCTGTCGCGACGTCCTGGGCGATCTCGTATCGGCTTCCGCCGATCTCGATCGCCTCGACCTCCCACTCGGGCCGCGCGTGGGTGAAGCCGGCGAGCGCCACCAGCTCGTAATAGGCGGCCATCTTGCGCCACGGCGAGGCGAACGGCTGCGACGACCACGCTTCGAGGATGACCTGGGCATTGCCGGCGAGCCGTCGCACGCGGTCGCCGACATCGGCCATGCCCTGGTAGGCGTCGTACATCATGGGACGACTCGTTGCTGTCGTTTGCACTGCAGCAAACCATATGCCATCTGCAGACGCGAGCCGGCACGTCGCTTGCACCGACCCAACCGGGTCGCCCGCGCCCCTTCGCGCGTCTGATCTTGGGTCCTCGCCATGCCGAAAACGACCTTGACCCTCAGCAGCAAGAACTACTCCTCGTGGTCGCTGCGCGGCTGGCTGATGGCCAAACTCTCCGGGATCAAATTCGAGGAGGTCGTCGTCGAACCAAACGACGCCGACGCGCGCGCCGAAATCCTGCTGCTGTCGCCGTCGATCCTCGTCCCCTGCCTAACCTACGCCGAGCTGAAGGTGTGGGACACGCTGGCGATTGGCGAATTCCTGAACGAAATAGCGCCAAAGGCGGGCCTTTTGCCCAAAGATCGGGCAAAGCGCGCCCATTGCCGCTCCGTCTGCGGCGAGATGCATTCGGGTTTCGTTTCGCTCAGGCAGGCGCTGCCGATGAACATCCGCGCCGAATTCCCCGGCTTCAAGATCTGGTCGAAGGCCCAGGCCGACATCGACCGCATCCTGGTCATCTGGAGCGAATGCCTCGCCGCCTACGGCGGACCGTTCCTTTTCGGCGAGATCGGCATGGCCGACGCCATGTACGCGCCGGTGGTCAGCCGCTTCCGCACCTACGGGGTCAAGCTCGACGGCCCGGCCAAGGCTTACGCCGACAGCATCTGGGACCTGCCGGCGATGCGCGACTGGCGCGAGGCCGCGCTCGCCGAGAAGGAAGAGATCGAAGAGCTCGAGGTCGAGTTCTAGGTCCCCGCGCTCCTCCCTCCCCTCAAATCAGCTTCAGCCCGTTCAGCAGCACGATGGCGATCGCCAGCGGCGCGACGAAGCGGATGAGGAAGAACGTCGCCCTGATCAGCCCGCGGTTGGCGAGCGCGCCGTGATTGGACAGGCTCTGCTCCGTCTTCTCGGGTCCGTAGACCCAGCCGACGAACAGGCAGATCAGGATGCCGCCGAGCGGCAGCAGGACGTTCGAAGTCAGGTAGTCGAACAGGTCGAACGGATTGAGTCCGAAGAGCTTCACGTTCTCCATCAAGCTCTGCGACAGCGAGGCCGGGACGCCGAGGAGCGCGATCGCCGCAATGGTGAGGACCGCCGCCGACTTGCGGCCCAGGCCGTAGCGCTCCGACAGGATCGCCGCCGGCACCTCGAGCAGCGACAGGATCGCGCCGACGCTGGCGATCGCGGTGAGGAAGAAGAAGATGGTCATGAACACGATCCCGCCCGGCATCGAAGTGAAGACGGCGGGAATGGTCATGAACACCAGCGAAGGACCGGCCGACGGCGCGAAGCCGAAGGTGAACACCGCCGGGAAGATCGCAATGCCGGCCAGCAGGGACACCGAAAGGTCGGCGAGCATGACCCGCGTCGCCGTCCATGGAATGTTCTGCTCGTCGCGGAAATAGCTGCCGTAGGTCAGCATGGTCCCCATGCCGAGCGACAGCTTGAAGAAGGCGAGGCCGAGCGCAGTCAGCACGACCGCCGGGGTGATCTTGGCGAAGTCGGGCTGGAACAGGAAGGCGAGCCCCTTGCCCGCGCCGGCGAGCGTCAGGCTGCGGACGCACAGCACCAGCAACAGGATGAACAGCAGCGGCACCAGCCGCCGCGTCACCGCTTCGATCCCCTTCGACACGCCGAACATGATGATGCCGCCGGTCAGCGCCAGCACCACCCATTGCCAGGCGAGCACCGTCAGCGGCGAAGAGACGAGCGCGCCGAAGGCGGCGCCGGCCACTTTCGGGTCGATCGTCGAGATTTCGCCTGAAACGGCCTTGAAAATGTAGGCGTAGACCCAGCCGGCGACCTCGGAATAGAACGCCATGATCAGCAGCGCGGCGGCGAAGCCCATCCAGCCGATCGCCTTCCACCCCCATTGCCCGCGCGGCGCGAGAATTTCGAAGCTGGTGACCGCGTTGGCCCGCGCCGCCCGGCCGAGCATCGTCTCGGCGATCATCACTGGCAGGCCGACCAGCAAGGTCGCGGCCAGATAGACCAGCAGGAAGCTTGCGCCGCCGTTGGCTCCGGTGAGCGAGGGGAATTTCCAGATGTTGCCCAGCCCGATCGCCGAGCCGAGGGTCGCCACCAGCACGCCAAAGGTGGTGGTGAACGCGTCGCGGGGGGGCTTGGGCATGTTTCCTCTGACGGCAGAAGGGTTCGCTATGGGCGCCCCATTAGCCGCCGCGGCCAGGAATCGCATGATCTAAGTCATCGAGTCCGCCCTTATGGGCGGGGCGAATTGTCGCCCTTTCGCAGTCCGCTCTCGCCTGCGCGCCGCGTCGGCGGCCGTTATCCCAGGATCGCCTCTTCGATCTCGGCGGCGGTCGGCATGCTGGTCTGGGCGCCCGGCTTGGCGCANNGCGAACGCGCGTTCGCCGCCGGCGAAACCGACCGCGCCCGCCGGCCCGAGCGTGACGATGACGGCGAAGCCGAAGCGCCGCGCGAGTTCCGCGCCGATCGCCTCCGGCTCGCTGGCCTCGACCTCGAGCTCTCGGCCGAGCGTCGCCGCCTCATGCTCGTTGACGCAGAGATAATCGAGCGCGCCGAGCAACGCCTCGCTCGGCAGGCCGGCGGGGGCGAGATTGAGCATCACTTCGGCGCCGCGCTTCCTGGCGAGCAGCGCCGCGGCGTCCACTTCGGGTTCGGGAACCTCGCGCTGCAGCAGCAGCAGATCGCCCTTGCCGAACGGCAGCCCCTCGAGCTGCTCGGCGCGCGCTTCGGCGTTGGCGCCGGCGGCGACGACGATCGCGTTCTCGCCCTGCGGGTCGACGACAATGAAAGCGGCTCCGGTCGGCTTGGCGACGGTGCGCGTCGCGCTGAGGTCGACGCCCTCGGCGTTGATCAGCGCCAACGCCGCGCCGGCGAACGAATCCGCGCCGCAGGCCCCCACCAGCGCCACCTTGGCCCCGGCGCGTCGCGCCGCCAGCGCCTGGTTGGCGCCCTTGCCGCCTGGGACGGTGGCGTAATCGCCGCCGAGCGTCGTCTCGCCGGGCGCGGGAATCTTGGCCTGGGTGACGAGGTCGATGTTGATGGAGCCGAAGACGACGATCATGGGCGCGCGACCCTCCCGCGGCGGCCGGCGCCGGGCGCCGCGCGGTCTCGGATAGCACCGCCGCGGACCGAGATAAACCGACCGCGGCGGCGTCTCTCGCAACGGGCGCCGGCGGACCCGATCGTCCCGACGCCGGCGGCCGATCCCGTCCCGCCGCCGGCGCGGCGCACGACAGAGGCTTTCCGCCGCCCAGGCGGACAATTGCTTGGCAAAATTCGGAACTGCGCCGACAATGCTGGGGAAGCGCGGACGACCTCGCCGCCGCCACCCGGCCCGGCGACGCGCATCGCGAGGCGAAACGAAGCGCCGCACAAGGAGTTGAATCCGCACGGAATCGTGAAATCGCCGATTTCGCCGAACACGCCAAACGAAATCCTTTAGGGGGTGAAACGAAAGCGCCGGCTTCGCTTTCGTTTCGTCTGGCTTCGCTTGGTTTCGCCGGCGTTCGGCCGATCGGCTCGCTGGCCCTTTGGCCTTGAATCCGCCATCGGATTCGGGGCATGAAGATTTGACGCGCTGGACGCGCGAGGAGATTGCCATGAAGCTTCACTGGGTCGCCTTCGTCGCAGCGACGATCGGCTTGGCGGCGCTGGCGCCGCTCGCGCCCGCGGCGGCGGACGAATTCACCCCGGCCCAGAAGCAAGAGCTCGGACCGATCATCCGCGATTACCTCGTCAGCCACCCCGAAGTGCTGCGCGAGGCGATCGAGGCGCTCGACAAGCGCGACAAGGAAACCGCCGCAGTCGAGCAGCAGAAAGCGGTCTCAGACCGCGCCGGGCCGCTGTTCTCGTCGCCCTTCCAGGCCAACGTCGGCAATCCCAACGGCAGCGCGACGCTGGTCGAGTTCTTCGACTATAACTGCCACTTCTGCAAGGGCGCCCTGCCCGACATTGCCAAGCTGATGAAGGACGACCCCAACCTCAAGGTCGTGCTCAAGGACTTCCCCGTCCTCGGGCCGGGCTCGGTCGAGGCGGCGCGGGTCGCCAGCGCCGCGCGCAACCAGCTCCCCGGCGATCGCTTCTGGGCGTTCCACAGCAAGCTGCTCGCCATGAAAGGGCCGATCGGCAAGGCCGAGGCGCTCGCGGTCGCCAAGGAGATGGGCCTCGACATGGACCGTCTCAACAAGGACATGCAGGATCCGCAGATCGATTCCGGGCTGCAGGACATCATGTCGATGGCCGATGCGCTGCAGATCAACGGCACGCCGTCGTTCGTCGTCGGCCAGGAGGTGGTGGTCGGCGCGGTCGGCTTCGATCAGCTCAAGGACAAGATCGACGCCGTCCACAAGTGCGGTCGCAGCGTCTGCTGAGCGCCGCCGCCGGTCCGGATCCGTGCGGCTTTACCGTTTGAAAGGATCGCCTGCGCTAGTCTGGCGAGGCCGCCTGCCCCCCGGGGCGGCGGCCCCTGACCGCCAGCCCGCCCGCGAGACCCCTTGTCCCCGCTTCGCCGATCCGCCGCTGCGACCTTCCGCGCGCTCGACGTCGAACTGCGCGGTCGGCGGCTGCGTATCGTCCTCGCCGTGCTGATCGCGCTCGCCGCCACGTTCCTCGCGCTCTGCGTCCAATCGATCGTCACCGCGGGGCCGCCCTATAAATTCGGTGACTTCCAGGCGTTGTGGACCTCGGCTTACCTTGCGCATGAAGGCGAGGCGGCGACGAACTACGATCCCGACGCGCTTCACGCTCGCCAGGTTGCGCTCGGCATGCGCGCCGGCGAGCACAATCCGTTTCCCTACCCGCCGATCTTCCTGTTGATGCTGGCGCCGCTGGGCGGCCTGCCCCGCGCCGCCGCCTACGCGCTGTTCATGGGCGCAAGCCTCGCGTTCTATCTGTGGACCTCGATCGGCGGGCGCTGGCGCGCATGGCCGCGCCTGCTTGGCGCGCTCGCCGCGCCTTCGACCGGCGTCAACCTCATCTTTGGCCAGACCGGCTTTCTCGCCGGCGGGTTCATGCTCGGCGGCCTCGCCCTCGCCGAGCGGCGACCGATCGCCGCAGGCGTCCTGCTCGGCCTGCTCGCCTACAAGCCGCAGCTCGGCGCGCTGGTTCCCGTCGCGCTGATCGCTGCAGGCCTATGGCGCACGACCGCCGCCGCCGCCGCGACGCTGCTCGCATGCGCCGCGGCGGCGACCTTCGTCTTCGGCGCCGGCGTCTGGGGGCAATGGCTCGCTTCGCTGGCCGCCTATTCGCAGATGGCGATGGTCGACCGCCTGATGCCGACGATCGCCGGCGCTCTGCGCCTGGCGGGCGCGCCCGCCGCCGTTGCGCTCGCCGCGCAGGCCGCGGCGGCGCTCGCGGTCGGCGTCGTCGTCTGGCGCGCCTGCCGCTGGGGCGTCACACCGCGCGCCGCCGCGCTGGTCGCGGTCGGCGCCTTCCTCGCCACGCCGCACGCGCTGAACTACGATCTGCCGATGATGGCCGCTGCGGCGATCTGGTATGCGGACCGCCGCCTGCGCGCGACGCAAAGCCTGTTCGTCAGCGAGATCGTCGTCCTCGCGCTCGCGCTCGCCCTGCCGCTCGCCGAACTCGGTTTTGGCGACCATGCGCCGCCGATCGCCTGGACGCCGATCGTAGCGCTGTTCGCCTTGATCGCCGTCGATCCCCACGCCGCGCGCGCGGCGCCGCCGGGCCAAGCAAATTCGACCGAGTTTAGGCGGCCTTTACCAAGCGCGCAGCTCGCCGCGCAAGGTTGAATTCCTCGGGGTCAAATTAACCGGACCGCAAGGGGCGCCGCCTAAATTGCCCTTATTCCGAGCGGCGAAGTCAACGCGCCGGACGGCATGTTTTCTGGAGCAGGAGCAAGGTAATGGTCAAGTCCCTCAAGTCTTTCGTCGCCAACGAGTCCGGCGCGACCGCCATCGAATACGCGCTGATTGCTTCGCTGATCGCCGTGTTCCTCATCGGCGCTCTGTCGGCCCTCGGCACCAAGCTGTCGAGCGAGTTCGCCGAAGTCGGCAGCGCCCTCAAGTAAGTCGCGCCAAGCGCGACGCTTTTCGACGCCGGCGGGGACCTCCTCGTCGGCGTTTTCTTTTGCCTGCGCGGCCGAGGGGCGCCCGCCGCGCCGGCAGGGTCGCGCGAATGACACGAATCGGCGATGCTGTGAGCGGGAGCCGCACCGGACCTCCCCTCATCTTCGCGAGGCGCAACGCGTGACTGCCTTCCAAGCCGTCGTCATGGCCGTCCTGCAGGGCGTCACCGAACTCTTCCCGATTTCCAGCCTCGGCCACGCGGTGATCCTGCCGCCCCTCCTGGGGTGGGGCGACATCATCAAGAGGCCGGATTTTCTGCCCTACCTCGTTGTCATGCATCTGGGTACGGCAACCGCGCTGTTCCTCTATTTTTGGCGCGATTGGTTCGCTTTCGGCGGATCGTTGCTCAGCCGATCGAGCCCGCGCTCGGCGGCCGACCGCCGCATATTCCTCCTCGTCGTTCTTGCAACAATTCCAGCCGTCGTCGTGGGGTTCGCCCTCGAGAAACGACTCGCCGAGGTCTTTGGCAAGGCGGAGATTGCGGCGTTCTTTCTCATCGCCAACGGCTTCGTCCTCTATTTCTCCGACCAGATCGCCGGCAAAGCGACCGCCTCGCTCGACGAACTCAACTGGAAGGGCGCTTTGGCGGTCGGCGTCGCGCAGTGCTTCGCGCTGATCCCCGGCTTTTCGCGCTCCGGCCTGACCATCGCCGCCGGCGTCGTCGCCGGCCTCAGCCATGAGGCCGCCGCGCGGTTCTCGTTCCTGATGGCGACGCCGATCATTCTTGGCGCGACCGTCCTGGAGGCGCCGAAACTCATGCATCAAGGCGCGACGCTCGGGGGCGCGGCGATCCTGTCGGGAATCGTCGCCGGAATCGTCGCCTTCCTCAGCCTCGTTTTCCTGATGCGCTACTTCCACAGGAACGAATTCGAGGCGATGCGGCCGTTCTCCTATTATTGCGCGGCGGCCGGCCTGGTCAGCCTGGCGATCATGGCTTTCGTCTGACGCCCTTGGACGGACGGGCGCGGGCGCCTAAGTTACGGCGAACGGCGGCTCGGTTCCGCCCGACCGCAGCCGGGAGAACGGTCCCGTGACCGCCATCGTCGTCATGCCCCAGCGCCTGTCGAGCGCCGAACTCGACGAGCTCGCTTTTGCCGCCCGTTGCCTCGAAGGCGGCGGTTTCACCTCGCGCCTGGCCGAGCGGCTGGGCCGCAGCGCCGCAGCGCTGGGCCGCAGCCTTCCGGCCTCGTTGCGTCGCCTCGGCGCCCGCGCCGCCGAGCGCGCGCTCGAGGGGGCGCTCGCCGTTGCGCTCAAGACCATCGACCACGGCGCGCCCGCCAAGGCCGCGCGCGGCGCGCACAAGGCTGCGGCGGCGGCTTCCGGGGCGATCGGCGGGGCCTTCGGCCCATGGGGCGCCGCCATCGAGCTGCCGGTGTCGACCGCCATCCTGATGCGCTCGATCGCCCAGA
>PLRT01000079.1:6212-6687 GCA_003164915.1 Hyphomicrobiales bacterium | reverse complement strand
GCGCCGATCGCCACCACCTCGTCGGGGTTGACGCCCTTGTGCGGCTCCTTGCCGAAGAACTGTTTGACGATCTCCTGCACCTTGGGCATGCGCGTCATGCCGCCGACCAGCACAACCTCGTCGATTTGGCCAGCCGACAATCCAGCGTCCTTGAGCGCCTTGCGGCACGGCTCGACGGTGCGCTGGATCAGGTCGTCGACCAGCGCTTCGTATTTGGCGCGCGTCAGCTTGAGCGCGAGATGCTTGGGTCCGCTGGCGTCGGCGGTGATGTAGGGCAGGTTGATGTCGGTCTGCACCGCCGAGGACAGCTCGATTTTCGCCTTTTCGGCCGCCTCCTTGAGGCGCTGCAGAGCGAGCTTGTCCTTGGTCAGGTCGATGCCCTGCTCTTTCTTGAACTCGCCGGCGAGATACTCGACCAGGCGCATGTCGAAGTCTTCGCCGCCGAGGAAAGTGTCGCCGTTGGTCGACTTCACCT
>PLRT01000079.1:0-6149 GCA_003164915.1 Hyphomicrobiales bacterium | reverse complement strand
GCTGGGCGTCGTTGAAATAGGCGGGAACGGTGATGACGGCCTGGGTGACCGGGGCGCCGAGATGCGCTTCCGCGGTCTCCTTCATCTTCTGCAGGACGAAGGCGGAAATCTGCGAAGGCGAAAACTGCTTGCCGTCGGCGGTGACCCAGGCGTCGCCGTTGCCCGACTTGATGATCTTGTAAGGGACGAGGCCCATGTCCTTCTTGGTCATCGGGTCGTCGAACGGCCGACCGATGAGGCGCTTGATGGCGAAGAAGGTGCGCTCCGGGTTGGTGACGCCCTGGCGCTTGGCGGGCTGGCCGACCAGACGCTCGCCGTCGTCGGTGAACGCGACGATCGACGGCGTGGTGCGCGCGCCTTCGCTGTTCTCGATCACCTTGGGCGTCGCGCCTTCCATAACGGCGACGCAGGAATTGGTCGTTCCCAGGTCGATGCCGATGACTTTAGCCATATCCATACCCTCATTGTTTCGCGAGACCGCGAAGGCCCCGAAGCGGCCCTGACGCGCTGAACGCTCGGCCCCTGCTTTAAGCTGGCCGGCGCCCGCGCGCTGCGGTCCCCGATGCTCGCTTCAAAAAGACGCAGACGAGACTGATTTGCCCCGAGGCTGCACAGTTGAGCCGTATATAAGTGGGGCCCTGGGGAGGCGCAAGGCGCGCCCCGGCCTCCCAGGACAAGGAAGTTTCCACGTCTTTTCGCGGCTGCGACGGCCCGGCGGCGAGCGCGGCGCTTCCCATTTGCGACCCTTGAATTTAGACTTTGTTCATGAAGAGATTCTGGATCGCCGGGGTCCTGCTCGCGGCTTCGGCCGGCGCCGCCCATGCGCAGCTCGGCCTCTCCGGGGCGGTTGCGCCCACGCGCCCCGGCGCCGGCGTCACCGCCGAGCCGGTCGAGCCGGTTCGGCCGCCGGCCGAGGCGCGCAAACCGGACAAGCCGGCCGACAAGACGGACAAATCGACGGTCGATTTCTCGGTCGGCCTCGCCACTGCGGTCGGCCAGCCGCTCAAGCTCAACGGCCGCGACGGCGAGCTGACCCTGTGGGGACGCGACCGCGCACTCAAGATCGCCAAGCTGACGCTTGCCGGCGAGGTGATCTCCGATCCGGCGCAGAAGTGCCGGATCGACATCGTCGGCGATCAGCCGATCGAGGCCAAGAGCCTCGGCCGCCCCGACGGGCTGGCGCGCTACGAGGCTGAGATCCCGGTGTGCACTTTCACCTTCGACGTGGTGGAGGGCGCGGTGCTCGTGCCGGCGCAGAGCTCCGCCTGCGTTTTCAAGGCCGCCGGCTGCCAGGCGAGCCCGAGCGGACTTTGGGGTCCCGACGCGGCCTCGCTCGCGGAAGAAGCCAAATCGATCGCGCGCGCGCGGGCGCACGCCGACGACGCCTCGACGCGCCTGCTCAAGGGGCTGGAGTCCCGGTTCAAGAACAAGCCGGAGACCGGCAATATCGAGCGCGAGGAAACCGACATGATCGCGCGCGGCCAGGATGTCTGCCGCGACTACGACCAGGAGTCGGACCACGGCTTCTGCGCCTCGCGCATGGCCCAGGCGCGCGCGGCGTGGCTGAAGGCGCGTGTCGACAAGCTGACCCGGGACGCCAAGACAACCGACTAGCCCGGGACCGCGCGGCGCGCCGGCGCGATTTCGTTCACCCGCGACGCGGGCCAAGGAGGGGACCCAAGGGATGCTCAAAGAATTTCGCGACTTCGCCATGCGCGGCAACGTCGTCGACCTCGCGGTCGCGGTGGTGATCGGCGCGGCGTTCAAGCAGATCATCGACGCGGTGGTCAACGATCTGATCATGCCGATCATCGGCATCTTCGGCAAAGCCGACTTCACCAACTTCTTCCTGCCCCTGTCGAGCGCGGTGAACGCGACCAACCTGGTCGACGCGCGCAAGCAGGGCGNNGTGCTCGCCTACGGCGACTTCGTCACCGTGGCGATCAATTTCCTCATCGTCGCGGCGGCGCTGTTCCTCATCGTCAAGGCGATCAATTCGATGAAGAAGGCGCCGCCGGCCGAGCCCGCTGCGCCGCCGCCGCCGAGCCCGGAAGTCGTGCTGCTGACCGAGATTCGCGACGCTCTGAAGAAGTAAGCGCGGCGCGGTTGTAGGCGCGATCGCTGATCGCGCCGGACGCGGCCGACGGCCGCGTCTACAATCGCGCTCGGTCGTCGGACGCCTCGAAATCGCCTCAGGATCGCGCGCCCTCTTGCAGGCGGCGGCGGCGCGGTCCATGAGGCGGCGATGAATGTCTCGATTCCCACCCCCGCCGCCGCCGGACCCGACTGGCTCGCCGAAATCCAGCCGGCGATGCGCGACGTCCCGGCGAGCGGCATCGTTGAAGTGTTCAACTACGGCCGCGGCCGCCAGGGCCTGATCCCGCTGTGGGTCGGCGAGGGCGACCGGCCGACGCCGCCGTTCATCGCCGACGCCGCCAAGGCGTCGCTAGACCGCGGCGAAACATTCTACGCCGATCAGCGCGGAATCCCGCCGCTGCGCGAGGCGATCGCGCGCTACATGACGCGCGTCTATGGCGAACAGCCGGGCAGCGGCGGCTTCGCGCCCGACCGCTTCTTCGTCACCGTCGGCGGCATGCACGCGCTGGAGATCGCGGCGAAAATGACCGTGGCGGCGGGCGAAGAGGCGCTGATCCCGTCGCCCGCCTGGCCGAACTTCGCCGGCGCAGTTCGCCTGGCCGGCGCGACCCCGGTCTTTGTCCCGCTCGAGCGCGGCGAGACGCGCTGGCGGCTCGATCCGCAGCGGCTCGAAGCCGCGGTGACGCCGGCGACGCGGCTTCTCATCGTCAACTCGCCCGCCAACCCGACCGGCTTCGTCGCCACGCGGGAGGAACTCGTCGCCGCGCTGACGATCGCCCGTCGCCACAACTTGTGGATTCTCGCCGACGAGATCTACGGCCGCCTGACCTTCTCCGGCGCGCGCGCGCCGTCGTTCCACGACGTGATGGCGCCCGACGACAAGATCCTGTTCGTTCAGACCTTGTCGAAGAACTGGGCGATGACCGGTTGGCGCATCGGCTGGCTCGAGGCGCCCCCCGCCCTGTCGCCGGTGATCGAGAACATCGTTCAGTTCACCACCTCCGGCGTGCCGGTGTTCGCCCAGCGCGCCGCGACGGCGGCGCTCGACGAGGGCGAGCCTTTCCTCGCCGATCAGGTCGCGCGCATGCGCGCCGCCCGCGACATCGTTGCCGACGGCCTCGCGGCCACCGGTCGCGTCCGCTTCGCCCGCCCCGACGCGACCTTCTATCTTTTCTGCTCGGTCGACGGCGAACCCGACACCCGCACGCTGGCGCTCCGCCTGGTCGACGAGGCGGGGGTCGGCGTCGCGCCGGGCTCGGCCTTCGGGCCAGGCGGCGAAAGCTATCTGCGGCTCTGCTTCGGCCGCGCACCCGACGAGATCGCCGAAGCGACTCGGCGACTCGCCGCCTGGCTAAAGCGCTGAAACGTCAGATAATAAATCCGCAAATTGTTCTTAAGTCGTAACGCGCCGCCGCTTGTGTGCAGTGCACAATTTGGCTAAGCAGAAGGGGCGTCAGGAGTTTCCGACCCCCATGGCCGCCCGTCCCCGCCGCAGCGTTCTCTACCTGCCCGCGTCCAATCCGCGGGCGCTCGCCAAGGCGCGGGTCGCGCCCGCCGACGCGATCATCGTCGATCTCGAGGATTCGGTCGCCCCCGACGAGAAGCCGGCGGCGCGGGTCGCCGCCGTTGAGGCGATCAAGGCCGGCGGATTCGGCGGCCGCGAAGTCGTGCTGCGGATCAACGGCCCGCACACGCCTTGGGGGACCGACGATCTCGAAGCGGCGGTCGCCGCCGCGCCCGACGCGATCCTGTTGCCCAAGGTCGACGGCCCCGGCGCGATCATGGTCGCGGCGCGGGCGATGGGCGACATGGGCGCGCCGCAGCGCACGCGCCTGTGGGCGATGATGGAGACGCCGATGGCGATCCTGTCCGCCGGTTCGATCGCCGCCACCGCCGCCGACCCCGATTCCCGCCTGGAAGTGCTGGTGATGGGGCTCAACGACCTGGTCAAGGAGACGCGCGCGCGCCTGACGCCCGGCCGGCCGTCGGCGATCGCCTGGCTCTCGATGTGCGTCGCCGCCGCGCGCGCCCACGGCTGCGACATCGTCGACGGCGTCTACAACGATTTCAACGATCCGGTCGGCTTCAAGGCCGAGTGCGAGCAGGGGCGCGATCTCGGCCTCGACGGCAAGACGCTGATCCACCCCAATCAGATCGAGGTCTGCAACGCGACTTTCGCGCCGTCCGCCGCCGAAATCGAAACGGCGCGCGCGATCATCGCCGCCTTCGCGCTGCCGGAGAATTCCGGCCGCGGCGCGATCCAGCTCAACGGCAAGATGGTCGAACTGCTGCACGCCGAGATGGCGCGTCGGACGCTCACGGTGGCGGAAGGCATCGCCGCGCTGCAGCGCGCGGCGGAGTGAGGCGGAGGCTCAGCCCCTTGCGGCGCCTCCGGATTTGTTGGCAATACGCTTTGCGCCCTCCTCGGCCGACTTGGCCGGGTCAAGCCCGGCCATGACGAACGAGAGAGCGGCGCCTTGAAGACGCCCGGAGCCCGCGCCGCATGAGCCACTCTCCCGCCAGCCTGTTTCCGCTTGGGCCCGACGCGACGCCCTATCGCAAGCTGTCGTCCGACGGGGTGCGGGTCGAGCAGGCGCTCGGCCACGAGATTCTGGTCGTCGGGCGCGAGGCGCTGAGCGGGCTCGCCGAGCAGGCGATGATCGACATCAACCACCTGCTGCGCCCTGGCCATCTCGCCCAGCTCGCGGCGATCCTCGACGATCCCGAAGCGACCGGAAACGACAAGTTCGTCGCCTACGACCTGCTCAAGAACGCCAATATCGCCGCCGGCGGCGTGCTGCCGATGTGCCAGGACACCGGCACGGCGATCGTCGTGGGCAAGAAGGGCCGGCTGGTGTGGACGGAGGGCGACGACGAGGCGGCGCTCGCCGAAGGGATTCGCGCCGCCTACGTCAAGAAGAACCTGCGCTACAGCCAGGTCGCCCCGCTGTCGATGTTCGAGGAGAAGAACACCGGCGACAACCTGCCGGCGCAGATCGAGATCGCCGCTGAGGGCGAGGACGCCTACAAGTTCCTGTTTCTCGCCAAGGGCGGCGGCTCGGCCAACAAGAGCTTCCTCTACCAGGCGACGCCGTCGATCCTCACCCACGATCGCATGATCGCGTTCCTCAAGGAGAAGATCCTCACGCTCGGCACCGCCGCCTGTCCGCCCTATCACCTCGCGATCGTCATCGGCGGCACGAGCGCCGANNGAGGCGGAGGTCCACAAGCTGACGCAGTCGCTCGGCGTCGGCGCGCAATTCGGCGGCAAGTACTTCTGCCACGACGTGCGCGTCGTGCGCCTGCCGCGCCACGGCGCGTCGCTGCCGATCGGCCTCGGCGTCTCCTGTTCGGCCGACCGCCAGGCGCTGGGCAAGATCACCCGCGACGGGGTCTTTCTCGAGCAGCTCGAACACGATCCAGCGCGCTTCCTGCCGACGGTCGACGAGGCGAGCCTCGGCGGGCCGGTGGTGAAGATCGACCTCAACCGGCCGATGAAAGAGATCCTCGCCGAGCTGACCAAGAACCCGATCCGCACCCGTCTCGCGCTGACCGGGACGGTGATCGTCGCGCGCGACCTCGCCCACGCCAAGATCCGCGAGCGGCTCGACCGCGGCGAGCCGATGCCCGACTATCTCAGGGACCATCCAGTCTATTACGCCGGTCCCGCCAAGACGCCGGCGGGCTACGCCTCGGGCTCGTTCGGGCCGACGACGGCGGGCCGGATGGATTCCTACGTCGACCAGTTCCAGGCGGCGGGCGGCTCGCTGGTGATGCTCGCCAAGGGCAACCGTTCGCCGGCGGTTCGCAAGGCCTGCGCCGAGCACGGCGGCTTCTATCTCGGCTCGATCGGCGGCCCGGCGGCGCGGCTCGCGCAGGACTGCATCAAGAAGGTCGAGACGCTCGAATATCCCGAGCTCGGCATGGAGGCGGTGTGGCGCATCGAAGTCGAAAACTTCCCCGCCTTCATCGTCATTGACGACAAGGGCAACGACTTCTTCAAGGAGCTGAATCTCGGCTGAGCATGTCGACGCGGATTGTAGACGCGGCCG
>PLRT01000234.1:1411-3348 GCA_003164915.1 Hyphomicrobiales bacterium | reverse complement strand
AAGCCGCACAACAATTTCGCGCCATCGAACAAGCGATCATCGCTAGTGGCAAACCGATGATAGACAGGGAAGAACTCGTTGTCGACCGATCGGGTGCGGCGCAGTGGCTATTGTCGACGAAAGTGCCGGTGCGTAACGAACGGGACGAAACCATCGGTCTGGTAGGCATCGCCCGAGATATCACCGCGCACAAGTTGGCGGAGGTTTTGCGCGACGGGCAGGCGCAAATCCTCGAGATGATCGCAAAGAGCGCCCCCTTGCGAGACGTGCTCGAGCATCTCGTTCGTCTCGTAGAATCCCAGTTCAAGGGGTTCGTCGGTTCCGTCCTGCTGCTCGAGGAAGCGGGGACCCGGTTGCGTTGTGGCGCCGCTCCGAACCTGCCGGCCTCGTACGCCAAAGCGATAGAGGGCACGCGAATCGGTCCTAACGGGGCATCCAGTGGCACAGCCGTCTATCGTCGAGAGACAGTTGTCGTCGCCGATGTCATGACCGATCCGCTGTGGCGGGATTACAAGCACCACGCCGTCGAACTCGGGTTTCGTTCTTGCTGGTCGACGCCGGTCCTGTCGCATCAGGGCGCCGTTGTCGGCATATTCGCGATGTATGCGAAGGAACTGCGCGAACCGACCGACGCCGAGATCGCGCTCGTCGACGTCGCTACCCGTATCGCCGGCATCGCGATCGAGCGCAAACTCGCCGAAGACCGCATTCAATTCATGGCCGACCATGACGCGCTGACCGGGCTTCCGAACCGCACTTTGCTTGGCGATCGCCTCTCACAAGCCGTTTTGCGTGCGCGGCGATACGACCATTGGGTGACGGTGCTATTCGTCGATCTCGACAACTTCAAATTGGTCAACGACAGCCTTGGCCACAATGCCGGCGACGAGCTGTTGAGAACCGTCGCCGGACGAATGGTCGGATGCGTTACGGCGACCGATACCGTAGCGCGGCTTGGCGGCGACGAGTTCGTCGTCGTGCTCTCCGATCAGCCAAGGAGCGCTGACGCCATCTCCAGGGTCGTGAAGAAGATCCAATCGGCGATTGCGGAGCCGGTTCGTCTGGAAGGCCACGAACTGAGAGTGACGAGCAGCATCGGGATTGTGAACTATCCCGATGACGGCGTCGACACTGACACACTGATGGCCAATGCCGATGCCGCAATGTACCGCGCCAAAGACATCGGTCGCGACAATGTCCAATTCTATACGCCCGAGCTGAACACCAAGGTCCAAGAGGAATTTCTGCTTCAGGAGGAGTTACGAAACGCGCTCGCCCGATCCGAGTTCGTCCTCCACTATCAGCCGCAAGTCGACTTGCGCACAGGGCGCGTCTTCGCCGCCGAGGCGCTGATTCGGTGGAATCATCCCACACTTGGCATCGTCCCACCGATCAAGTTCATTCCCCTGGCAGAGGAGACTGGCCTGATCGTGTCGCTCGGTGACTGGGTGCTGCGCGAAGCCTGTCGACAGAACAAGGTTTGGCAGAACGCCGGCCTGCGTCCCATGTCTGTGAGCGTCAACGTGTCGGCGCGACAATTCAGGGANNCTGACGGAAAGTCTGATCATGCAGGACGTCGAACTTGCAATTGCGACGATGAAGGAGCTTCGAGGCCTCGGTATTCAGCTCTCGATCGACGATTTCGGCACCGGCTATTCCAGCCTCAGCGCCCTCAAGACATTTCCGGTCTCGCGGTTGAAAATTGACAAGTCGTTTATCGACGGTATTCCCGCTGACGAAAACGACAAGGCCGTCGCGGGCGCCGTGATTTCCCTGGGTCAGACACTCAACCTAAGAGTCATCGCGGAGGGCGTCGAGACCGAGGAACAGGCGGCGTTCTTGCGCAACGTCAATTGCGATGAAATGCAGGGCTTCCTTTTCAGCAAACCTCTCCCGGCGCAGGAAATTGAGGAACTGCTCAGGACGAAGTCACGCAA
>PLRT01000234.1:0-1299 GCA_003164915.1 Hyphomicrobiales bacterium | reverse complement strand
AATCTCATATCGAAGTGCAATGCGCCCAAACTAGGAAAATCGGGAAATGGCTGAACTCGCAGGCAATGAGACGTCTCTCGCCGAGCGTCTCGATTTCATTGGCATGGACGGGCGGGCGAGAGCAGCGTTGACGGCGATGCAGCCGCTAATCGAACATTCGATCGGAAAAGCGTTGGAGGTCTTCTACGCTAAAGTGGCGACGACGCCCGCGACCGGAAGGCTCTTCGCTGACGATCGCCACGTGGCGATGGCCAAGGGCGCGCAAGTACGGCACTGGGCCATTGTCGCGGCCGCAGAATTCAACGACGACTACGTCAGCGGCGTGAAGAAAATCGGCCAAGCGCACGCGCGGATCGGCCTGGAGCCGAGATGGTATATCGGTGGCTATGCGTTGGTGATGGAGCAAGTCATCTACGCCATCGTCCACGATCAGTGGCCTCGTCTACTGCGTATGAGCAAGAGCCGTCCGGACGGTATGGCCGCGGCGATCTCGGCCTTCGTGAAGGCCGCGATGCTCGACATGGATTTCGCCATCTCCGCCTACTTAGAGACCTTGGATGACGCGCGCCGCAAGGCGGAGGAAGCGGGTCACGAAGCGCTTCGGCAGGAGCGCGCGCTCGTTGGCGAGTCCATCGGCGCCGCGCTGGCGAAGCTCGCGAGCCAGGATCTGACCTATCGGTTGTCGTCAGAAATGCCGGACGCCTATCGCGAGTTGCAAGCCGACTTCAACGAAGCGATAGAGACGCTTGAAGGCGTCATGCAGCATGTGAGTGGGACCGCCTCCGCGATTCACTCCGGCACGCAAGAGATCGCCGCCGCCGCCGACGACCTGTCGCAGCGCACCGAGCAGCAGGCGGCGAGCCTCGAAGAGACCGCTGCTGCGCTGCACGAGATCACGGCGACAGTAGGAAAGTCTGCTGAAGGCGCGACCCTCGCGCGTCAATTCGTCGCCGTGGCGGACGAAGACGCCAAGAAGGGCGCCGTCGTCGTGCGCCAAGCGGTCGAAGCGATGGACGCCATCGCTAAGTCGTCTCAGCAGATCAGCCAGATCATCGGCGTAATCGACGAAATCGCTTTCCAGACCAACCTTCTCGCGCTCAACGCGGGGGTCGAGGCCGCGCGGGCGGGCGAAGCTGGCCGCGGCTTTGCTGTGGTGGCTTCCGAAGTGCGGGCGCTCGCCCAACGGTCGGCCGATGCCGCCAAGGAGATCAAAGGTCTGATTTCGACCTCGACGACGCAAGTCAACCGCGGCGTCAGTCTCGTGGCAGAAACCGGAAAGTCTTTGGAGCGGATCGTCGC
>PLRT01000222.1 GCA_003164915.1 Hyphomicrobiales bacterium | reverse complement strand
CCGCTGACGTCAAGGGAAAGCGCGTTCTGCTGCGCGTCGACCTCAACGTTCCCATCGAAAACGGCCATGTCACCGACGCCACCCGCATCGAGCGCGTCGCGCCGACGATCCGAGAGATCGCCGACAAGGGCGGCAAGGTCATCATCATGGCCCACCTCGGGCGCCCCAAGGGCAAAGTGGACTTGGCCTTCACCCTCAAGCCGGTCGCCGCGGCGGTCAGTCAAGTGGTGGGACGCCCCGTCGCCTTCGCGCCCGACTGCATCGGCGAGCCGGCCGCCAGGGCGGTCGCCGCGATGAAGGACGGCGACATCCTCGTGCTCGAGAACACCCGGTTTTACAAAGCCGAGGAAAAGAACGAGCCGGAGTTCGTCGCCGAACTCGCCAAGCTCGGCGATATTTATGTCAACGACGCGTTCTCCGCCGCCCACCGCGCCCACGCTTCGACCGAGGGCCTCGCCCACCACATGCCGGCCTATTGCGGTCGGGCGATGCAGAAGGAGCTCGACGCGCTGACGCTGGCGCTGAGCGCCCCGGTTCGCCCGCTGGCGGCGATCGTCGGCGGCGCCAAGGTTTCGGGCAAACTCGAGTTGCTCGCCAACCTGGTCAAGAAGGTCGACATCCTCATCATCGGCGGCGGCATGGCCAACACCTTCCTGTTCGCGCAGGGCAAGGCGGTCGGCAAGTCGCTGTGCGAGAAGGATCTGGCCGACACGGCGCGCGAAATTCTCGCCGCGGCGAAAGCCGCCAATTGCCAGATCGTGCTGCCGGTCGATGCGACCGTCGCCAAGGAATTCAAGGCGCACGCGCCTTCGCGGTTCGTCGACGTCGACCACGTCGCCGAGGACGAGATGATCCTCGACATCGGACCGAAGTCGATCGTCGCGGTCGAGAGCGCGCTGAAGAGCGCCAAGACCCTGGTTTGGAACGGCCCGTTCGGCGCCTTCGAGACGCCGCCATTCGATGTCGCGACAATCCAGATCGCCAAGACCGCCGCCGCGCTCACGGGCGATGGCAAGTTGAAGTCGGTCGCAGGCGGCGGCGACACAGTCGCGGCGCTCAACGCGGCCGGCGTCGGCGAAAAGTTCACCTATGTCTCGACCGCCGGCGGCGCGTTCCTGGAATGGATGGAAGGCAAAGCGCTGCCCGGCGTCGAAGCTTTGCGCGCGAAATAGGCTCAAGAGGAAGACACATATGTCCCGCATCACACTTCGTCAGTTGCTCGATCACGCCGCCGAACACAACTACGGCGTGCCGGCGTTCAATATCAACAACATGGAACAGGCGCTGGCGATCGGCGAGGCGGCCAGCGCGCTCGAAGCGCCGGTGATCATTCAGGCGTCGCGCGGCGCGCGCTCCTACGCCAACGACATCATGCTGCGCCACATGATGGATGCGCTGACCGAGATGTATCCGCAGGTGCCAATCTGCGTCCACCTCGACCACGGCAACGGCCCGGCCACCTGCGTCACCGCGATGCAGGCGAATTTCACCTCGGTGATGATGGACGGCTCGCTCAAGTCGGACGGCAAGACGCCGGCCGACTGGGCCTACAACGTCGGCGTCACCAAGCAAGTCGCCGACATGGCGCATCTCGGCGGCGTCTCGGTCGAAGGCGAACTCGGCGTGCTCGGCTCGCTCGAGACCGGCACCGGCGACAAGGAAGACGGCCACGGCGCCGAAGGCAAGCTCAGCCACGACCAGCTGCTCACCAACCCCGACGAGGCGGTCAAGTTCGTGCGCGAGACCAAGGTCGACGCGCTGGCGATCGCCATGGGCACCTCGCACGGCGCCTACAAGTTCTCGCGCAAGCCGACCGGCGACATCCTGGCGATGCGCGTCATCGAGGAAATCAACAAGAAGCTGCCGAACACCCACCTGGTCATGCACGGTTCGTCGTCGGTGCCGCAGGACCTGCAGGACATCATCAACAAGTTTGGCGGCAAGATGCCCCAGACCTACGGCGTGCCGATCGAAGAGATCCAGCGCGGCATCAAGCACGGCGTGCGCAAGGTCAACATCGACACCGACAACCGCATGGCGATCACCGGCCAGATCCGCCGCGTTTTCCAGGAGCATCCGGAAGAATTCGATCCGCGCAAGTACCTGAAGCCGGCGATGGAAGGGATGGTCAAGATCTGCAAGCTGCGCTTTGAGCAGTTCGGCACCGCCGGCCAGGCCTCGAAGATCAAGCGCGTGCTGTCGACGACCGAGATGGCCAAGCGTTACGCGAGCGGCGAACTCGATCCCAAGTTCGCCTGAGATTGGGAGGCGCGGCCTCTTTCCCTCGTGAGAGGGTGGAGGCCGCGACGTTTCGCTGAGCCGGCCGGTTCAGACGACGGGCTTCGACGCCCAGCCGGCGTAGACGACCAGGCCGAGGCCGATCAGCGCGCCGAAGCCGCCGATTGCGATCGTGTCGAGGGCGTCGTACAGCGCATCGACGCCGGGGCCGCTCGTCGCGCGAACGCAGACGACGCCGACGCCGACGAAGGCGAGACCGGCCAGCAGCGCCAGCGCGCCGGCGACTGTCAGCACAAATTTCACGACGATCGCCGTCCTCCAGCGCGTTGGCGACGGCCGCCACAATAGGCCCCTGCTGGCTCGCCGCGGTGCGGCCCGATGTCGCGCGACGGCCGTTGCGCGGTTCGGCTGACCGGCGCTCGGCGTCGGCCGGCGCGGCGATCGGGCTCCGACACCGCTACTTAACCGGCAGGACGGTCGGCAGAGGCGCCGGGATGAACTCGTCGCGATCGTCCGGCGGGAGGTCGAACAGGCCCTTGCCCCAGTCCGCCCTGCGCCACGCCTCTTTGGCGGCGTCGATCCGGTCGCGGCTCGAGGCGACGAAATTCCACCAGATGTAGCGCGGGCCGCCGAGCGTCGCGCCGCCGAGCAGCAGCAGGCGCGCGCCAGCGTCTCCCGCGCCGATCGTGATCGAGTCGCCGGGGCGGAACACCAGCATGCGACCCGCCTCGAATGTTTGGCCTGCGACGGTAACCGCGCCCTCGACGATGTAGAGGCCGCGATCCTCGTGTTCGTCGGGCAGCGGCAGGCGCGCGCCCGGGTCGAGCGCGGCGTCGACATAGAAGGTTTCGGAAAAAACGCTCGCCGGCGCGCGTGCGCCATAGGCGGCGCCGAGGATCAGCCGCAGCAGCGCGCCTTCGGCTTCGAGCGTCGGCAGCGCGTCCTTGGGATGATGCTCGAAGCTCGGCGCGGCGTCTTCCTCGCGCTCGGGCAGGGCGACCCAGGTCTGGACGCCGAACAGGCCGTGCGGCGCCTTGCGCGTTTCGGCGCTGGTGCGCTCGGAATGGGTGACGCCGCGGCCGGCGACCATCCAATTCAGGGCACCGGGCCGGATGATCTGGTTCGAGCCGAGGCTGTCGCGGTGCTGGAATTCGCCGCGATAAAGATAGGTGACGGTGGCGAGGCCGATGTGCGGATGCGGCCGCACGTCGACGCCCTTCCCGGTGACGAATTCGGCCGGGCCGGCCTGGTCGAAGAAGATGAACGGGCCGACCATCTGGCGCCTCGGCGCGGGCAGGGCGCGCCGCACCTCGAAGTCGCCGAGGTCGCGCGCGCGAGGCACGATCAGGGTCTCGATCGCATCGACGCCGACGGCGTCCGGGCATCCCGGTTCGAGATAGGGGTTCCAACTCATGCGCGCCTCCGGCCTGCGCAGCCATCAATATGGTCGCCCGGCGTCCGAAGACAAAATCGGGGCCGGTTCAGGCTTGCTCAGCGAGCAGCGCGTCGGCGATCGCGGCCCACTCCTCGTCGAGCGAGCCGCGCGGCGCCGGCTTGCCGGCGCGTCGATACCAATAGGCGGCGTTACCGAGATCGCCCTGTTTGCGGTGGAGATAGCCGTGCGCCCAGTCGCCGGCGCCGCCCTCGTCGGCCTGCGCCAACGCATGCGCCTTGTCCCAGTCGCCCTTGGCGTCCCACCATAGCGCCGCCAGGGCGGGGCCGAGGCGCTTGGGCGGTGCGGCGGCGGCGAGCGAGACGCGAAAGGCGGCAAGGTCCATGGCGGGCTCCACTTCGAGAGGCTTTCGCAATCCGCTGCGATTGTCTAGGACCGCGCGCAAGCGAAGGACAGGCGAGGATGGGCGAGACTAGCGCACTGGTGCTGTTTTCGGGCGGCCAGGATTCGACCACCTGCCTCGCCTGGGCGCTCGACCGCTTCGACCGGGTCGAGACGGTCGGCTTCGACTATCGCCAACGCAACCGCGTCGAACTCGATGCGCGGCCGCGTGTGCGCGCGGCGCTTGCGGCGGCGTTTCCGCGCTGGGCGGGGAAGCTCGGCGACGACCATGTGCTCGATCTCGCCGCGCTCGCGGCGGTCTCGGAAAGCGCGATGACGCGCGACGTCGCGATCGCCGCGCGCGCCGACGGTCTGCCCAACACCTTCGTTCCGGGCCGCAACCTGCTGTTCCTCATCTTCGCCGCGGCGCTCGCCTATCGACGCGGCATCGCGCGCCTCGCGACGGGCGTTTGCGAGACCGACTTTTCCGGCTATCCCGATTGCCGCGACGATGCGATCAAGGCGCTGCAGGTCGCGTTGAACCTCGGCATGGCGACGCGTCTCGTCATCGAGACTCCGTTGATGTGGATCGACAAGGCGGCGACCTGGCGGCTAGCGCGCGATCTCGGCGGCGAAAAGCTCGTCGATCTCATCCGGGAGGAAACCCACACCTGCTACGAGGGCGACCGCGCCCATCGCCACGACTGGGGCTATGGCTGCGGTCATTGCCCGGCCTGCGCTCTTCGCGCCGCCGGTTATGGGGCGTTCCGGGCCGCCGGCTGACGCGCGCGCCGCCTCACTCCGGCGTCAGCGCCCAGGTCGCCGACACCGTTTCGCTCAGCGTGATCAGGCCTGGCTCGATCGGCGGCGGCGGCGCGCCCGCCGTCTTGGACATTCGCGCCTCAAACAGCGGCCGGAAGACCGGCTGCGCCGCGTCGGCGCGGATCGACTGCAGCGGCCCGAGCTTCATCGCCGCGCCGCGCGAATAGAGTTCGGCGCGATGGGCGGCGTTCTCGACCGCTCTCCCGCGCAGCACGTCCTCGCGCGTTTCACGATCGGAAACGTCGAAGCCCAGGCCCTGGTATTCGCCGCCGTTCGCGACCGCTCCGGCGATCAGCGCGGCGGCCTTGTCGAGCGGTTGTACCCGGACCGTGATGCGGTTGGTCGCCTGATAGGCTGAGACGCTTTGGGGCTGAGCCTGGCCCCACACCGGATAGAGCGACAGACCGACCGTCGCGATGTCCTTGTCGGCGATCCCAGCCGCCTTCAGTCCGGCGATCACGGCCTCGGCGCGGCGCGCGTTCTCGTTCGTCGCCTCGGCGGCGGTCGGCTTCTCGACCTCGATCGACAGGCTGACGATCGCGACGTCCGGCTTCACGTCGTCCGTCGCTTCGCCGATCACGGCGACGGTCGGCGGCGCTGCCGCGGCGGCGGAAACGGCGGCCAAAGCCAAGCCCGCGCTGATCAGGATGGGGACGACGTTCATCGGCTTCCTCCCGCGCCGGGTGGCGATCGCCGCCGGATTCCGCAGCGGTGGCGCGGCCCGCGGCGTCCGTACGGGCGATTTTCTAACTGAGTCTTAACCTTAACAACCCCTAATGAGCGACGAAGCCGCGCTTGCGGTCGGCGCGGCCGGTGTTTCGTTGACGCCCATAGTAGCCCATGGTAGCCCAAGAAATCCCGCCTGAAGGCCGCGGCGCGCGCTGGAGCGCGTCGGCGCCGGCTATGGCCCGCTGTCGTCTCGCGGAGGGGCACGCGCATGGACCTGTTCCTCTCCCATTTCGTCAACCGCTTCGACGCCAAAGGGCGCATCTCGGCGCCGGCGCCGTTCCGGGCGGTTCTGGCGAAAGATGGATTCGACGGCTTGTTTATCCAGCCGGCGCTCGACGCGCCGGCGCTCGATTGCGGCGGCAAGGCGCTGGTGAAAGAGATCGAGGCGCTGCTCGACTCGCTGCCGCCCTATTCGCGCGAGCGCGAGGATCTGGCGACGGCGCTGTTCGGCGCAAGCGAGGTCCTGCGCCTGGATTCGGAAGGCCGTTTCCTTCTCGGCGAGCGCTTCCGCGCCGCGCTGGACCTGACCGACGAAGCGGCCTTCGTCGGCTGCGGCCACAAGTTTCAAATCTGGGAGCCCAGACGTTTCGCTGCGCATCTCGAGGAGGCCAAGACTCGGGCGCGGGGGCTCAAGGCTCGGATCGGCGTCAAGGGGCAGCGGGAATGAACGCGGGCCGCGGCGAGAGTCCGATCGCCGCCGGCGGACCGGCCCGCCACGTTCCCGTGCTGCTTGCCGAGACGGTCGACGCGCTGGCGCCGCGGGCAGGAGGCGTTTACGTCGACGGCACGTTCGGCGCTGGCGGCTATTCGCGCGCGCTGCTGGCGCGCGGCGCGCAGGTTGTCGCGATCGACCGCGATCCGGCGGCGATCGCCGGCGGCGCGCCGCTCGCCGCCGAGTTCTCCGGCCGGCTGACCCTGGTCGAAGGCCGCTTCGCCGCGCTCGACGCGATCGCGCGCGCCGCGGGCTTCGTCGCGGTCGATGGCGTCGCGCTTGATGTCGGCGTCTCGTCGATGCAGCTCGACGTGGCCGAGCGTGGATTTTCACTGCGCCGCGACGCGCCGCTCGACATGCGCATGGAGGCCAAGGGCCGCAGCGCCGCCGACATCCTGCGCGACGACGACGAAGCGACGATCGCCGACATCCTCTATGTCTTCGGCGAAGAGCGCGCAGCGCGCCGCATCGCCCGCGCGATCGTCGCCGATCGCAAGACCGCGCCCTACGTCTCGACCTTGCAGCTCGCCGCGATGATCGCGCGCGTCGCGCCAGCTCGGCCGGGCGAGGCGATCCATCCGGCGACGCGTTCGTTCCAGGCCCTGCGCATCGCGGTCAACGATGAGCTCGGCCAGTTGCTCGGCGGCCTCGAAGCGGCCGAACGGATTCTCGCGCCGGGCGGCCGGCTCGCCGTCGTGACTTTCCATTCGCTCGAGGATCGAATCGTCAAGTTCTTCTTCGCGCGCCGCGCCAGCCGCGGCCGCGCCGCGTCGCGGCTGCTGCCGGGCGAACCGGCGCAGCCGGCTTCGACCTTCCGCCTCGCCGGCGGTCAGCCGATCCGGCCGGGCGAGGCGGAACTGTCCGCAAATCCGCGCGCGCGTTCGGCCAAGCTGCGCTTCGCCGAGCGCACGCAGGCGCCGCCGCAAGCGCGGGATATCGAACTGGTGGCGTTGACGGCGCCGCCGGCGCGGCCGGGGAGGGGCTGATGTGGCGCCTGCTGCACTTCATCGCGATCGCGGCGCTGATTGGCTCGGCGGCCTACGTCTATTCGGTGAAGTACCAGACGATCTACGCCTCGGAAGAGATCGTCAAAACGCGCCATCTCATCGCCAAGGAGCGCGACGCGATCAATCTGCTGCGCGCCGAATATGCGCACCTCACGCGTCCGGATCGCTTGCAGGCGCTCGCCGACAGTCAGCTCGACATGCAGCCGCTGGCGCTCAATCAGATCGTCAAGGCCGAAGACCTGCCCGAACCGGGGCCGAAGGTCGACTCGATCGGCCGCAAGCTCGAGTCGCTCGGCCTGCTCGGTGAGTCGGCGACGCCGAGCGCGGGCGTCACCGGCGCGACGCCAGCACTGAGGTGAGCGATGATCGAGACGCCGCAACCCGAAGTCGACGATATTGCCGCCCATCAGGCGGCGACGCCCAGCGTCGGCTTCCTCGCGCGCCTCCGCGGCGTCGTGCGACGCCTCTTCTCGAGCCGTCTCGACAAGAGCGCCGGCCGCATCCGCTTCATCGCGCTGGCGATGGCGGTCGCCTATCTCGGCATTGGCGTGAGGCTGGTCGCGCTCGGCGTGTCGCATGATCCGCCCCAGATGCTCAAGGCGGCGGCCGACCAGGCGGTTTCCGGCGCTCGTCCCGACCTGCTCGATCGCAACGGCGAAATCCTCGCCACCGACGTCAAGACGATGTCGGTCTTCGCCGAGCCGCGCCGCATCATCGACAAGGACGAGGCGGTCGAACTGATAACGGCGGTGCTGCCCGACGTCGACGCGAAGGAATTGCGCGAACGGCTCAGCTCGAAGAAGGGGTTTGTCTGGGTCAAGCGCCAGGTCACAGCGAAGGAGCAGCAGGAGATTTTTCATCTCGGCCTGCCCGGCGTCGGTTTCCTGCCCGAGAACAAGCGCGTCTACCCCAACGGATCGATCGGCGCCCACGTGATCGGCTTTGTCGACAAGGACAACGTCGGCATCGCCGGCATGGAGAAGTACCTCGACGAGCAGAGCCTGACCGACCCGCATGTCCCGGGTTTCGTCGTCGACCAGGCGGCGCTGAAGCCGGTTCGGTTGTCGCTCGACCTCCGGGCGACCCATGCACTGCGCGACGAGCTCGCCGCCGGCATGGTTCGGTTCAAGGCCAAGGCGGCCGCCGGGGCGATCATGGACGTCACCACCGGCGAGGTCATCGCCCTGGAATCCTTACCGGATTTCGATCCGAACGACCCCGGCGAGTTCATCAAGGATCCGACCCGGATCAACCGGGTCAACGTCGGCGTCTACGAGATGGGCTCGACTTTCAAGGCGCTGACGCTCGCCATGGCGCTCGAATCGGGCAAAGTGACGCTGAATTCGCGCATCGACGCCCGCGAAAGCTTGCGTTACGGACATTTCACCATCCACGATTTCCACGCCACCCATCGCGTTCTCACGGTGCCGGAAGTGTTCACCCATTCCTCCAACATCGGCTCGGCGCGGATGGCGCTGATGGTGGGCGTCGAGGGTCACCAGGCCTTCCTCAGGAAGATGGGCCAGCTCGACCGCCTGCGCACCGAAGTGCCGGAAAGCGCCGAGCCGCTGGTGCCCAAGCGCTGGGGCGAGCTCAACACGATGACGATCGCCTTCGGTCAAGGCCTCAATGTTGCGCCGCTGCAGGCGATGATGGCGGTCGCGGCGCTGGTCAACGGCGGCAACCTGATGACGCCGACCTTCCTGGTGCGCGACGAGGCGGACGCGCTCTCCGGCAGCCGCCGCGTCGTCAGCCCCCAGACTTCGGAATCGATGCGCTATCTGATGCGCGCGAACGCCACCCATGGCTCGGCCGGCTTCGCCAACATTCCCGGCTATTACGTCGGCGGCAAGACCGGCACCGCCGACAAGATCATCAACGGCCGCTATTCGCAGGACAAGGTGTTCACGACCTTTATGGCCATCGCGCCGGCCGACAAGCCGAAGTATCTTTACCTCGTCATGTACGACGAGCCGCAAGGCCTGCCGGAGGACGGCGGCTACCACACCGCCGCCCACAACGCCGGCCGCACCACCGGGAGTCTGGTCGAGCGGGTCGAGCCGCTCGAGGGCGTGCCGCCGGCCGACCATTTCCCTGACCAGCCGTTCCCGATCCTCGCGCGCCTCGGGTTGGGCGGCGACGCCGACCGGGTGGGCAAAGAGTGACGCGTCTCAACCAGATCCTCGACCTCGGCCCCGACGCGGCCGCCTTGGCGGAGAAGGCGGTCGGCGGCCTGACCGCCGACAGCCGCAAGGTCAAGCCAGGCGACGCTTTCTTTGCCCTCGCCGGCGCGAAGCAGGACGGCATTGCCTTCATAGCGGATGCGCTCGCCAGGGGCGCGGCGGTGGTCGTGGGCGAACGCGCGCCGCCGGCGCTCGGCGCGCCGTTCGTCAGGGTCGAAGACGCGCGCGCCGCGCTGTCCAGGTCGGCGGCGCGCTTCTATCCGCGCCAGCCAGATACCGTCGTCGCGGTCACTGGAACCAGCGGCAAGACCTCGGTCGCGGCGTTTGTGCGGCAGATTTGGGCGGCGGCGGGTCGCGAGTCGGCGTCGCTCGGCACCCTCGGCGTCGTCTCGCGTCCGATCGAGGTCTATGGCTCGCTCACCACGCCCGATCCGGTCGCGCTGCACCAGACGCTCGACGAGCTCGCCCGCGCCGGCGTCACTCATGTCGCGCTCGAGGCGTCGTCGCACGGGCTCGACCAGAAGCGGCTCGACGGCGTGCGGATTTCCGCGGGCGCGTTCACCAATCTGTCGCGCGACCACCTCGATTATCACGCGACGACCGAAGCCTATCTTGACGCAAAGCTGCGCCTGTTCCGCGAGCTGCTGCCGCCGGGCGCGGCGGCGGTGATCGACGGCGACAGCGACGTCGCGCCGCGCGTGATCGAAGCGGCGCGCGCGCGCGGCCTGTCGCTCGTCGTCGTCGGGCGACACGGCGGCGCGCTGCGCCTCGTCTCGTCGGAGCGCGACGGCTTCGCTTCGCGCATCGTCGTCGAGCACGCCGGCAAGACGCGCGCACTGCGGTTGCCGCTGCCCGGCGATTTCCAGGTCTCCAACGCGCTCGTCGCCGCGGGGCTCTGCTTTGCCACCGGAACCGATCTCGGCGAAATCTTCACGGCGCTGGAGCGGCTCGAGGGCGCGCCGGGACGGCTCGAGCGCGTGGGCGACAAGGACGGCGCGCCGGTCTTCGTCGACTACGCCCACAAGCCCGACGCGCTGGAGAAGGCGCTCGCCGCGTTGCGCCCGTTCGTCTCCAAGCAGCTGCTGGTCGTCTTTGGCTGCGGCGGCGATCGCGATGCCGGCAAACGGCCGATGATGGGGGCGATCGCCGCCAAAGGCGCCGACCTCGTTTTTGTCACCGACGACAACCCGCGTTCGGAGAATCCGGCGGCGATCCGCGCCGCCATTCTCGCCACCGCGCCGGGCGCGCGCGAGTTCGCCGACCGCGGCGAGGCGATCCGCGCCGCGGTCGACGCGCTCGGCCATGGCGACGCGCTGCTGATCGCCGGCAAGGGCCATGAAACTGGCCAGATCGTTGGCGATCGAACTTTGCCGTTCTCGGACGCGGAGGCCGCCCGGGCGGCGCTCGAGGGGGCCCCATGACCGCGCTATGGAGCGAAGCGGAGCTCGCGCGCGCCCTCGGGACCCCGAGCGCGCCGCTCGCCGTCGCCGTCGAGGGCGTTTCGATCGACACCCGCACGCTGAAGCCCGGCGATCTCTTCTTCGCCATCAGGGGCGAGGCGAGCGACGGCCACGACTACGTCGCGCGCGCCTTCGAGGCGGGCGCGGCGGCCGCGGCGATCTCCCGGCCGCGCGGCGCCGGGGTTGCCGCGCATGAGCCGATTTTCGCGGTCGACGACACCTTGCGCGCCTTGGAGCGCCTCGGCGCGGCGGCGCGGGCGCGGACGAAGGCGCGCGTCGTTGCGATCACCGGCTCGGTCGGCAAGACCAGCGCCAAGGAAATGCTGCGCGTCGCGCTCGGCCGNNCTGTCGCAACTGCCGGCGGGCGCCGCCTTCGCGGCGATCGAGATCGGCATGAATCACGCCGGCGAGATCACGCCGCTCGTCGCCCTGGCGCGGCCGCATGTCGCGCTGGTGACCACGATCGCGCCGGTGCATCTCGAGTATCTCGGCTCGATCGAGGCCATTGCCGACGCCAAAGCCGAGGTCTTCTCCGGGCTCGAACCGGGCGGCGCCGCCGTGCTTAATCGTGACGCGCCGCAATTCGATCGTCTCGCGGCGGCCGCGCGCGCGCGCGGCGCGCGCATTGCGGCCTTCGGCGCCGGCGCCGCCTGCGACGCCGAGCTGATCGACGTCTCGCCGCTCGACGGCGGCTCGCGGGTGCGCGCGCGCGTGCGCGGCCGCGCGCTCGATTTCATCCTCGGCGCACCGGGCCTCCACATGGCCGAGAACGCGCTCGGGGTTCTGCTCGCGTCCGAGGCGCTCGGCGTCGACGTCGAGGGTGCGGCGGCGGCGCTGGTCGGCTTTGCGCCGCAACACGGGCGCGGCGCGCGCCTGACGCTCACCAGCGCCAGCGGCCCGTTCACCGTCATCGACGAAAGCTACAACGCCAATCCCGCCTCGATGCGCGCCGCGCTGGCGCTGCTCGGCGCCGCCGAACCCTTCGCCGCCGGGCGGCGGATTGCGGTGATTGGCGACATGCTCGAGCTCGGCCCCCAAGGCGCGAACATGCACGCTGCGCTCGCGCCCGAGCTCGCGCGCCATCGCGTCGATCTCCTGTTCGGCGCCGGGCCGCTGACCCGCGCGCTCTTCGACGCCGCCCCCGAGGCGATGCGCGCCGCCTGGACCGAGCGGGCAAGGGACATTCTCCCGCAACTCGCCGAGGCTGTGCGCGGCGGCGACGTCGTCATGGTCAAGGGATCGAACGGCAGCCGCATGGGGCCGGTGGTGGCGGGCTTGCGCGAGCGATTCTCTTCCGCCGAGACGCGAGGTTAGGAACTCCTGATGCTGACCTGGTTGGCCGACCTCTCGCACGTCGCGGGCATCTTCAACCTCTTCCGCTACCTGACGTTCCGCACCCTCGGCGCGGCGACGACCGGCCTGCTGCTCGTGTTCTTCTTCGGCCCGATGATCATTTCGGCGCTGCGGCTCAAACAGGGCAAGGGCCAGCCGATCCGAGCCGACGGGCCGGCGTCGCACCTTCTCACCAAGAAGGGCACGCCCACCATGGGCGGGCTGATGATCTTGTTCGGCCTGTTTGCTTCGTCGCTCCTGTGGGCGAGCCTCGAAAGCCCCTATGTCTGGATCGTGCTGTTCGTCACCGCCGGCTTCGCCGCGATCGGCTTCTACGACGACTATCTCAAGGTGACGAAGCAGTCGCACAAGGGCTTCTCCGGTCGCGCGCGCCTCGCGGCCGAGTTCCTCATCGCCTTCGTCGCCTGCTATGCGATCATGCGCGTTGACGCGGTCGGCGCGACCTCGCTGGCGCTGCCGTTCTACAACGGCTACGTCGTCGATCTCGGCTGGGGATTCCTGCTGTTCGGCCCGTTCGTCATCGTCGCCTTCGGCAACGCGGTCAATCTCACCGATGGGCTCGACGGCCTGGCGATCGTGCCGGTGATGATCGCGGCCGCGACGCTCGGGCTGATCGCTTATTTCGCGGGCAATCTCCTCTATTCGCACTACCTGCTGATCAACCACGTGCCGCTGGCCGGCGACCTGATGGTGATCTGCGGCGCGATGATCGGCGCGGGCGTCGGCTTCCTTTGGTTCAACGCGCCGCCGGCCCAGATCTTCATGGGCGACACGGGCTCGCTGGCTCTCGGCGGCCTGCTCGGCGTGACGGCGGTGGCGATCAAGCACGAATTCGTGCTGGCGATCATCGGCGGACTGTTCGTCATCGAGGCGCTGTCGGTGGTGGTGCAAGTCGCGTCGTTCAAGCTGACCGGCAAGCGGGTGTTTAGGATGGCGCCGATCCACCATCATTTCGAACAGCTCGGCTGGTCGGAGCCGCAGATCGTCATGCGGTTCTGGATCATCGCCTTCGTTCTGGCGATGATCGGCCTCGCCACCTTGAAGCTGAGGTGACGATGACGCCGGTCGAGACATTGCGCGGGAAGCGCGTTGCGCTTTTCGGCCTCGGCGGCTCCGGGCTGTCGACCGTGCGCGCGCTGGTCGCCGGCGGCGCGCAGGTTGCCGCGTGGGACGACGACGCAAAGGTGCGCGCGCGCGCGGCCGCCGCGGGTTTCGCGACGGTCGATCTCGCGACAATCGATTGGCGCGGTTTGGCCGCCTTCGTGCTCGCGCCGGGCGTGCCGCTGACCCACCCCAAGCCGCACTGGACAGTCGACAAGGCCCGGCAGGCCGGCGTCGAGATCATCGGCGACATCGAGCTCTATGCGCGCGAGCGCGCCGCCCGCGCGCCCGACGCGCCGCTGATCGCCATCACCGGCACCAACGGCAAGTCGACGACGACGGCGCTGACCGCGCATATCCTGCAGGAGGCGGGGCGCGACGTCGCGATGGGCGGCAACATCGGCGTGCCGATCCTAGACCTTCCGCCGCCGGCGCGCGCGCGCGTCCACGTCGTCGAATGCTCGACGTTCCAGATCGACCTCGCGCCGTCGCTAGCGCCCTCGGTCGGAGCGCTGATCAATCTCACTCCCGATCATCTCGATCGCCACGGGACGATGGAGAACTACGCGGCGATCAAGGAGCGGCTGGTCGCCCATTCCGACCTCGCGCTGGTCGGCGTCGACGACGACTATTGCCGGGCGATCGCCGAGCGATTGCGTCGGGCTGGGCGGCGGATCACGCTGGTGTCGGCCGCGCCGTCGCCGCTCGCTGAAGTGTGGGTCGAGGACCGCTTCATCGTCGCGCGCGGCGCGCCGGGGCGCGTCGATCTGCGGACGGCGCCGGCTCTGCGCGGGGCGCACAACGGCCAAAACGCCGCCTTCGCCTTCGCCGCGGCGCGCGCACTCGGAATCGGCGGAGGCGACATCGCGCGGGCGATGGCGAGCTTCCCCGGCCTCGCCCATCGCATGGAGCAGGTCGGCAGACTCGGCCGCGTGCTGTTCATCAACGACTCCAAGGCGACCAACGCCGACGCGGCGGAAAAGGCGCTGCTGACGTTCCACGACATTTTCTGGATCGTCGGCGGCAAGGCGAAAGCCGGCGGCGTCGAACCTTTGCGACCGCTGTTTCCGCGCGTCGCCAAGGCCTATCTGATCGGCGCGTCGAGCGACGAATTCGCCCACACGCTGCAAGGCGCCGTCGCCTTCGAACGCTGTGGGACGCTGGAGAACGCCGTCGAAGCCGCGACGCGCGACGCTCTCGCAAGCCGAGCCGCCGAGCCGGTCGCGCTGCTGTCGCCGGCTTGCGCCTCCTACGATCAGTTCGCCAATTTCGAAGCGCGCGGCGATCGCTTTCGCGCCTTGGTCGCCGCGCGGATCGCCGCCGCGCGAGAAACTGTCGAAGGGAACGGCACATGATGTCGAGAGCCGAGCGCGGGCCGGTCGCCGATTGGTTCCGCACTGTCGATCCCTGGCTGCTGGGATCCTTCGCGGCGCTGATGGTCTTCGGCTTGGTGATGGCGCTTGCGGCGAGCCCTGCGGTCGCGGAACGGCTCTCGCTTCCGACCTTCCACTTCGTCAACCGCCAGGCCGAACTGCTGCTGCCGTCGGTGGCGGTGATGGTCGGCGTCTCGTTCCTCACCCCGCGCGGCGTGCGCCGCACGGCGTTGATCGCCTTCGTCATCGCCTTGGCTCTGGTCGTGTTGGCGCTGATGTTCGGCGTCGAGGTCAAGGGCTCGCGCCGCTGGATCGGCGGCGTGCAGCCGTCGGAATTCGTCAAGCCCGCATTCGTCGTCCTGGCCGCCTGGGCCTTCGCCGAGGGCGGCCGCGTCGGCGCGCCGACCCTGGTCGGCAAGCTGGTGGCGCTGCTGCTGCTGCCGCTGACCATCGTCCCACTGATCCTAGAGCCCGACTTCGGCCAGACGATGCTGATTTCGGTCGTCTGGGCGGCGCTGTTCTTCATGGCCGGACTGCACTGGTTCTGGGTCTTCGGGCTCGGCGGCGCCGGCGTGTTTGGCGGTTTCGCCGCGTTCAAACTGTCGCCGCACGTGCATGAACGTGTGCTGCGCTTCCTCGATCCCGAATCGGTCGGCGGGGTCGTCGACACGTTCCAAGTCGACACGGCGCTGCAAAGCATCCTCTCCGGCGGCTGGTTCGGCCGTGGGCCGGGGGAGGGCGTCTACAAGCGCATCCTGCCTGACGCCCACACCGACTTCGTCTTCGCGGTCACCGGCGAAGAATTCGGCATGATCGCCTGTCTGGCGCTGATCGCCTTCTTCTGCTTCATCGTCGTGCGCGGGCTGTGGCTGGCGCTGCGCAACGAGGATCCGTTCTGCCGTTTCGCCGCCGCCGGCCTGACGCTGATGTTCGGCGTGCAAAGCTGGATCAACATGGCGGTCAACCTGCGGGCGATCCCCGCCAAAGGCATGACGCTGCCTTTCATCTCCTACGGCGGTTCGTCGTTGGTGGCGCTCGGCCTCGGCATGGGCTTCCTGATCGCGCTGACCCGCAAGCGTCCCCATGCCGCGCTCACCGTTCAGCCGGCGGCGGCGTGACCAGACCGATCCTGCTCGCGGCGGGCGGCACCGGCGGGCACCTGTTCCCTGCCGCTTCCCTCGCCGCCGCGCTGAGGCGCCGCGGCGCCGCGGTCACGCTGGTCACCGACGCGCGCGCGCTGAAATACGGCGGCGATCTGCCGGTCGACGCCGTCCACAGCATTCCCGCCGCGACGACGACCGGGGCGGGCGCGCTCAACAAGGCGCGCGCGACTCTCGTGCTCGGCCTCGGGCTGGTCGCCGCCTCGGCGCTCGTTCTGCGGCTGAAGCCGCGCGCCGTGGTCGGCTTCGGCGGCTACCCGACCGTGCCGCCGCTGATCGCCGCGGCGCTTCTCGGCGCGCCGAGCGTGCTGCACGAGCAGAACGCGGTGATCGGCCGCGCCAACCGATTTCTCGCGCCGCGCGTATCGCGCATTGCGACGGGGTTTCCCGAACTGAAGGGCCTCGCGCCCGCGCTCGCGGCCAAAGCCCGCTATACCGGCAATCCGGTGCGGCCGGCGGTGATCGAGGCCGCCGCGGCGCCTTATCCCGCCTTCAATGAGGGGCGCCTCAATCTGCTGGTCACCGGCGGCTCGCAGGGCGCGCGGGTGATGGCCGACATCGTCCCGGCGGCGCTGGCGTTGCTGAGCGTCGATCAGCGCGCGCGCCTCCGCCTGACGATGCAGGCCCGCGGCGAGGACAAGGCGCGCGTCGCGGCGGCCTGCGCTGCGATGAACTTTCCCGTCGAGATCGCCGACTTCTTCGCTGACCTGCCGGCGCGCATCGCGCGCGCCCATCTCGTCGTCGGCCGTTCCGGCGCCTCGACGGTCTCCGAGCTTGCCGTGATCGGCCGGCCGTCGATCCTCGTGCCGTTCCCGCATGCGCTCGACCAGGACCAGGCGGCCAACGCCGCCATCCTCGCCGTCGTCGGCGCGGCGACGGTGACGCCGCAGAGTGAGTTCACGCCCGAGCGGCTCGCCGACAATTTGCGCAGCGCGCTCGCCGATCCCGCGGCTCTCGCCAGGCAGGCGGCGGCCGCACGGTCGGTCGGCGTCGCCAACGCCGCCGAGCGCCTCGCCGATCTGGTGCTGGAGATCGCGCGGCCGGCCTGATCGCGCGCTTCAGGGAGCCTTTGCTTCGACGATCCAGATCGCGGCGCCAAGCGGCAAGCTGTCCCCGCGGCGGTGGGGGGCAAGCGCGGCGCGAATGGCCTTCTCTGCGGTTGCGCGCTCCAGTCCAGGCCGGCCTTCGATCGCGCGGCTCGCCGCGCCGATCGACAGCGCCGTCGTCACCGCCGATTCGAAACCCCGTCCCCCGGCGAGGTCGAGGTCGAGGTCGATCGCGATCAACGCGGCGTCGACGAAGCCGGCGTCACCGAGGACGCGCCGCACGCGCGCTTCGTCGGCGAATGAGAACGGCCCGGGGTCGTCGGGGCCGAGTTCCGGCAGGCGAGGCACATGGTTGAGCGCCGCCCGCAGCGGGACCATCTGCCAAGGATTGAGCTTCGCCGCGCGCCAACAGGCGAACGCCGCCCGGCCGCCGCTCCTCAAGCCGCGGCGAAGATTGGCGAAGGCGCGAACCGGGTCAGCGAAGAACATCACGCCGAACCGCGAGACGAGCACGTCGAACCATTCCGGCTCGAAAGCGTAGGCCGCCGCGTCGGCGTGGATGAAGTCGACCGGCGACTGCGGCGGGGCGCGCCGGCGCGCGTGGTCGAGCATCGGCCGCGAAACGTCGAGGCCGACCACGCGGCCCGTCAGACCGACCCGACCGGCGATCGCGATCGTCGTGCCGCCGCAACCGCACCCGATGTCGACCGCCCGCTCGCCGGGAGCGAAGCCGGCGCGGTCGAACAGCGCGTTGGTGATCGGCGCGAAGACGAGATCCTGCTTTTCGTCGAGTTCGAGCCAGCGCTGCGCGGCCGCGCCGTTCCAGTAAGCGATTTGCTCGGCATTGTCGGGGGCAGTCGTCGTCACGGAGACGCGCTCTCAGGAACCTTCTCGAGTTGGCGATCATGACCCAGCGCGAGCGCGATCGCCAGCGAAACGGCGGCGCAGGCGGCGACGGCCGCCAGGCCCCAGGCGAAGGAGCCGGTCTCGTCCTTGATCCAGCCGATGATGAACGGGCCGAAATAGCCGGAAAGGTTGCCGATCGAATTGATCGCCGCGATTCCGGCCGCCGCCGTCGCGCCGGAAAGGATCGCGGTCGGCAGCGTCCAGAATATCGGCAGCGAAGAGAAGACGCCGAAAGCGCCGAAGGTCAGCGCGATCATCTTCAACAGAGGATCGCTGAGCGCCGCCGACGCGCCGACGCCGATCGCAGCGATCGCCAGCGCGATCGACAGATGGCCGAGCCGCTCCATGCGAGAGTCCGAACTCATGCCCCAGACGATCATGCCGACAAAGCCGACGGCGTACGGAATCGCGGTGATCCAGCCGGTCGCGGCGATCGACACGCCGAACCCCTTGACGATCGAGGGCAACCAGAAGCTGACGCCGTAGAGCGCGGCGACGACGCCGAAATAGATCAGCGAGGCGGCCAACACGCGCGGGTCGTAAAGGCTCCTCAGAACGCTGGACGGCGATACCCTCGCACGAACGTCGTCTTCGGCGGCGAGCCGCGTGACCAGCCAGGCGCGCTCCTCGGCGGAGAGCCAGCGCGCGTTGGCCGGCCGGTCCGTGAGATAGAAGTAGGTGACGACGGCAAGGACCAGCGCCGGCGCCGCCTCGGCGATGAACAGCCATTGCCAGCCCTTGAAACCGACAACGCCGTCGAGGCCGAGCAGCGAGGCGGAGACCGGCGAGCCGAGCGCCGAGGAGAGTGGGATCGCCGCCATGAAATAGCCGATGATGCGGGCGCGATAGGCGGCGGGGAACCACAGCGTCAGGAAGAAGATGATGCCGGGGAAGAATCCCGCCTCGGCGAAACCGAGCAGCACCCGCAAGAAGTAGAACGTGTGCTCGCCGCTGAAGTCGGTCGCCCCGGCGATGGCCGGAATGAAGGCCATCGCGCCGGAGATCAGCCCCCAGGAAAACATGATGCGCGCAATCCACCGCCGCGCCCCGACACGCTCGAGCGCCAAGTTCGACGGCACCTCAAGCAAGAAATAGGCGAGGAAGAACACGCCCGCGCCGAAGCCGAACATCCTGTCGGTGATGCCGATGTCGGCGTCCATCGTCAGCTTGGCGAAGCCGACGTTGACCCGGTCGAGATACGCGACGAAGTAGCAGATGACCAGAAACGGCACGAATCGCCAGGCGACCTTGGTCGTAACGCGTCGTTCGATATCCTTGGCGTCCATGGAAATCCTCCCCTGCGGCCCTCGCTTTGGGCGCGAAGGCTCTTGCGCCAGTTGAGCGCGGTTTGGCCCGTCGCGCAATTGTCGCGCGGCCGTTATGCGCTTGCCGCGGCGGCGGCCTCGGCGGCCGGCTGCGCGGCGAAATAGGCGATCGCCAGCGAGGCGACGAGGCCACACAGCGCCGCGAACGCCATCCAGTAAGCGGGCGCCGCCTTATCGCCGGTGGCGTGGATGAGCCAGGTCGAGATCGCCAGCGACGAGCCGCCGAGCGTCGTCGCCAAACTGTAGGCGAGCGAGAAACCGGACGCGCGTGCGCTCTTGGGCACGATCTCGGTCAGCGCGACGACCATCGCGCCGTTGTACCAACCGTAGAGCAGCGACAGCCACAGCTCGACCGCGAGCATGCGGCCGAAGCTCGGTTCGCCGACCAGCCAGGCGAGCGCAGGATAGACGGTGACCAGCGCGAGCAGCGTCGCGGCGATCAGGATCGGCAGGCGGCCGATGCGGTCCGAGACCGCGCCCGAGATCGGCAGCCAGATGAAATTGGAAATTCCGACCGCGATCGTCACCAGCAGGCTGTCGGATAAGGAGAGCTTGAGCACGTTGCGGCCGAAGGTCGGCGTGTAGACGGTGATCAGGTAGAACGACACCGTCGTCATGACCACGAGGCCGACGCCCGCGACGACGATCAGCCAGTTGGCGGTCAATGCTCGGCCGATCTCGCCAAAGCTCGGCCGATGCGGGCGCGATGCGAATTCGGCGGTCTCCTGCAGCGAGCGGCGCAGCGCGAACAACAGCGGCACGATCAGGCAGCCGACGAAGAAGGGAATGCGCCAGCCCCATGCGGCAAGGGCGGCCGGCGCCATCCAGGCGTTGAGCGCAAAACCGATCAGCGCCGCGACGACGATCGCAATCTGCTGGCTCGCCGACTGCCAGCTCACATAAAACCCCTTGTGGCCCGGGGTCGCCACTTCGGCGAGATAGACGGAAACGCCGCCGAGTTCGACGCCGGCGGAGAAGCCCTGCAGCAGCCGCCCGAATACGACCAGCAGCGGCGCCGCGAGGCCGATGGTCGCGTAGCTCGGCACGAAGGCGATCAGCGCCGTGCCCATCGCCATGATCGACAACGTGACCATCAGGCCCTTGCGACGCCCGATGCGATCGACGTAGGCGCCGAGGACGAGCGCGCCGATCGGCCGCATCGCGAAACCGGCTGCGAAGCTCAGGAAGGTCGACATCAGCGAGACGAATTCGCTGGCGTTGGGAAAGAAGGCTTCGGAGATCGACTTCGCGTAGATGCCGAACAAGAAGAAGTCGAACATCTCGAGGAAATTGCCGCTCGTCACCTGGACGACCGTGCGAATCTTCCCGTGTCGTGCCTTGTCCGGCCCCATGGACTGTCCTCCCCCGCCTCGTTGGGCGCTGGAGCCGATCCTAAGGCATCCGCTGTCCGATCCAAGCCTGATTCACGCGGTCGTGATCGCGGACCGGACTCACGGCATGACGTATGTCGCGCGGCCCTGACCGAGCAGGGCGGCGCGGATCGCGCCGGGCTCGTTGATCGAGAAGACGACGATCGGGATGCCGTTGTCGCGCGCCAGGGCGAAGGCCGCCGTGTCCATGATCTGCAGGTTGCGGGCGATCGCTTCGTCGTGGGTCAGGCGGTCGAAGCGCTTGGCGGCGGGGTCGCGCTTGGGGTCGGCGGTGTAGACGCCGTCGACCTGGGTCGCCTTCATCACCGCGCCGGCTGCGAGCTCGCAGGCGCGCAGCGACGCGCCGGTGTCGGTGGTGAAGAACGGATTGCCGGTGCCGCCGGCGAGCACGATGACGCGGCGCTTGACGAGGTGGGCGAGCGCCGCCTGACGCGAATAGGGTTGGCAGAGCGAGGGCATCGGCGCTGCCGACAGCACGCGCGCCGGCTGGCCGAGTTGTTCGAGCGCGCCTTCCATCGCCAGCGCGTTCATCACCGTCGCCAGCATGCCGATCGAATCGGCGCGGGCGCGCTCGATGCCCTTGTCGGCCCCTTGCAGGCCGCGGAAGAAATTGCCGCCGCCGACCACCACCGCGACCTGGACGCCAAGCTCCGCGGCCGCCTTGAGGTCCTCGGCGATGCGCTGGACCGTCGGCGCGTTGAGGCCGAACGGATCGGTTCCCATCAGCGCCTCGCCTGACAGCTTGACGACGACCCGCTCGAACATCGGCTTTTCGCGCGCGCGGTCGGGCAAGGTTGGTCTCCTGTCGTCGGCCGTTAGGAAAAGGGTGGCCCGCAGGCCGCCCGGTCGATTCGAAAGCTTAGCCTTCTTCGGCTGCCTTTTCGACGCCTTCGCCCAGCGCGTAGCGCACGAAGCCCTTGACCGCGATCGGCGCGCCGACTCCCTTCTCCGCTTCCTTGATCGCCTGGGCGACCGACTTGGCGGGATCATGGACGTAGGGCTGATCGAGCAGGCAGACCTCTTTGTAGAACGTCTTGAGGCCGGACTCGACGATCTTCTCCAGCACGTGCGGCGGCTTGCCGGCGTTCTTGTCGGCCAGCACCGCCTTTTCGCGGGCGATCGTCGCCGGATCAATCCCGCTCGCGTCAACGGCGATCGGGCTCGCCGCGGCGACGTGCATCGCGACGTGGCGGCCCAGGGCGGCGAGCGGCTCGGCGGCGCCGCTCGACTCGAGCGCGACGATCACGCCGATGCGGCCGAGGCCGTCGACGACCTGGCTGTGGACATAGTGACCGATGACGCCTTGCGGCACGTGCAGCCCCGCGGCGCGGCGCAGCGTCATGTTCTCGCCGATTGTGGCGATGGCGTTGGTGATAGCGTCGGCGACCGTGCCGCCGCCGGTGAAATGCGCGCCCTTGACGATCTCGGCGTCGACTTCCGGCGCCTTGTCGAGCGCGACCGCGACGACGCCGCGCACCAGCGCCTGGAAGTCGTCGTTGCGGGCGACGAAGTCGGTCTCCGAATTGACCTCGACGACGACGCCGAGATTGGCCTCGACGGCGACGCCGACCAGGCCGTCGGCGGCGACGCGGCCGCTCTTCTTGGCCGCCTTGGCGAGGCCCTTCTTGCGCAGCCAGTCGATCGCCGCTTCGATGTCGCCGCCGGTCTCGCCGAGCGCGGTCTTGCAGTCCATCATGCCTGCACCGGTCTTTTCGCGCAGATCCTTCACCAGCGCGGCGCTAATCGTGGCCATGGCAAATCCCCTCAGATCGATACGAACGCAATTGCATGACGCCCGGGAGACGACCCCTCGGCGTCGTCGAGCCCCTTCGCCGTTTGCTGGGGAAGGCGGCGGGCAAGGCCCGCCGGATGGGGGGTCGCGCCGTCAGGCGCAGGCCCTCTCCCGCGATGGGAGAGGGGAAGGCGGTCAGGCCGTCGCTAGCAGCGTGCGGGCCTGGTCGACCCAATTGTCGCGAGCGACGCGGCCGTTGAGCTTGAGGTCGGCGTCAAGCTTTTCGACCTCGTCGTTGCTCATTGCGGCGAGCTGCCAATAGTGGAACACGCCGTGCTCGTTGAGCTTCTTGACGATCTGTGGGCCGACGCCAGTGAGCTTGGCGAGGTCGTCGGGCGCGCCGCGCGGCGCGGCCAGCAACTCGAAGCGGTCGGTCGAGGTCGCCGATTCAGCTTCGGCCTCGGCCTCGCCGGCGGTGGCCGTCGGCTCGGGCAGGACCGACTCGATTGGCGCCTCGGCGGCGCCGATGTCGACGCCGGCCGAGCCCTGGCTGCGCGAAATGCCGTCGATCGCCGCGCGCGCGACGAGGTCGCAATAAAGCTGGATCGCGCGGCTGGCGTCGTCGTTGGCCGGCACCGGATAGGCGATGCCGTCGGGATCGCAATTGGTGTCGAGGATGGCGACGACCGGGATCTTGAGCCGGTTGGCCTCCTTGATCGCCAGCGCCTCCTTGTTGGTGTCGATGACGAACACGAGGTCGGGCACGCCGCCCATTTCCTTGATGCCGCCAAGCGCCTTCTCGAGCTTCTCGCGCTCGCGCGACAGCATCAGGCGCTCTTTCTTGGTCAGGCCCTTGGCGCCTTCGCCGAGTTGCTCGTCGAGCTTGCGCAGCCGCGCGATCGAGCCGGAGATGGTTTTCCAGTTGGTCAGCGTGCCGCCGAGCCAGCGCGAATTGACGAAATACTGGGCCGAGCGCTTGGCCGCCTCGGCGATCTCCTCGGCCGCCTGGCGCTTGGTGCCGACGAACAGAACCCGGCCGCCCTTGGCGACGGTGTCGGAGACTACCTTCAGCGCCTGGTGCAGCAGCGGCACCGACTGGGCGAGGTCGATGATGTGAATCGAGTTGCGCACGCCGAAGATGTACGGCGCCATCTTCGGGTTCCAACGATGCGACTGATGGCCGAAATGCGCGCCCGATTCGAGCAACTGGCGCATGGTGAAGTCAGGCAGTGCCACTGCGTTGTCCTTTCCGGTTGAGCCTCGGCGGATCATGAAGGTCGGGCGAGCCCGGCCACCGGAGCGAACCCTTGAAGCAGGGCGCGCGGAAATCCGCCTGTGGAATGGCCGCGGCTATAAGGGAGGCGACCGCGAAAGGCAAGGGCTCAGCCCGGTCTGGACGGCGTCGCCGCGATTTTAAAGCGTTGCGCACCGGAACCGGCGGGGGCGCAAGAGGAGCAAGACTCGATCGCAGCCATCGGTCGTCCCGACGCCATTAAACGCACGATTGGCGTACAATTTGCGAGGGCGCGCCACCGTCCGCGCCCTCGCCAGGCGGCGAGAAACCACAACGCGCTCGCCAAGCTCGACGCGTGCGCTGGGATCGTCTCGGCGCCAGCGGAAAGCGTCAGGCCGCCAGCGCCAGCCTGCGCGAGACCAGTTCGCGTAGCGAGGCGAGGTCGCGAGCGAAGGTTCGGATGCCTTCGGCGAGCTTTTCGGTCGCCATGGCGTCTTCATTGAGCAGCCAGCGGAACGTCTTCTCGTCGAGCGCGATCCTCGCCGAAGCGGGGCCGGGGGCCTGCGGCGAAAGGCGGCGCGCCAGCGTGCCGGTGTCCCCGGCGAGCTTGTGCAGCAGGTCGGGGGCGATCGTCAGGCGGTCGCAACCCGCCAGCGCCTCGATCTCGCCGGTGTTGCGGAACGACGCCCCCATCACCACCGTCTTGATGCCGTAGGCCTTGTAATAGGCGTAGATCGCCTTGACCGAGGCGACGCCGGGGTCGCTGTCGCCGGCGTAGGGCCCTCCGCCGGCCTTGACGTGCCAATCGAAAATGCGGCCAACGAACGGCGAGATGAGGAACGCGCCGGCGTCGGCGGCCGCGACTGCCTGGGCGAGCGAGAAGAGGAGCGTCATGTTGCAGTCGATCCCTTCGCGCTGCAGCGTCGCAGCCGCCTGCGCGCCCTCCCAAGTCGAGGCGATCTTGATCAGGATGCGCTCGCGGCCGATGTCGCGCTCGGAGTAGGCGGCGATAATCTCGCGCGCCTTGGCGATGGTGGCGGCGACGTCGAACGACAGCGTCGCGTCGACCTCGGTCGAGACGCGGCCGGGCACGATGCGGGTGAGCTCCGCGCCGAAGTCGACGATCAGCCGCTCGGTCACGGCGGCCGGCGAAGCGCCGGTCTTGCGGCCCCAGCCGACGGCTTCATCGAACAGATAGGAATAGGCGGGAAGCTGCGCCGCCTTGTAGATCAGCGTCGGGTTGGTGGTCGAATCGGTTGGTTGATAGGAGCGGATCGATTCCATGTCGCCGGTGTCGGCGACGATCGTTGTCATGGTCCGCAGTTGATCGAGCTTGCTGGGCATGGCTCTGGCTCCTGAAATCAGCCCCTGAATATGGTGCGCGGAGCGGCGCCGCGGCAAGGGCGGCCCCCGTCGCCTATCGCTCAATTCGGCGCCGTAGGCGTGGGGGCGGGCGTCGCGGGGGCGGCCGCTGGCGCGATAGCGGACGGGGGCGTCGCTGCGGGGGCCGGAGTCGAGGACGGAGGGAGCGCCGCAGCCGAGGTCGCCGCCGGAGCGGGCGGCGCAGCGGCCGCGGGCGCGGGCCCGCCGTAGCCGGTGGCGTCGAGGTTCGACATGGCGTTGACCTCCTGAGGCCGCGGCGCCGCCATCTGCGCGCCGATCGCGCGCAACACCTCCGGCGCGTCGGCGTAGGCGCCGTGGTCGATCCACCCGTCGTTGTACTTGCTCAGGTCGTAGACCCTGGCGCCGAGCGCTTCGAGCTTCTCGCGATCTTCGGGCTTCGAAGCGTTGATCGCGCCGACCCTCACCCGCGATTGGGCAATCGCGCTCGACAGCGACAGCGCGCGGTCGTTGGCGGTGGCGAGGACGGTGACATCGGCAGGCCTGAGGTGCGACATCTGCGCGGCGAACACGTCCATGTCGATGTCGGGCGAAGCGAGCATCACCTCGCCGAGGCGGCCAGAGAGATCGCGGTCGCCGGCGATCGCCGCCTGCCGCAGCGCCTCCATCGCCAGCCAGCCGCCCATGGAATGGGCGAGCACGTGCACCTTGCCGACCCCAGGCGTCGCGCTGATCTCCTGCAGCAGCGCTTGCAGCGCGTCGCGCGAGGCCATGGCGTTGTCCTTGTCGGAGACGTAGCCGAACAATTCGTGCTTGGTCGGCCAGGTGAACAGGACGGCGACGCCGCCGAAACGGCTGTCGGCGACGATCTGCGCGGCGCGGTCGCGCGCCTCGTCGAACGGCGTGTTGAAGCCGTGGACGAACACCAGCACGTCGCGGTTGACGCCGACGCGGCCGGAGACATGCGAAGCGAGCTCGTTGCGGAACTCGTCGGGGTCGAGCGACCGCTCCTCGGCGAGAACGATATGCTCGCTCGGATTGGGCGCGCCCCACATCGGCTCTTCGATCGACCCGGGACGATGGCCGGGCGGAATGGTGACGATGTCGAGCGCATAGTGCACGCCGTCGTTCGACAGCGCCTGCGACGCCGCGCCGTGCTCGCCTTTGCGGGTCGACGCGACGAAAATCTGCACGGGCCGCGCAGTCGTCGAGATCGCGACGTTCGGACCGCCGAGCGCGCCGGAAAGATCGGGCTCGCAACCCGACTGCGCCAGCCCGGCGAGACCGACGAAGATGAGTCCAATCGGCGCGCCGCGCAGCCAAGCCATCGCTGTTGAGACTTTCCCGTTCGGTCGCCGCGACCCCGCGCGCGCGACGCGAATGACGGCGCTCCTTCCGCCACGGATGTGGCGAGAGTGAGACGAGCGGTCATCGCCGCGGGTCGAAGGCGAAGGCGATCAGCCCGACGACCGGAAAGGCGAGCCCGATCGCGCTCGCCAGCCGCCAGCCGCCGTCGGCATAGGCCCAGGCGCCGACGCCCGAGCCCAGCGCCCCGAAAGCGAAGAACGTGGCGATGTAGAGGCCGTTGAGCCGTCCGCGCGATTCGGCGCCGAGGGTAAAAATGGCGCGGAAGCCGACGACCAGATTGGCTTGGGCCCCGAAATCGAGCAGCACCGCGGCGGCGACCAGCAGCGCGAGCGCCGTCGACGAGCCGATGGGAGCGAGATTGGCGACGAGAAACGAAGCCGCTGCGACGACCATCGACGAGGCGGTGATCGCGCTGCTGTGGCCGCTGTCGGCGAGCCGACCAGACAGCGGCGCGGCGACCGCGCCCGAGACGCCGGCGAGCGCGAACAACGCGATGCCGCGCTGTCCGAGGCCGAAACCATCGGCGAGGACCAGCGGAACCGTCGTCCAGAACAGCGAGAACGAGGCGAACAGGCAGGACTGGTAGAAAGCGCGCCGCTGCAGCGTCGGCGTGCGCAGCGCGAGCCCGATCAGCGAGGCCATCAGCGCGCCATAACCGACGCGCGATTGCGGCTGTCGTTCCGGCAGTCCAACCGCCAGTCCCGCCGCGGTGAGCGCCATCACGCCCGCCGCGACGAAGAACACGGTTCGCCAAGACGTTTCGGCGGCGAGGAAGCTCGACGCTGGCCGCGCGACCATGATGCCGAGCATGATCCCCATGGCGATGTTGCCGACCACGCGGCCGCGCCGATCCGGCGGCGCCAGATGGGCGGCGAACGGCGACAGGACCTGGACCGCGACCGAGCCGAAGCCGATCAACAGCGAGCAGGCGAGGAAAGCCGCCGGATTGGGCGCCAATCCTGCGGCGACGAGGCCGACCGCGGCGAGCGCGAGTGCGCCGAGGGTCAGGCGACGGTTCTCGATCAGATCGGCGAGCGGCACGATCATCAGCAGCCCGGCGCCGTAGCCGAGCTGGGTGAGCGTGACGATCAGCCCGGCGCTCCTCGCCGGCAGCCCGAGCTCGGCGGCGATCGGCGCGATCAGCGGCTGCGCATAGTAGATGTTGGCGACGATCAGCCCGCAGGCGGCCGCCATCAGAGCCGTCAGACGGGTCGAAATCGTCGGTCCGTCGGGCTCAGTCACGGGCGGGCTCCTTCGCGACGCGGCGGCGGCTCGGGCAAAAGGCGGCTGGATAAGGGAGGATCGCGTCGCGATCAAGCGGCGCGGCGCGCCTCAGGCCGGCTGGCCGACGCGCATGCCGGCGCGGCATGTCTCGATATGCTGGAGAAACTGGCGCGCGCTCTCGCGCCATGTGAAGCGCAAGGAATGCTCGTGCGCCTTGACGCGCGGAATTTCCAGCGCGGCTAGGCAGGCGGCGCCGAGGTCGTCGTCGAGCGCGCCGGCGCCGCTGTCGCCGATGACGTCGAGCGGCCCCGCGACCGGAAAGGCGGCGACCGGAACGCCGCTCGCCATCGCTTCGATGAGAACGATGCCGAAGGTGTCGGTCCTCGATGGAAAAACGAACACGTCGGCGCTGGCGTAGACGCACGCCAGCGCTTCGCCGTGCAGCGCGCCGAGGAAATGCGCGTGCGGGTAGCGGCGCTCGAGCGCGGCGCGCGCCGGTCCGTCGCCGACCACGACCACCGAGCCCGGCAGTTTCAACTGTAGCAACGCGTCGAGGTTCTTTTCGACCGCGACTCGGCCGACGCTGAGGAAGATCGGCCGCGGCAGGTTGATCGCATCGGGCGGCCGCGGCCGGTAGAGGCGGTGGTCGACGCCGCGCGTCCATACCTTGACCTTCTCGAAGCCGCGCCGCGTCAATTCGTTGCGGATCGACAGGGTCGGCGCGAGCGTCGCCGCGGCGGGCGCGTGGAAGCGCCTCAACGCGGCGTAGGAAACCGCTTCGGGCAGGCGAGTGCGGGCGGCGATGTATTCGGGAAAGCGCGTGTGATAGCTGGTGGTGAAGAGCCGTCCGCGCCTCCGGCAGTGACGACGCGCCGCCCAGCCGATCGGCCCCTCGGTGGCGATGTGGACGTGATCGGCGCCCGCCGCCTCGATCCGCCGCGCGACCTCCCACGGAGACGCGAGCGCAAGACGGATGTCGGGATAGGTCGGCAGCGGCAGGGAGGGGAAGCCCTGAGGGGTCAAAAAGACAAACTCGGCGTTCAACTCTCTTGCCGCCGCCGACATGCGCTCGAGCGTATGGACGACGCCGTTGACTTGCGGCCGCCAGGCGTCGGTTGCGACGAGGATCCGGATCAAGCCGCCTCCGCTTCCGCCTCCGCCTCGGCTGCGACCGGCGCGACTTCGCCGCCGGCCGGCGCGACGAGGCGGCCGGTCTGCTCACGCCCGCGAAGCGACTCGGCAAAGGTCTTCGACCAGCGCACTACTTCGAGTCGGCCGTCGTCGTGCTCGACGACGAGCGAGCAGGATTCGACGAAATCGCCAGTGTTGACGTAGGTGACGCCATCGATCTCGCGGATCGTCGGGTGATGGATGTGGCCGCAGACGACGCCGTCGACGCCGCGGCGCTTGGCTTCGCGGGCCAGCTCGGACTCGAACGATCCGATGAAATTGACCGCGTTCTTCACCTTCAATTTGGCCCAGGCCGAGAACGACCAGTAGTTGAAGCCGAAGAAACGACGAACGTCGTTGAAACGGGTGTTGACGAACAGCGCGAAGTCGTAGGCCCAGTCGCCGAAATGCGCGAGCCACTTCGAATTGCGCACGACGACGTCGAATTCGTCGCCGTGCATGACGAGAAAGGACTTGCCGTCGGCGGTGACATGGATTGCGTTGCGCACGATCTCGATCCCGCCGAACGACAGGCCGACGAACTGGCGGGCGAACTCGTCGTGGTTGCCGGGCACGAAGATCATCCGCGCGCCGCGCCGGACCTTGCGCAACAGCTTCTGGACCACGTCATTGTGCGCTTGCGGCCAATACCAGCTGCTGCGCATCCGCCAGCCGTCGAGGATGTCGCCGACCAGGAAGTAGGTGTCGGCCTCGTTGTGGCGCAGGAAGTCGAGCGCCAGCTCGGCCTGGCAACCGCGCGTGCCAAGGTGAAGATCGGAGAGAAAGATCGTCCGGTAACGCCGGATTGGGTCTTCAGATCTTGCCACGCCAGCCTCGTTGCGTCGCGAGCGGAACGCGTTGACGCTTTCCTTGCGCAGATTCTCATGTCGGCGGGATGACAAGACGCGCGGCGCAGCCTTTGGCGAACGGCGCGGCAGCCGGGCGCGTTCGAGGCGGGGCGTCTCGGAGAGCGGCTTGAACTGGCGGCCGCCGGCGCGCTAGAACCGGCGTGAATGCAGCAGTTCCACAATTTCTCTCGGCTCAGGAGCATCAGATGAGGCGCTCTGGCATGGCATCGGCGACGCCGCGCGCGCGTCGGCCGCGATGATCGGCGCTGGCGTGGGCGAAGCGGCGCCGCCCGGCGAGGCGGTGCGGACTTTCGCCGACGACATCCTGTTTCAGGCCCGGATGCGTCCCGAGCAGCCGGCGATTGCCCTTTCCGACCGTATCGCCACCTACGCGATGTTCGCGCGGGGCGTGACGAGCGTCGAGGCGCGCCTGCGCGCTTTGCGCCTCGCGCCGGACGAACTCGTCGCCGTTGCGCTGGCGAACCCCATCCGCCATCTCGTCGTCGTCGCCGCGCTGTTCCGCCTTGGCCAGCCGAGCGTGTCGATCGAGCATCCGGAACGGGTTCCCGACTTGCGGCTGAGCGTGCGCCGATGCCTTCAGGAGGCGGGCGCGACGATGACTCCCGGGGTCGCGCCGGTCGCCGTCGACGACGGCTGGTTCAACGCGCCGCCCGCCGCGCCACAGGCGGGGCCGGGCTTCGCGCGGCGCGACGCGCTCTGTCGCATCGAGATCAGTTCCGGATCGACCGGGCGGCCGAAAGCGATCGCCTCGACTGTCGAGGAGTTCGCGCAGCGGCTCGAGGCGCAACGCGTCGCCGACAGTCTTGGCGTGCGCGACCGCGTGCTGATGCTGATCGGATTGACCAGCGGCTGGGGATTCCGCGCCGCGGTCGGCGTTCTGGCGAACGGCGGCTCGCTGGTGTTCGCCGGCGCACCGTCGGACGCGCTGCAAATGGCCGCTGCCTATCGGGTCGACGCGCTTGTCGCCTCGACGGCGCAGGCGCGCGACCTTGTCCAGGAATCGAAGCGGACCCCGCTCACCGGCATTGCGCTGCGGGCGGCGCTGGTCGGCGGCGGACTGCCGACTCGCGCCTTGCTGACAGAAGCCCGCGCGCGACTGTGCGTTCAAATGGTCGTGCAGTACGGCGCGACCGAGACCGGCCCGATCGCCATCACTCCCGCCGATATGCTGATGGAGGAAGAGGGGGCGACCGGCTATCCGTTGCCGGGCGTGACGATCGAAATCGTTGACGCCGCCGACCGTCTCTTGCCGACCGGCGAATCCGGCGTCGTTCGCGTCCGCACGCCGGCGATGGGTCGCGCTTTTCCGCCCGGCTCGGATGGGGCCCATCCCAATCTGCGCGGCGGCTGGTTCTACCCCGGCGACCGCGGCCGGCTGACCGCCGACGGCATGCTGGCGCTCGAAGGCCGCGCCTCGGAAGTCATCAACGCCGGCGGCGCCAAGCGCGCGCCCGAGCTGATCGAGGAGATCGTGTTGCGCCATCCCAACGTCGTCGAGGCCGCCGCATTCGGCGCGCTTGGCGCTGACGGCATCGACGAAATCCATCTTGCCGTCGCCGCCCGGGCGCCAATTGCCGAACGGCCGCTGATCGACTGGTGCAGCGAACGCGGCCTCGCGGTCGCGCGGGTGTTCTTCGTCGAATCGTTGCCGCGCACGCCACTGGGCAAGATCAAGCGCGACGAGCTGAAAGCGAGCCTGATGGGCTAAGCTGGCTTCCCGCGCGCCCTTCGGCTGGCGAAGGGGCGCGACGGAGGAATGCGCGTTGATGTGCGAGGCGCCGCGGCTGGTCTGGCGGATCGAGATTCAAGGCCACGTCCAGGGGGTGGGCTATCGCCATTTCGCGCGCCGCGTCGCGCTGCGATTCGGCGTGGCGGGCTGGGTGCGCAACCGGCGCGACGGCGTGGTCGAGACGCTGGTGGCCGGGCCGGCCGACAAGGTCGAGGCGACGGTCGCCGAACTGCGGCGCGGCCCGCTCGGCGCGCATGTGCTCGACTTCAGGATCGTTTCGGTCGACGAGAAGGAGACGCCGATCGGCTTCGAGATCCGCGGCACGCTCTAGGTCCGCTCACGTTCCGCTTCAGCCTGTTCCAGCAACCTCTTCGCCCGCTTGAGATGCGGCAGGTCAAGCATCTCGCCCCCGAGCGCCACGACGCCCGCCCCCGGCGCGGCGGCGAAGGCGGCGACGATCGCGCGGGCGTGCGCCAGCGCCTCGGGCGAAGGCGAGAAAACCGCATTGATCACGGCGACCTGCGCAGGGTGGATCGCCATCTTGGCTTCGAAGCCGTCGCGGCGGGCGGCGAGCGCTTCGACGCGCAATCCGTCGAGATCGCGAAAATTGGTCATGACGGCGTCGATCGGCCGCGCCCCGGCGGCGACCGCGCCGACCAGCGTCAGCGTCCGCGCCAGCGCATAAGGGCCGGCGTAGGCGCCGTCGGGGAGGCGGTTGGTTTCGGCGCCGAGATCGGCGGAAAGATCCTCGCCGCCCCAGGCGAGGCCCTCCAATCTCCGGCTGGCGCCGACGTAGCTGCCGAAGCCAAACAGCGCGCGCGCCGACTCGGTGGCGATGGCGATGATGCGGGTCGCGCCGTCGGCGAGGTTGCTCTCCGCCTCGCGCGCCGCGAGCTTCGCGCCAAGCCGCTGGACATCGGCGCCGCCGAGGCATTTGGGCAGGACGATTCCCTCCGGGCCGGCGGGGACGACGGCGTCGAGGTCGGCCTCAGTCAGCCCGCTCGCCAGTGGATTGACCCGGACGTAAAGCCGCGGTCGCACCGCGCCGCGCCGCGCTTCGGCGACGAAGGCGGCGGCCAAGTCGCGCGCCGCGGCCTTGCGCGTCTCGGCGACCGAATCCTCGAGGTCGACAATCAGCGCGTCGGCGCCGGCGTCGAGCGCCTTGGCGAGCTTCTTTTCGTCGTCGCCGGGAACGAACAGCAGCGAGCGCATCGCTCACGCCGCCGTCGTCGTCGGCCGCCGCCGCATGAAGGCGGCGCGGCGGCATTCGGCGACGAGCGTCCCATCCTGCTTGAACGCGCAGTGGAGGAATTCGACCACGCCCGCGTCGGGGCGCGACCTCGATTCGCGCTTCGCCGTCACCTCGGTCGTCGCGCTGACCGTGTCGCCCTCGAACAGGGGCGCGGGGAACTTGACCTCGCTCATGCCGAGATTGGCGATGGTCGTCCCGAGCGTCGTGTCGTTGACCGAAATGCCGATCAGCAGGCCGAGCGTAAACAGCGAATTCATCAGCGGCCGGCCCCATTCGGTCTCGGTTGCGCAGAAATGGGCGTCGATGTGCAGCGGCTGGGGATTNNCCGGCCGACCTCGAAATCCTCGAAATAGAGCCCGCCGCGCGGATGGAGGGCATGCAGATCCGCCATTTCCGAACTCCTGGGCCGGCGTCTTAATCGCGCGTTTACCTTAAATCGGCGAAGAATAGGCGATGCTTACGCTCGCCGCCGCCGCCGAGCCATCCGCCAGCGCCGTTGCAACCGCCGCCGAACGGCCGCTGGCGCTCGCCGCCGGCGAGACGGGGATCGTGCGCCGATTCCTTGCCTGGAGGCAACGGGCAGACGCCGAGGAACGCGCCGAAGCGGCGAGCGCGCTCGCTCGCGCCTATCTCTACTCCGATCTCCCCGCCAACGAACGCGCCGAGGCCGAGCTCGGCCTTGCCGCCGTGCTCGACGACCCATCCGCCGTGGCTCGGCGCGCCCTCGCCGAAGCGCTGGCCGGCGCGTCCGAGGCGCCGCGGGCGGTCGTGCTGGGGCTCGCCGCCGACCAGTCTGACGTCGCCTCGGTCGTGCTCGGTCGCTCGCCGCTGCTGACCGAGGCCGAACTCGTTGATTTCGTCGCGGTCGGCGACGCCGCCGCCCAGACCGCGATCGCACATCGGCCGCGCCTGCCGGCCGGAGTCGCGGCGGCGTTGGCCGAAGTCGGCCGGCGCGAGGCGGCGATCGCGCTCGCCGACAATCTCGAAGCCAACGTTAGGCCGAGCGCGCTGTGGCGCCTGTTCGAGCGATTCAGCGAAGACGCCGAAGTCCGCGACGCGCTCGCGTCGCGTCCGCATCTGCCGGCGGCCTTGCGCAACGAACTCGCCGCCGCTACGGCGCGAGCGCTCGCCGATTTCTCCGCGCGCTGCGGCTGGCTCACCGCTGAGCGCGCCCAGCGCATCGCTCGCGACGCCCGCGAGCAGGCGACCGCGACCATCGTCAGCGGCGCGAGAGGCGACGAACTGGCCGAACTGGCCCGGCGCATGCGGGCTTCCGGTGGGTTGACCGTCGCCATGCTGATGCGGGCGCTGCTTTGCGGCGATCGCGAATTCTTCGCCCAGGCGCTGAGTGAATTGTCCGGCCTCGCCTCGCACCGCGCCGCCGCTCTGGCGCGCGCGCCGAAGGGGCAGGGCTTCGCCGCGCTCTACGCCAAGGCGCGGCTGCCGGATGCGTTCCTGACGGCCTTTCGGGCCGCGCTGGCCGCGCTCGACGCCGTCGACCCGCCGCGCGGCGAGACGCTCTCGCGCACCTTGTGCGAGAGAGTCATTGCCGCCTGCGAGGGGCGCGGCGAGGTGGAGCAGGGGCCAATGCTCGCCCTGCTGTGGCGCTTCGCCTCCGAGGCGGCTCGGGCGAGCGCGCGCGAATACGCCGAAGACGCCTGGCGCGCGCCGCCGCCGCTCGAACGGCCGAACTACGCGCCGCTGCTGCTCGAGGCGGTCGCCGCCGCGTTGGAGGAGTCTGACCCGCCGCCGGTCGAACCGCCGGCGTTGCTCGAATCGCCGTTCGCGCCGTTCGCGCCGCTCGTCGAGCCGACGCTCGCCGAACTCGAGGACGAAGCGAGCGCCGCGCCTCCGGTGCAATTGCCCGCCGACATGCTCGCGGCGCTGGCCGAGGCGGCCTAGCGGCCGGTCACGCGACTTCGACGCCGTCCTGCGCGGCGCGCGCCCGAACGATCGCTTGGGCGAGCACGTCCGTATCCTGCGCGCCGGGCACGCCGAAACGCGAAGCGAAGATGAAGAACGGCACGCCCGTGACGCCGATCGCCTGCGCCTGCGCGATTTCGCTCTGCACCGAATCGACGTCGTCGCCCTCCGCCATCAGCTTCCCGACGATCTCGACGTCCATGCCCACCTCTCGCGCGACTTCGATCAGCAGATTGCGGTCGCCGATGTCGCGCCCTTCCTCGAAATAGTGGCGGAACAGCTGGTCGACCACCGCGTCCTGATGGTCGCTGGCCCCCGCCCAGCGGATCAAGCGATGCGCGTCGAGCGTGTTGGGCGCGCGTTCGATGCGGTCGAACGCGTAGGCGATGCCAACGTCCTTGCCCATGTCGGTCAGGCGGTCGTGGACCGCGGCGAGGCGCGCGTCGTCGTTGAACTTGGTCTTCATGTAGGCGCGGCGATCGAGGCCCTCGGCGGGGATCGACGGGTCGAGCTGGAACGGCCGCCAGCGCACGGCGATCGGCGCATGGCCGACGCTGGCGCGGATCGCCGAGTCGAGCCGCCGCTTGCCGAGAAAACACCACGGGCAGACGACGTCGCTGACGACGTCGATCGTCAAGGACTCGGCGGCGGAATTGGTCATGATGTCGGCCTCCATGCGCCGGGGCGCGAAAATCACTATGTAGGGGCGGTCGCCCGCGGCGCAACCACGCTCAGCGCCTCTTGCGCCACCACGCTTCGAGCGTGACGCCGAACAACGGCGTCTTGTCGGGATGGCCGAGCTCGGCGGAATAGGCGACCCACTGGTTGGGAGCGTAGAACAGCGGCACGATGTAGAAGCCCGACAGGAGCAACCGGTCGAGCGCGCGCGCCGCGGCGACGAAATCGTCACGCCCGCTCGCGGCGACGATGGTGGCAATCATCGCGTCGATCGCCGGCGAGGCGACGCCGCAGATGTTGTAGGAACCCTCCATCGCCGCCGCCGCCGAGCTCCAGCGATTGCGCTGCTCGTTGCCGGGCGAGGGCGAGGCGATCCACGAGCCGATCATCATGTCGAAGTCAAAGCGCGAGCGGCGACGCTGAAACTGCACGTCGTCGACCAGGCGCACGTTCGCCGCGACGCCGATGCGCGCGAGACTAGCGGAATAGGCGAGCGCCAGCCGCTCCTCCTGGCGGTCCTTGACCAGGATCTCGAAATCGAGCGGCCGGCCGCGCCCGTCGACCAGCGCGCCGCCGCGCAACCGGTAGCCCGCCTGGTCGAGGAGCGCGAGCGCCTTGCGCGCCAGCGCGCGGTCGCGGCCGGTGCCGTCGGAGACCGGCGGCGCCCAGCGCCCTTCGAGAATGTCGTCGCGCACCGCGCCGGGAAACGGCGCGAGCAGCGCGCGCTCCCTGGCCGAGGCCGGCCGGCCGGCGGCGGAGAGTTCGCTGTCGTCGAAGAAGCTCTTCGAGCGCCTGTAGACGCCGGCATAGAGATTGGCGTTAATCCACTCGAAGTCGAACATGGTCGCCAGGCCTTCGCGCGCGCGGACATCGGCGAAAATCGATCGCCGCGTATTGAAGGCGAAGCCGGAGATTCCCTTCGGCAGGCCATAGGGCGCGCTCATACGCAGGATGCGGCCGTCGCGCGCGGCGGGAAAATCGTAGCCGTCGCGCCAGCGGGTCGGATTGTCCTCGAGGCGGAAGTCGACGAGGCCCGCCTTGAACGCCTCGAACATCGCCGAGGCGTCGCGAAAATAGTCGATGCGGATCTCGTCGAAATTGTAGAGGCCGCGATTGATCGGCAGGTCGCGCCCCCAATAATTGGGGTCGCGTTCGAGCGTTAGCCGCTGGCCGGGAACGACCTCGGCGACCTTGTAGGGGCCGGCGCCGAGCGGGATCGCCAGCGTCTGGTCCTCGAAATGGGCGGCGTCGGTGTGGGCGCGCGACAGCACCGGCATCAGCGCGAGGATCAGCGGCAGCTCGCGGTCGTCGGCGCCGGCGAGGTCGAAGCGTACGGTCTCCTCGTCCGGCGCGTCGGCGCTCCTGACCAGCGCGTAAGCGGCGCGCTGGGACGGCAGACCTTTGGTTTTCAGCAGGTTGAAGGTGAAGAGAACGTCGGCGGCGACGATCTTGGCGCCGTCGGAGAAATGGGCGCGGGGGTCGAGGCGGAAGACGACGCGGTCGCGGGCGTCGTCGGTTTCGATCGACTGGGCGATCAGGCCGTAGAGGGTGAAGGGTTCGTCGGCCGAGCGCGCCATCAACGACTGATAGACATTGCCGACGAGGCCCTGAGCCGTCGACAGGGCCTTGACGTTATAGGGGTTGAGACTGTCGAAGGCGCCGAGATAGGCAAGGTTCAGCCGGCCGCCCTTGGGCGCGTCGGGATTGGCGTAGGGCAGATGGTCGAAGCTCGCCGGCAGCGCCGGCGCGCCGTGGATGGCGATCGCGCCGGCCGGCGCCGTCTCCTGGCCGGGCGCCGAGCCGACCGCGGCCGCCAGGGCGAACAGAATCGCGATCAATCGCATCGCGTGAGCTTAATCGGCCGCCTGCCGCCCGTCACGGCGCGGCGGCTCCGCCACAGGTCGCCGGCTTCTGCCGCAGAGAGCGAAATTTCGGTTGGATTGTCGCCGCGAATGTGGAAAGAGGGCGCCGGCGACGCGAACGCGGCCGGGCGCCCCTTTATGGCCGCAATGAAGCGACAAGGGACGCGGCGCCGCGCTGAACGCGGCCGAGTGCTGCTGATCACCCGATCGAAAGGACGATTCATGACCTTCCCGTTCGAACGCCGCGGCGCCTTGGTTTTGGCCGCTGCGGTGGTCCTGGCGGCGAGCGGCGCCATGGCGCAAACGACGAAGCCCGCGCCGGGCGCGCCAGCGGCCCCCGGCCCCGCGGCGCCTGCGGCCCCCGGCCCCGGGGCGCCGGCGGCCGGCGCGCCCTCGGCGCCGCAAGGCCCGGTGAAAGTCGAGCTGACGCCGATCCAGCCCCAATGGACCAAGGTGTGCGGCAAGAACCCGGAGTCGGGCAAGGAAGTCTGCTACACCACCCGAGATTTCGGCCAGTCCGCCGACCAGACGCCGACGCTGGCGATCGCCGTTTACCAGATGACCAACGAGGATCGCCGCATCGCCCGGATTTTCCTGCCGCTCGGTCTATTGCTGCGCCCGGGATTCCGTCTGGTGATCGACAAAGGCGAACCGATCGACGGCAAGTTTTCAATCTGCTTCGCCAACGGCTGCATCGCCGAAGCCGACCTGAACGGCAAGTCCATCGCCGACCTTAAGAAATCGCAGGTCACAAGCATCATCGTTCGCAATCAGGGCAACGTCGAGGTCACCTTCGACCTGCCGACGAAGGACTTCGGCGCCGCCTTCGACGGTCCGGCGATGGACCCCAAGCAGTTCGAGCAGCAGAACGAAGAGCTGCAGAAGCAACTCGAGGAGCGCGCGCGCGAGCAGCGCCAGAAACTCGAGCAGCAGCAGTCTGGCGGCGCGCCGCCCGCGGCGGCCCCGACCGCTCCGGCGACCCCGGCCAAGTAGGAGGGGCGCCCGGCCCCTTTTCGGGGATTGGGAACCGCGACGAAACCAAACGCCGGCCCGAATGGGCCGGTGGAGACGCGGCGACCTTGGGCGGCGGGTTGACTTAGCAGGTCACCGGCCGGTTACGCAGGCGATATTCGCCCTTGTCGGTCCGCACGAACATCTCGTCGACCTGTGGGTGGCTGACCGGTTCGCCCGTGTCGTCGAGCACGAGATTCTGCTCCGATACATAGGCGACGTACTGGCTGTCGGTGTTCTCGGCATAGAGGTGGTAGAACGGCTGATCCTTCGACGGCCGCACCTCCACGGGAATCGACCGCCACCACTCGTCCGTGTTGGCGAAGGCAGGGTCGACGTTGTAAATTACACCACGAAACGGGTAAAGGCGGTGGCGGACAACCTGACCGATGCCGAATTTTGCGACGCGGGCTTCCATCGACCCTGGAACTCGTTGAATTTTATGCGCCCACGGCTACGCCGGCGACCGGATGCTGTCAACGGCGCGGCGGCTCAGAAGCCGTAGCGCTTGGCCAGCGCGGGCTCTTTCGCCGCAACCTGGCGGGCCAGATCGACGATCACTTTGGCCTGTTTCCAGGTCGCGTCGTCCTGCATTTTGCCGTCGATCATCACCGCGCCGGCGCCGTCTGGCATCGCTTCCAGGATGCGCCTGGCGAAGGCGACCTCGGCGGGGTCGGGCGAAAAAACCATTTTGGCGATAGCGATCTGGCTCGGGTGCAGCGTCCAGGCGCCGACGCAACCCATCAGGAAGGCGTTGCGGAACTGCGCCTCGCAGCCGGCGGGATCGCCGAAGTCGCCGAATGGTCCGTAGAACGGCTTGATCCCGTTGGCGGCGCACGCGTCGACCATGCGGGCGATGGTGTAATGCCAGAGATCCTGCTGCGCCGTCACGCGCGGCGCACCGGATTCGCCCGCGTCGGCGAGCACGCGATAGTCGGGGTGGCCGCCGCCGACCCGGGTCGTCTTCATCGCCCGCGAGGCGGCGAGNNAGAATGGCGTGGACGAGGATCGGCCTCTTCAGGCCGTGGCGCGCTTCGAGCAGCGCGAGATATTGGTCGATGAAGGCGATGTCGTCCGGGCCCTCGACCTTCGGCAGCATGATGACGTCGAGCTTGCCGCCGATCTCGGCGACGAGCCGCGTCACGTCGTCGAGGAACCAGGGCGAGTTGAGCGCGTTGACGCGCGCCCAGAGGCCCGTTGAGCCGAACTCGGTCGCGCGCGCCATGGCGATGAAGCCCTCGCGCGCCGCCGCCTTGGCTTCGATCGGGATCGCGTCCTCGAGATTGCCGAGCACGACGTCGACCTGGGCGGCCAATTCGCCGATCTTGGCGCGCATCTTCTCGACGTGCGGCGGTACGAAATGGATCATGCGTTCGACCCGCGCCGGCGGCTCGCGAAGCGGCCGCGGCGCGCCGATCGCCAGGGGTTCATAGAACTTGCGCGGGGCTCTCATCGTCTCTTCGCCGCTTCGAGCAGATCGACGGATCGTTACGGCCAATCGCCAGCCGCGGCAATGTCGCGCGGGCCCGGTCGGGGCACGACTTTGGTCGCCCCGCGCTCAGTCGCCGGGCGCGGCCGAGACGTTCGGCGCCGACCACGGGCCGGAAAGGACGATCGTCAGGTGCGCCGCGTCGGGCGAGGGGGCCCCCTCGGCGTCGGCCTGAACGGCGCGGGCCTGGGCCTGCCATGATCGGTTGACGACGTCGATCATGCCGCCGAGATCGACCGCCGACCCCGGCCCCTCGATGCGGCCCTCGTCGATCGAGGCGACGCCGTCGGCGATCGTCAGGCGCAATCGGCCGCGCAAGAAATGCGTAGCGCCGTCGGTGAAGTCGCGCGCGACGTCAATCTGCCGACGCTGGCCGCGGCGCAGCAGCTCCTCGATGCTGAATCCGTCGATGGCCCCCGCCGCCAAGGTCACTTTTGCCTGTCCCGCGAGCGATAGAATCGAATCGGAGGCGGCGAAGCCGGTTGTTCGCGAATCCGCCTCGACATCGCCGCGGCCATGGAAGCCGCTCCAGCCGAAGTCGGCGCAGGCCGCGCCCAGATCGACGTCGGCGAGCGCGATCGTCGCTTTCGCCGTCAGGCCGCGCGGGCCCCGCACCAGCGACAATCCACCTCTGAGCGTCCCCTCATAGGCGCTTCCATCGAGCAGGTTCGCCGAGCAGGCGCCCCCCTTGCACATCAGCGATCCGGCGGCGTCCTCGATCGCGTGTCCACGCCACACCAGGCGCGCCGCCGACAGCCGCAGGTCGAGGTCGAAGTTTGCCGGCGGCGCGTAGGCGAACGGGGTCTGGCTCCAGTCGCCCGACGGGGTCAACAGAGCGGGCAGCGGGCCGGTCAGCGGATCGAGGTCGAGCTGATCGGCGGCCAGCGTGCCGGAAACAGCGTAATGCGCGCCCTGGCGCGTGAACGTCAACGCGCCGTCGAACTTCTGGCCCGAGGCGGTCAGCGTCGCCTCGCTCAACGTCAAGGCTTCGCCCACCGCCTGCGCGTTGCCGGCGAAGGAGAAGGAGTCGACGAACAGAGACCGAGCGCCCTCGCCGCCTACGAGGCGCTCGAGCGCGCTCAGGGAGCGGATGTCGGCGCTCAGCGTTCCGGCGAAGCGCGTCTCGCCGTCGCCGCTCCACACGCCTTCGGCCTGGAATCTGAGCGGCTGCGAGTCGATCTTCAGCGCGACGCCGGTCGCACGGTGGGTCAAGGCGTCGCTTGGATTGCCGATGCGGCCGTGCACAGTGACGCGCTGGTCGCGCCAGGCGCCAACCAGCGAGAATTGCAGCGGCGCGTCGGTGCGCGGCCAGTCGAGGCCGCCGCTGAGGCTTTCGATCAGCGTGTCGACGCCGCGCGAAGCGCTGACGACGTGCAGCACGCCGCCGCGCAGCCGCATGTGGGCCCAGGCGCCCGAATCGCCGCCCAGGTCCTCGGCGACGGCGCGCTCTGCGGCGAGCGCCGGGGCGGCGTCGAGGTCGACGAGCGCCGTCGGACTTTCGAGCGTCGCGCCGAGCGGCACGAACCGGCCCCGCAGCAGCGCGAAGATCGACAGCGGAAAGCGCGCTTCCGGCGCGGTCAGCACGCTGCGGCCGCCCGCGCCGAGGAGATCGACGCCGATGACGCGCAGGGTCGGCCAGGGCAGCAGCGTGAACGTGACGCGTGCGGGTCCGCGCCAATGCAGGCCGATCGGCGGCGTGGCGCGATTGAGCTCGACGCCAACGTGGGCCGAGGCCATCGGCCAGCGGCACACGCCGGCCAACAGCGCCAAGATCGCCGCGGCGGCGATCGTCCATTTCACACTGCGACGCATCCGCCTTCGTCGCTCCGAGTTATTGGCGTCGCCGAGGCGCGCCCCTCCCCACCGGTGAGAGCCAACCGAGTCACGGCGTCCTTGTTAACACTTTGGCGGCGCAGTGCGAAAATTGACGGTCAACCGCCTCCTGCGGTCGGCGCCGCGAGAAAACGGATCTCGCCCGCCGCCGCGCCCGCCGCGCGCCGCGCTTCGCCGATCGCCGGCTCGACGGATTCCGTTGCGTCGCGCGCGGGCTCGAGCGCGCCGAGCTCGCTTCGACGCGTCGCGCCGAGCGGCGCATCTTCGACCGGCGTGAACGCCTCGGCGCCGTAGGGCGCGCCGCCGATAGCGCCGCGGAAGACGACGACCCTCTCGCCGGTCATCACTGCGTCGCCGGTCTTGAGCGTCGGGTCGCGCCAGTAGGCGAGCCCCGGTTCGCCCGCGCGGCGGCAGCCGCAGGCAGCCGCGGGCGCCGAGCGATAGCGGAAGGCGGCGGGCAGTGCGGAATAGGGCGCGCCGCCGGCGTCGGAGGCGTCCTCGATCCGGTCCGAACGGCCAGGCAGAAAATAGAGCGCGACGCTCGCCGCAGGGCACAGGGCCTGGCAGGCCGCCTCTTCGTCGGCCCGCCCGGTCGGCCCGGACGATGGCGCGACGGGGAAGAAATAGCCGTCGCACAGCCGCACGCACACGGGACGCGCAGCCGGCGTCGCGGCGGGGGTCGGACGCGCCGAAGGTGCGCGCGGCGCAATCAGCGGCAGCAGTTCGAACCCGGCCGCAAGGCCGCGTTCATTCGCCGCCGCGCCGAGCGACGTGGCGGCGAGGCTGAAGGCGACGACCAAGACGGCGCCTCTGCGCAGCACGCTCGACGCTCCACGTTTTTCCTGCGGGCGCGGCGCGCCCGGTTGGCTAACAAGGCGTTAAGGCGGCCAAGCGGTTCAAGCAAACGAATATGCGGCGCGTGGTTAGCGGCGCGGCGCTGGAACCTCGCGCGCGTCGCCAGGAATTGCGCCTAACCTCATGAATCAGGCTCAGAACGGCCCGACCTCTCCGTGCGGCCAGCTCGCGCCGCGCGCGTTGACGTAGATCGCGTAAAGCGAACTCGTCGCGCAGATGTAGAGCCGATTTCGTTTCGGGCCGCCGAAGCAGACGTTGGCCACGACTTCCGGAACCCTGATCTTGCCGATCAAGGTCGCGTCGGGCGCGTAGACGTGCACCCCGTCCGCAGCCGATGTCCAGATATGGCCCTTCGAGTCGATGCGGAAGCCGTCGAACAGACCGGCGGTGCATTCGGCGAACAGCTTGGCGACGCCGATCGACCGGCCGTCGGCGCCGACCTCGGCGACGCGGATGTGGCGCGGGCCGTTCTTCTCATGGCTCGCCCCGGTGTCGGCTATGAAGAGCCGCTTCTCGTCGGGCGAGAAGGCGAGGCCGTTCGGCTTGACGAAATCGCAGGCGACGGCGGTCACCGCGCCGCTGTCGGGATCGACGCGATAAACGTGGCTGCCGCCGATCTCCTCGCTGGCCGCGTCGCCCTCGTATTCGGAATCGATGCCGTAGGTCGGGTCGGTGAACCACACCGAACCATCCGACTTCACCACCACGTCGTTGGGCGAATTGAAGCGCTTGCCCTCGAAGCGGTCGGCGAGCACGCGTCGCGTTCCGTCATGCTCGGTGCGCGAGACGCAGCGGGTGCGATGCTCGCACGAGACGAGCCGTCCCTGCAGGTCGACGAAATGGCCATTGTGGTTGTCGGCCGGGGCAAGAAAGACCGAGACCGCGCCGCTGGTCTCGTCGTAGCGCAGCACGCGATTGTTGGGGATGTCCGACCAGACGAGATACTTGGCCGCCGGCAGGTAGGCGGGCCCCTCCGCCCAGCGACAGCCGGTATAGAGCTTCTCGAGGCGAACGTTGTCGAGCGCCAGCTTGGCGAAACGATCGTCGAGGGTCTCGATTTCCGGCGGATACATGCGTTTCCCCCTGGTCGGCGCGGCGTGGTCGGTCGCGCGCCGCGCGTCCGGGGGATCGTAGCGCTTCCGCCGCCGCGTCGGCAACGCCGGCCCCGGCCGCTCACTCGGCCGCGGCGGCCAGTTTTTCCGGCTTCGCCGCCGCCGACTTGCGCGCGCTGCGACGCCGGCCGGCGAGCGCCGAGTCGATCTTGTCGAGATAATAATAGACGACCGGCGTGATGTAGAGCGTCAGCAATTGCGACACGCACAGGCCGCCGACGATGGCGACGCCGAGCGGCCGGCGCAGCTCCGACCCGGCGCCGGCGCCTAGCGCGATCGGCAGCGCGCCGAACAGGGCTGCAAGCGTCGTCATCATGATCGGCCTGAAGCGAACCAGCGCCGCCTCGCGGATCGCCGGCAGCGCGTCCATGCCGCCCTCGCGTCGACGATCGAGCGCGAAATCGACCATCATGATCGCGTTCTTCTTGACGATGCCGATCAACAACAGGACGCCGATGATCGCGATCACCGACAGATCCATGTGCAGCCAACTCAGCGCCAGCAGCGCGCCGATGCCGGCCGACGGCAGGCCGGAGAGGATCGTGATCGGGTGGATGTAGCTCTCGTACAGCACGCCGAGCAGGATGTAGATCGTCATCACCGCCGCCATCAGCAGCGCGCCCTGACCGGCGAGCGCCTGTTCGAACAATTGCGCGTTGCCGGCGAAGCCGGTGATGACGCTGGGCGGCAAGTCGACCCTGCGCTCGACTTCGTGAATCGCCTCGATCGCCTGGCCGAGCGACATGTTGGGCGCGAGGTTGAACGAAATCGTCACCGCCGGCTGCTGCGACTGGCGGTTGATCTCCAGCGGACCCACCGTGCGCCGCATCGTCGCCACCTCGTCGAGCGGGACAAGCTGGCCAGTCGGNNTCGTCGGCTTCGGTGTAGATCGTCGAAATCTGGCGCGTGCCGTAGGCGTCGTATAGCGCCGTGCGCACCGCGTCGGCGGTGACGCCGAACGCAGCCGCCTTTTCGCGATCGATGTCGACCCGCCACTGCGGATTGGAAATCTGCAGATCGCTGTTGACGTCGCGCAGGCCGGGCAATTGCGCCATCGCCCGCTCCATCTGCGGCGCCTTGGCGTAGAGCGCATCGATGTCGCCCGACTGCAGCGTGTACTGATATTTGGCGCGGGCGATGCGGCCGCCGGTGAAGTCGAGGTTCTGCACCGGCATCAGGATGGTGCGCATGCCGGGAACCGCCGCCGTCGCCGTGCGCAGGCGGTTCATCACGACTTCGATCGGGTCGCGCTTGTCCTTGTCCTTGAGGCGCATGAACAGGAAGCCCTTGTTCGTCGCGCCGCCGAAGCCCACCGCCGAGGTGACCGAGTCGACCGCCGGATCGCTGGCGACGATCTCGCTCACCGCCTTCTGCCGCGCCGCCATCTCCGGGAAGCTGGTGTCGGCTTGCGCCTCGCTGACGCCGCGCAGGAAGCCGGTGTCCTCTTCGGGGAAGAAGCCCTTGGGAATGCCGATATAGAGCGAAACCGCGAGGTAGCCGGTGGCCACGGTGAGCAACAGGACGATCAGCCGGTGACGCAGCACAAAGTCGAGCGAGACGCGGTAGCCGGCGAGCAGGCCGTCGACGAAGGCGTCGGAGCCACGTGCGAACCAGCCTGCGGCGGCGCCGCGCTTCGGCGCCGAGAGAATGCGCGCGCACAGCATAGGCGTCAGCGTCAGCGAGACGAAGCCCGAGACGAGGATCGCCACGGTGATCGTCACCGCGAATTCATGGAAGACGCGCCCGACGACGCCGCTCATCAGCAGCACGGGAATGAACACCGCCACCAGCGAGAAGGTGATCGACAGGATGGTGAAGGCGATCTCCTTCGAGCCCTTCAGCGCCGCGTCGAACGGTTTCATCCCGCCCTCGATGTGACGAGTGATGTTCTCCAGCATGACGATCGCGTCGTCGACGACGAAACCGACCGACAGCGTGATCGCCAGCAGGGAGATGTTGTCGATCGAAAAGCCGAACAGGTACATGAACGCGCAGGCGCCGATCAGCGACACCGGCAGCGCGAGGGCGGGGATCAGCGTCGCCGAGCCCGACTTCAAGAAGACGAAGATGACGACGACGACCAGCGCGATCGAAATCAGCAGCGTCCTCTGCACGTCGTCGATCGACTGGCGGATCGACACCGAGCGGTCGTTGAGCACCTGCGTTTCGATCGACGGCGGCAGCTGCGACTGGTAGTAGGGAATCTTGGCCTTGACGTTGTCGACGACCTCGACGGTGTTGGCGTCCGACTGGCGGAAGACGGCGAGCACGATCGCTGGGTCGGCGCCCGACCAGCCGGCGATCTGATTATTCTCGACCGAATCGTAGACGCGCGCGATCTCGTCGAGGCGCACCGGCGCACCGTCGCGCCAGGCGACGACGAGGTTCTGGTAGTCTGCGGCGCGGGTCATCTGGCCGGTGACGTCGACCGTCACGTTCTGGCGCTTGCCGAGCAGCGCGCCGACCGGCGTCGAGGAATTGGCGGCGGCGACGGCGGCGTTGACCTGCTCGAGCGTCAGCCCGCGCGCCGCCGCCGCGTCCGGGTCGACGGCGACGCGCACCGCGAATTTCTGCTGGCCGAACACCAGCACCTGCGCGACGCCGGCAATCTGCGAGATCTGGTTGGCGAAGACCTGTTCGCCATAGTCGTCGACCTGCGACAAGGGCAGCGTCTTCGACACCAGGGCGATGAACAGCACCGGGCTGTCGGCGGGGTTGATCTTGCGGAAGCTCGGCGGCGCGGGCAGTTGCGGGGGCAGCTTGCGCAGCGTCGCGGAAATGTTCGACTGCACGTCGAGCGCGGCGCCGTCGATGTTGCGGTCGAGATCGAACTGCATGACGATGTCGGTCCGACCGAGCACCGACGACGAGGTCATCATGTTGATGCCCGGAATCGTCGCGAAGGCGCGTTCGAGCGGGCCGGCGACGGACGAAGCCATCGTGTCGGGGCTGGCGCCGGGCAGGGTGGCGGTGACGGCGACGGTCGGGAAGTCGACGCGCGGCAGCGCCGACACGGGAAGCTGGCGATAGCCGAACAGGCCGAAGACCACGAACGACAGCATCAGCAGGCTGGTCATCACCGGCCGGCGGACGCACAGTTCGGGCAGCGTCATGTCAGCTCGCTCCCCCCGCGGGCTTGCGCGCCGCGACCCTGGCGCCCTCGGTGAGCAGCAGCGCGCCGTCGACCACCACCGTCTCGTCGCCGGAGAGGCCCTTGGCGACGACGGTTTCGCCCTCCTGGGTGCGCGTGACTTCGACCGGCTGCACGTGCGCGACGCCGTCGACGACGGTGAAGACGTAATTGCCGTTCTGGCCGGTCAGCACGGCCTCGCGCGGCACGACGATCGTGTTTGGCTCCGTGCGCAGCGTGACCGTCAGGTCGCACAGTTGCCCGGGCCACAGGATCTCGTCGGGATTGGCGAAGATCGCGTGGGCGAGAATGGTGCCGGTGTTCGGATCGACCGAATTGTCGATGAGCGCGAGCCTGCCGGGGATGCGCCGCGTCGAGCCTTGCGGGACCGCCTCGACCGGCGCGCTGGCGTCCATCGCCTCGCGCAACGCCGGAAGCAGCGACTGCTGGACCGAGAAGGCGACGTAGATCGGCGAGATCTGGTTGATGGTGGCGAAGACGCCGTTGGCGCTGTTGTCGGACGCTTTGGCGATGTTGCCTTCCTTGATCGCGACGACCCCGACCCGGCCGGAAATCGGCGCGGTCACCGTATACCAGCCGAGTTGCACCTCGAGGTTCTCGATCGCCGCCTGATCGGCGAGGATGGCCGCCTTGGCGCTCGCCTCGGCGGTGTTGGCGTTGTCGAGATTGAGCTGGGGCGTCGCGCCGCGTGGCACCAGATCCGTATAGCGGGTCACGTCGCGCTGAGCCTGCTCGAGCGCGGCCTGGTCCCTGGCGAGCTGGGCCCTGGCGCCGTCCAACTGGGCGCGCGCCTGACGCCCGTCGAGCTCAATCAGCGTGTCGCCCGCTTTGACTTCGGCGCCGTCGGCGACCAGCACCTTCTCGACCGTCGCGTCGAAATGCGGCCGCAGCGCGACCGTGGCGATCGCCTGCGCGGTTCCGATCTCGTCGAGGTTCCACGGCAGATTCTTGCGGGCGGCGCGGTCGAGAACGACGGCGACCGGCGGCAAGGCCGGCCGTACGATTATCGGCGCGTCGCCAGGCGCGGCCGGAGATCGGGCGCCGACCCGCAGCAGCGCATGCGCCCGCATCGCCAGCGGCCCGGCGGCGGGCCACAACGAGGCGATGGCGATCGGGTCGTAGGCGGCGTAGAGGCCCAAGACGACCGCAGCCGCAACAATCAGCGCGGCGAAGCGACGAACTCGCATATTGGCTGAAAACCGCTTCCCCCGAATGCGCCGGGCCGGCCCGTCTCGCGGGCAAAAATCGCGACGCGACCAGCCAGCCGCTGCGGAGCCCTAGAAGCAATGCCGCGTCGCCTCAAGGGTCTGAGCGCTCACATGGACGTGAGCGCCAAAACGCCAAAAGACGATCCGACCCGCTGCTGCAACACGGGCTGGATCGCCGACGTTGCGCGGAACGGACGCCGCGCCCGTCCAATTCGGGCGATCGCAGCGCCGGCGCCGCAGGTTGCGGTCGCCACGCCGCCTCAATCCGCGCCGGCGCGACAGCCAAGCCGCAAGTCCGCCTCAGGCCGCATGCGCCGTTTTGCCGCGCAAGCGTTGAAATTCGAACTGGACCGCTTCGGCGCCGTGACGGCGTTCGAGCCGCCGGATGATGAAGTGGCCGCGCGCGAGGGTTTGGAAATATTCGGCGAAGGCGAGATTGATCGCCGCCCCGCCGATCGCGCCGACCACCGGCACGGCCTGTGCGGCGAATTTTTCGCCGGCGACGACGCCGAAGCGCGCGCCGATCTGGGCCACGAGCCTTGCGATCAGCGGCGCCCCTTCGCCGACGAGGCCGCGGCTGGCGAGGAAACGGGCGCTTTCGGAAACTGAGCGCGCCAGCGCCGCGCGGACGGCGAAATAGCCGCCCTCGATCGCCGCTTCGCCCGGCTCGCCGCCGAGCGCGAACACTTCGAGGCAGGCGAGCGCGCCTGCCGGCTGAGTGGCGTCCTCGCCCTCTTCGCGCGCGATCTGGGCGATCGAGCGCATCAGGAT
>PLRT01000224.1 GCA_003164915.1 Hyphomicrobiales bacterium | reverse complement strand
CGCTCGGCTCGCTCTTCAAGGGCCGTGAGCAAGACCTTGATACGCTGCACAAAGCCCTGACGGCGGACGCGGGCGTCGCGACGGCGATCGTCGGGCGGGCGCTGCATGGGCTCGGCGGGATCGGCAAGACGCGGCTGGCGGTCGAATATGCGCTCAGGCGCGAAAGCGAGCATTCGGCGCTGCTATTCCTGCGCGCCGATACGCCGGCCGCGCTCGACACCAGCCTCGCCGCGCTCGCCGGGCCGGACATTCTCGATCTGCCGGAGAAAGACGCGCGCGAGGACGCGGCGAAGATCGCCGCCGCGCTCGNNGATGATCGTCGACAACGTCGACGATCCCGCCGCCGTCGCCGCCGTCGACAAGCTGCTGGCGCGGCTCAGCGGCGGCAAGGTCATCGTCACCGGCCGCGCCGGCAATTTTCCCGCTTCATTGCGCAAGCTCGAACTCGGCGTGCTCGATGAAGCGGCCTCGGTCGCCTTCCTGCTGGAGCGCACCGACGCAGATCGCGCGAAGTCGCCCGACGACGCGGCGCAGGCGAAAGCGCTCGCCGGCGAACTCGGCGGCCTGGCGCTCGGGCTCGAACAGGCCGGCGCCTATATCGCGACCGAGCGCATTGGCCTCGCGCGCTATCTCGATCTGTGGCGCAAGAAGCGCGCGACCGTGCTCGGCTGGTTCGACAAGACCCTGATGAGCTACGACCACGACACGGGCCTCGCCGCGACCTGGGCGACCTCGGTCGACCGCCTGACGCCGGACGCCCGCCGCCTGCTCGAGCGCCTCGCCTTCCTCGCGCCGGAGCCGGTCCCCGACTCCCTGCTCGACGTCGCCGCGCCCGGCGACCCCGAGGGCTTCGACGCCCGCGCGGCGCGCGCCAATCTCTTCGCCTATTCGCTCGTCTCGCGCGCGGCGGTCGAGGCCGGCAAGGCGGCGCAGGACGGTTTCGCCGTGCATCGGCTGGTGCAGGATTTCGCGCGGCGAAGCATGATGGAGGCGCGGCGGGGCGAGGCATTGCGGGAGGCGCTGGGGTGGGTGGACGCGGCTTTCGAAGGCGATCCGCAAGACGTGCGAAGCTGGCCGATCCTCGACCCGCTTGCTCCGCATGCACTGGCAGTCGCCAGGCAGGCGGATGGAGCGGAGATCGCCGAACCGACCGCCCGGCTAATCAATGGTCTTGCTGTGTTGTACCAAGCGAAGGCACGCTTCGGCGAAGCCGAGCCACTCTATCGCCGGGCACTGGCAATTGGGGAGGCGAGTCTCGGACAGGGTCATCCCAGCGTGGCGACGTGCCTCAGCAATCTCGCGAGCTTGCTTCACGTGACGAGTCGCGTGAACGAAGCCGAGCCGCTCTATCGGCGTGCGCTGGCTATCGATGAGGAGAGCTACGGGCCGGACCATGCTGCGGTGGCGAGAGACCTCAACAATCTCGCTCTCTTGCTCCGGGACTCGAACCGGCGCGGAGAGGCCGAGCCACTTTATCGGCGCGGGCTCGCAATAGCAGAAGCGAGCTACGGGCCGGACCATCCTGAGGTGGCGGTCCGGCTCAACAATCTCGCGATACTGCTCCGCGATACGAACCGACTAGAAGGCGCCGAACCACTTATGCGACGTGCGTTGGCGATTGACGAGGCGAGCTTCGGACCGGATCATCCCAACGTCGCGAGAGGCCTTAATAGCCTCGCGGGATTGCTCGGCGCGACGAACCGGCTCGGCGAGGCCGAGCCGCTTTTTCGGCGCGCGCTGGCGATCCTCGAAGCGAGCTACGGGTCGGACTATCCGATCGTCGCGGCTGGTCTCAATAATCTCGCGGAATTGCTCCGCGCCACCAATCGTCTTGGTGAGGCGGAGCCGCATTATCGGCGCGCGTTGGCCATTTCCGAGACTGGCTACGGGTCAAATCATCCGAATGTCGCGACCGGCCTCAACAATCTCGCGCTCTTGCTTGCCGCAACGAACCGCCTCGGCGAAGCCGAGCCGCTTTATCGCCGCGCCCTGGCGATCGACGAGGCGAACTACAGGCCGGATCATCCCGACGTGGCCAGAGACCTCAACAATCTCGCGCTCTTGCTCGAGGATACGAACCGCCTCGGCGAGGCCGAGGCGCTTTTTCGCCGCGCTCTGGCGATTCTCAAGGCGAGTTATGGACCCGACCATCCGCAGACGGCGGGGGTGCGCAACAACCTCGCCGCGCTCGAAGCCTCGCGGGGGTAAGACGGGTCGGCGGCGGGCGCCATCCTGTCGATCGCGTCCACACATCCAGCGGCCGCATCGGCCCGGCGCCGTCAAGCCGCTCACGCGGCTGCTCCGCTCTGCTTCGCCCCCTTCGGGNNCCAAAGATCATGGAGGCCAACGGCCTGAGCCGCGCGGAGGGGTCAAGTCTCGCGAAGCGACCGCGCAGCGGCTTGGCCTTGACGCCGAGCGCGGGTCAGGCACGCGCGGACCCCGGAAATTTCGAACCCAACAATCTCTTTCTGATTTGCCGAATTCCGGTTATCCTGTTCTTGGGTCGGCGAAGCGCTTCGCGCCGGTCAGCCGAGGCGCCGACAGAGGAAAGGGTCGCCAGAATTCGCGTGGCGTAGATTGTCAAACGTTTCCGCACTAACCAATTGATATATCAGAGGTATACGTCAAGGAAAGCCTTGACAACCCTTGACAAAACTTGACGAAACTTGACGAAGTTGACGGCGACGCTTGACGGGAAGTTTGACGACGCCGCGCCGCCGCGCTTGCCGACCTGAACCGGCGCACGATCGCGGCCGCACGGTTTCCTGGCGAGTCGTTTTGCGCGAACAGGCCCCTGAAGAAAGCAACCAAGACACATCTTTTGCGCCCGACGCGGAACGCGCGGCGGGACCGTTTTTGGCGCCTAACCGCTTGAGTCTCCTGACCGGCGTCACCGGTTTGTTGTGGCGGTCGGCGGCCCGCGCCGGCTCCTCACACCTGCTCGACCGCCACTACGCCGGCGACCGCCTTGATCGCCCCCGCCAACGCGCCGGTCACCGCGTACCGCCCCGGGAGCTTGATCTCGACCTCGCCCGCCTTCGGCCCGAGCATGACGACCAGCGACACTTCGCCCTCGCCACGGCCACGCAGGCGTTCGGCGATGGAGGCGAGCGGCGCCTCGTCGCGCACGAACACCCTGAGGCCCTTCTGCACCTTGGCGGCGGCTTCGGTCAGCGACTCGACCTGGACGATGCGCGCGCGCACCTCCTCGCCTTCGGCGCTCGCCTGCAGCGTCACCAGCACGTCGGCGCCTTTCTCCAAGAGGTCGCGGTACTGGCCGAGTCCTTCCTGGAAGATGATCGCCTCGTACTGGCCGCTGGGGTCGGAAAGCTGGATGACGCCGAGCTTGTTTCCGGTCTTGGTGCGCCGCTCGTGGCGGTCGATGACGCTGGCGCCGAGCCGCGCGGTCGTCGCGCCGGCGCGCACCGCGCGGGCGAAGTCGGCCCAGCGGGTCGCGCGCAGCCGCTTCAGCGCCGCCTCATAGGCTTCGAGCGGGTGGCCGGAAAGGAAGAAGCCGACCGCCTCGTATTCGCGCCGCAGCCGGTCGGCGGCCGACCATTGTTCGGCGCGCGGGCGGATCGGCGCGTCGGCCTCGGCTTCGCCGAACAGGCCGCTCTGGCCGGCCTGGCGCTCGTCGGCGGCGCGATGGGCGAGCGCCAGCATCGGCTCGATCGCGGCGAAGGCGACGGCGCGGTCGGGCTCCAGTTCGTCGAAGGCGCCGGCGGCGGCGAGGCTTTCGAGCGTCTTCTTGTTGACCGTGCGCGGATCGATTCGCCGCGCGAGATCGGCGAGCGAGGCGAACGGTCGCTGGCCGCGCGTCGCGACCAGCGCGCCCGCCTGGCCTTCGCCGACGCCCTTGATCGCGCTGAGGGCATAGGCGATCGAAAGCCTGCCGTCGCCGTCCTCGCGCACGTCGAAGTCGACGTTCGAGCCGTTGATCGAGGGCGGCGCGACGCGGATGCCGAGCCGCTGCGCCTCGGTGCGGAATTCGGCGAGCTTGTCGGTCGCCGACTTGTCGAGCGTCATCGAGGCGGCGAGAAACTCTGCCGGGTGGTTGGCCTTGAACCAGGCGGTTTGATAGGAGATGAAAGCGTAAGGCGCGGAATGCGACTTGTTGAAACCGTATTCGGCGAACTTGGCGCAGGCGTCGAAGATCGCGTCGGCGGTCGGCTTGGCGATTCCGTTGCCGACCGCGCCGGAGACGAAACGTTCGCGTTGGGCGTCCATCTCGGACTTGATCTTCTTGCCCATCGCGCGGCGCAGGATGTCGGCCTGTCCCAGACTGTAGCCCGCCAGGTCTTTGGCGATCTGTTGGACCTGCTCCTGATAGGTGATGACGCCGAACGTCTCCTTGAGGATCGGCTCCAGCAGCGGATGCGCGTATTCGACCTTCTCTTCGCCGAGCTTGCGCGCGCAATAGACGGGGATATTGGCCATCGGGCCCGGACGATAGAGCGCGACCAGAGCGATCAGGTCCTCGAAGCGGTCGGCCCGCATGTCGACCAGCGCCTTCTTCATCCCCGCGCTTTCGACCTGGAACACGCCGACCGTTTCGCCGCGTCCGAGCATCTCGAACGTCTTCTTGTCGTCAAGCGGAATGGCTGAAGGATTGACCACGACGCCGCGGCGCTTGAGCAGGGCCACCGCCTTGGCGATCGTCGTCAGCGTCTTGAGGCCGAGGAAGTCGAACTTCACCAGCCCCGCCGGCTCGACCCATTTCATGTTGAACTGGGTCGCCGGCATGTCCGACTTCGGGTCGCGATAGAGCGGCACGAGCTCCACCAGCGGCCGGTCGCCGATGACGACGCCGGCGGCGTGGGTCGAGGCGTTGGAATAGAGCCCCTCGAGCCGCTCGGCGATCGCCAGCATGGTCGCCACTTTCGGATCGGCCTCGGCCGCTTCGCTGAGGCGCGGCTCGTCGGCGACCGCCTGCTTCAGCGTGACCGGGTTGGCCGGGTTCTGCGGCGCCAGCTTGGCGAGCTTGTCGACCTGGCCGAGCGGCATCTCCAGCACCCGGCCGACGTTGCGCATCACGCCGCGGGCGAGGAAACTGCCGAAGGTGATGATCTGCGCGACCCGGTCCTCGCCATAGCGCTGGCGCACATAGGCGATGACCTCGTCGCGCCGCTCCTGGCAGAAGTCGACGTCGAAGTCGGGCATCGACACGCGCTCGGGATTGAGGAAGCGCTCGAACAGCAGGCCGAACCGCAGCGGGTCGAGATCGGTGATGGTCAGCGACCAGGCGACCAGCGAACCCGCGCCCGAGCCGCGGCCCGGTCCGACCGGAATGCCCTGCGTCTTGGCCCATTTGATGAAGTCGGCGACGATCAGGAAGTAGCCGGGGAACTTCATCCGCGCGATGACCCCGAGCTCGAATTCGAGCCGCTGGCGGTAGTCGTCCTCGACGTGGCCTGGCGCGCAGCCGTACTGCGCCAGATGCCGGGCGAGCCCCTCGGCGGCCTGGCGGCGCAACTCGCTCTCCTCGTCGACCCGCGCCCCGTCGGGCGCGGTGAAATGCGGCAGGATCGGCTTGCGGGTCAGTGGCCGATAGGCGCAGCGCAAGGCGATCTCGACGCTGTTGTCGGCCGCTTCCTCGAGGTCGGCGAACAGGGCGCGCATTTCGGCGCGGGTCTTGAAGCGATGCTCGGGCGACAGGCGACGGCGGTCGACGGCGCTGATCAGCGCGCCTTCGGCGACGCACAACAGCGCGTCCTGCGCCTGGTAGTCGGCGGCGGCGGCGAAATAGGCCTCGTTGGTCGCCACCAGAGGCAGGCCGTGCGCGTAGGCGAGATCGATCAGCGCCGGTTCGACGCGGCGCTCGCTGTCGAGGCCGTGGCGCTGCAGTTCGACGTAGAGCCGGCCGTCGAACAGCGGCGCGAGGCGCTTGAGCCGCGCCTCGGCGAGTTCTGGAAGGCCGAGCGCCAGCGCGCGGTCGAGCGGCCCCGCGGGTCCGCCGGTCAGGGCGATCAGGCCTTCGCTCTCGGCGAGGGCGGCAAAGGCAAGATGCGGCTCGTCGCCGTCCTTGGGGTCGAGCCAGACGCGCGAGGCCAGCCGCATCAAGGCGCGATAGCCCTGCTCGCTCATGGCGAAGAGCGCCAGCGGCGCGCGCGCGGTCCGCGCCTCGACGGTGCGGGAGGCCGAAGGCGGCGCGTCGCCGAAGTCGACGGTGATCTGCGCGCCGACGATCGGCTGCACGCCAGCCTTCGCCAGCTTTTCCGAGAACTCCAGCGCTCCGAACAGGTTGTTGGTGTCGGTGATCGCCAGCGCCGGCATCGAATCGGCCTTCGCCAGCTTCGCCAGCGCCTCGATCGTCAGGGCCCCCTCGCGCAGCGAAAAGGCGCTGTGGACGCGCAGATGGACGAAGCCGACGGCTTTGACGAGCGACGAATCCATGACGACTCCGATGGGGCGCGCCCCATTGTGCCGAGCCGGCGCCCGGCTTGTCGAGGCCGCTTCAGGCGGGCCAGCGCCGAACCCAGCCGGAAGGCCGAGAACGATGCGCCGGCGCCCGGACAATGGGTCCGCTCTTGCTCGGGTTTGCGGCGGCCGGCCTTCGCGCAAAAAAAGTCCGATTCTTTCGCCGAGGATTGATCCCGCGCGATTGCCCGGGGGCGGCGCGGCGCCTCACTCTCATGGAAGCGCGCGCGTTCCCGTCGATCGGCATCCCGCAGCTCGCCGCCTGTATTGTGTCGCCCCCGAATCTGAAGGCCGTCGACCTCGCGCCGGCGACGATCGCCGCCCGGAAGTCAGGCTATATCAGCGCCGCCCTCGACCAACTCCTGTACATGGAGGGCTGTTTCTCCGTCCTGCAGTGCGTGCTGACCGCCAAGTCCAAGATGCGCGGCCTGTCGCTCAACACCGGCGCGGGCGTNNGTCACCCCGAAGACGATTGGCGACCTCGCCAAGTTGATCGACGCGGGCATTCGCTGATATCGACAAGCGAGCGCGCGGACGCCGCGAGGCGTCCGCGCAAACGAAAGGTTTGGATTTGTCGCAAGATCCCTACGTCGCGCGTTCCGACCGCTACGAGCGCGCGACGTTCCGCCGCTGCGGCAGTAGCGGCCTGCATCTTCCGCCGATCTCGCTCGGCCTGTGGCAGAATTTCGGCGGCCTCGATTCGTTCGAGACCGGCCGCGCGATTCTGCGCCGCGCCTTCGACCGCGGCGTCACTCATTTCGACCTCGCCAACAACTACGGCCCGCCGCCTGGCGCCGCAGAAGAAGTGTTTGGACGCATCCTCGCGACCGACTTCAAGCCCTATCGCGACGAGGTGATCGTTTCGTCGAAGGCGGGCTATCGCATGTGGCCAGGGCCCTACGGCGAATGGGGCTCGCGCAAAAGCCTGCTCGCCAGTCTCGACGCCAGCCTGAAACGGCTCGGGCTCGACTACGTCGACATCTTCTACCATCACCGCCCCGACCCCGAGACTCCGGTCGAAGAGACGATGTCGGCGCTCGCGGACGCGGTGCGGCAGGGCAAGGCGCTCTACGTCGGCATCTCCAACTACCGCGCCGCCGCGGCGCGCGAAGCGTTCGCGGCGCTGCGCCGGCTCGGGACGCGCTGCCTCATTCACCAGCCCCGCTATTCGATGCTCGACCGCTGGATCGAGCGCGACGGGCTCATGGACGCGTTGGCGGAGGAGGGGGTCGGCTGCATCTCCTTCTCGCCGCTCGCGCAGGGGCTGCTGACCGACAAATATCTCGACGGAATCCCGGGGGATTCGCGCGCCCAGCGCGGCAGCCGCGGCGGCTCGATGGGGCGCGAGGGCGTCACCGAGGACAAGGTCGCTGCGGTGCGGCGGCTGCGGCCGATCGCCAACCGGCTCGGCGTTCCGATTGTCCATCTGGCGCTGAGATGGGCGCTGCGCGACCCGCGAATGACCTCGCTCGTCGTCGGCGCCCGCACCGTGGCGCAGATCGACGACTGCCTCGACGCGCTCGAGGGACCGGCGCTCGCGCCCTCCGACCTCGCCGAGATCGAGACGGCGTTGAACGCGGGCGAGGCGGGCGCCTGACTCGGGCGCCCGGGACTTCGTTACTTGCCGGTCAACGACTGGCGGCGGATGCGCCGGTCGATCAGCGTCTGCAGCACGACAGAGATCACGATCACCAGGCCGAACGCCAGCTGAGTATAGAACGCGTTGACGCCCGCGGAGACGATCCCGGCGTTGATCGCGCCGATGATGAACGCGGCGACGAACGTGCCGATCACCGAGCCAGTGCCGCCGAACACCGAAGTGCCGCCGAGGAACACCGAGGCGATGGTGTTGAGCAGCGAGCCATCGCCTGTGCTTGGCCAGAAGTAATAGCCGTAGATCGAACTCATCAGGCCGCAGAACACGGCGGTGACGCCGACCAGCACGAAGGCCTTGATCTTGACCCGTCCGGCGTTGACGCCCATCAGCCGCGCGCTGACTTGGTTGTCGCCGACCAGGAAGACATGTGCGCCGAAGCGGGTGCGGTTGAGCAGCAGCCATTCGGCGATCAGGATGGCGATCATCCAAAGCGTCTGGACCGGGAAACCATGCCATGGCTCGCGCAGCAGCGTGTGCAGCTGCGGATATTTATCGACGAGCATCGGCACGCCGGAGCCGTTCATCAGCACCAATTCGAGGCCGCGGAACAGGAATTGCGTTCCGATGGTGATGACCAGGGAAGGAATGTTGAGGCTCGCCACCAGGAAGCCGTTGAGCAGGCCGCACCCGACGCCGGTCGCCGCCGCGGCGATCAACCCGATCCACCAAGGCGCGCCGCCGTAATACGTGGTGAGGCAGAAGACCGCGGTGCCGAGCGCCATCACTGAAGGAAACGACAGGTCGATTTCGCCGGTGATGACGACAAAGGTCAACGAAAGCGCGACAATGCCGAAAAGGGGCGTCGTTTCGGCGAAGGCGAGATAGATGTCGACGTCGGTGAACACGCGTGGCGCGGCGATGACAAAGGCCAGCCACATCGCGAAGCCGACGCCGACGATGCCCATCTGGCTGCCGTAGCGAGTCAGCAGCGATGGGGGCGCGGCTTTGTGGCCGACCGTGTGGGCCCCCGCGGCTTCTACGGTCATGACGGCAACTCCATCGAGCCGGTGCGCGCGACATGGTAGAGCCGCTCGATCAACTGATCCATCGTGATGTCGGCGCGGTTGAATACTCCCGCCACCTTGCCGCGATCGAGCACGTAGAGACGGTCGACGACCGGATAGATGTTGAAGATGTTGTGGTCGATGAAGATCGCCGACTTGCCGACCTCCTTGATGTGGCGGACGAAATCGAGCGTCTTCTTCGTCTCGCTGAGCGACAGGCCCATCGTCGGCTCGTCGAGGATGACGAGTTCGGCTTCGAAATGAAGCGCGCGGGTGATCGCTACTCCCTGCTTCTCGCCGCCCGACATCGTCGCCACCACATTGTCGGGGTGCACCGCCGCCGAAGTGAAGCCCATGTGCTCGCTCATCAGCCGCGAACATTCGTTGCGCATCGCGGCGACGTCGAGCAGGCCGAGACGATTGCGCAGCTCGCGCCCCATGAACATGTTGCGCCAGATCGGCTGTTTCTCGCACAAGGCCCGTTCCTGATAGACGGTCTCGATGCCGAGGCCTCGCGCCTTCGCCACCGACCAACTGTCGACTCGCCTGCCATGGAAATAGATCTCGCCGCCGGAGTCGGGGGCGTAATAGCCCATCACCACCTTGATCAGCGTCGACTTGCCGGCGCCGTTGTCGCCCAGCAGCCCGACGATCTCACGCGGGTTGACCTGGAAATCGACGCCGGCGAGCGATCGCACTTCGCCAAAAGTTTTGGAGACGTTGCGGAGCTCCATGACGGGCGGAGCTTCGGCGCCCGGCGACGCAGTCTGAGCCACTTGCGTCCTCCCCTCTTTCGGTCGGGGCGCCGCGCGTGAGCGGCGCCCCGTTCTGGGCCCGTGCGAGCCGCGCGGGTTTAGCGGATTTCCTTCGCCGCGAGCGGCGCAATTGCGTCGACGTTCTTGGGGTCGACGAAAGCGCCGGCCGTGTTGATGTCGAGGCCGGAGAAGCCGAACTTCTTGGTCAGGCAGATGTTGAGGATCGGCAGATAGCCCTGCAGGTAAGGCTGCTGGTCGATCACCAGCTCCTGGTAGCCGTCCTTGACCGCCTTCGCAGTGGCTGGCGACATGTCGAAGCCGGCGAAGAACACCTCGCCGGGCTTCAGCGACGCGGCGCGCGCGTAGACGCCGACGTTGGCGGTGAGGGCGCCATGATCGGTGACGACGAGCTTGATGCCCGGGTTGGCCTTCATCACACCGACGAAGACCGGGGTGCCGGCGTTCGGATCGGCGTCGGTCGCTTTGTCGATCTCCTGATAGATCACCTTGGCGCCGGCCTTCTCGAGCGCCTCGATCACGCCAACCGTGCGCTGGCCGCGGTCGCCGCCCTGGCCCTTGAGGCCCCAGACGAACGCGAGGTCGCCCGCTTTCAAGCCGGCGCGTTTGGCCGCTTCTGCGCCGAGCGCGAAGCCCGCGGCGTGGTTAGGCGCGCCGACGTAGCCCATGCCGTCGGGCCCGTATTTCGCTTGGGCTTCGGGCAGCGCAGTGTTCGCCGTGGTGAAGATGATGCCCTGGGCGAACGCCTTGTCGATCTGCGGATCGGTCGCCGCGTCGCCGGGATGACCCATGAAGGCGATGCCGTCGACCTTGGTGGCGATCGCCTGCTGCAACTGGGTGATCATCAGGTTCGGATCCCAGTTGGAAAAGTAGTAGGTGACCGAGGGTCCGAGATCGAGTTCGGCCTGACGGTAGCCGTTGTAGACGTTGTTGGCGAAGACGCCGCCCTGCGGTCCGCCCGGGAACGCGGCGATCTTGACGCCGGAGCACCATTTCGGGGTCGGATCGAGCGCGTATGCCGAGGAGACCGCGCCGCAGACCAATGCGAACGCCGCCGCCGTAACGAGGAGATTTCGCTTTTGCGCTTTGCTCATAGGAGCCTCCCTGCATCCTGCGAGTCGCAATCGCCCTCGTGTCACGAAAACGCGATCATCATAGCAGCGCTGCTTTTGGCGCACTCCTCCGGACCCGGGCTTTTCATCGGGCCGATGGTGCGAAAACCTCCCCCGACGCTCTTTGACGGCGTCTGGTCCTCGTTGATGATCGACGCGTTCGGAAAGGCGCAGGACGATTGCCGGCCCGAACAGTCTGACAATTGATCACTTAGGAACGGATTTGCGCCTTACGCCTTGATTTCGGTCAAGACGCGCCGCACAACCCCCGGAAAACAAGGCGGTCCGCTGCGCTCAATCGGCCGCCGGCCAGTCGAGATAATGGCTTTCCGGCGCGTCGCGCAGACGAAGGGCGGCGCTTTCGGGCGTGATGTCGCGCTGCGGCGAGCCGAGCAGCTCGAACCCGACCATGAACTTGCGGACGGTGGCGGACCTCAGCAGCGGCGGGTAGAAATGAGCGTGGAAGTGCCACTCGGGGTGGGCGACGCCGTCGGTGGGCGACTGATGGAAACCCATCGAATAGGGGAACGCGACCTCGAACAGGTTGTCGTAGCGGATCGTCAGACGGCGCAGCGCGTCGGCGAGTCCCCGCGCCTCGGCAGCGCTCATCTCGTCCATCGCGCCGAAATGGCGACGCGGTAAAACGAGCGTCTCGAACGGCCATACCGCCCAGAACGGCGTCAGGGCGACGAAATGCTCGTTCTCGCAAACGATGCGCGCCTTGGCGTCGAGCTCGAGCGCGAGATAGTCGCACAGCAGGCAGCCGCCGCGCTCGCTGCGATAGGCGCGCTGCGAAGAAAGTTCCTTGACCGCCTCGTTGGGCAGACTTTCGGTCGCCCAGATCTGACAGTGCGGATGGGGATTGCTCGCGCCCATCATCGCGCCGCGGTTCTCGAAGATCTGCACCCAGCGGATTTCTTCGCGCGCGCCGAGGGCGCGATATTCCTCGGTCCAGATTTTGACGACCGGCTCGATTTCCTCGACCGACATGCGCGCGAGCGTCAGGTCGTGGCGCGGCGAGAAGCAGACCACCTTGGCGATCCCGCGTTCCGGTTCGGCGACGATCAGGCCGCTGTCGTTGATCGCTGCGCCGCTCGCGTCGGGCTGCAGCGCGGGGAAGTCGTTGGGAAAGACCAGCGTCTGCGGATAGGGCGGGTTGACCTCGCCGTTGGCGCGGCGGTTGCCCGGGCAGAGATAGCACTCGGGATCGTAGGCCTGCTCAGCCGGCCGCGCCGCGCGCTCGGTCTGACCGAGCCAGGGGCGCCGGGTGCGGTGCGGTGAAACCAACACCCATTCGCGCGTCAGCGGGTTGAAGCGGCGGTGGGAAACGTCGTCGAGCAGCGTCACGGATGTCCTCGTTCAGCAAAATGTCGCGCCGTGGCGACTCAGGCCGCGATGCCGGCGCCGTCGCCGGGACGGCAGACGAGGAATTGCGGCGTGATGCCGGTCGCCTCCTTGTAGCCGCGGCCGAGCTCGTCGGCGAATCGATCGACCGCGTCGACCCGCACCAGATTGATGGTGCAGCCGCCGAAGCCGCCGCC
>PLRT01000003.1 GCA_003164915.1 Hyphomicrobiales bacterium | reverse complement strand
TTCGCCGAGCGGTTGTCGCTCGCCGACGCTTGGGCGTGGCTCGACGCCTATCGGGATGCGCCGGCGTCGGAACCGCTTCCTCTCCCTGAGGCTTTAGGCCGCGTTTTGTCGGCGCCGCTCGCCTTTCCTGAGGATCGGCCGGATCGCGAACTGGCCCTGATCGACGGATACGCGTTGCAGGCTGAATTCACGCTGGGCGCAGACAGCTACAATCCGCTCTCTCTCACCCTTGTTCCCAAAGGCGCGCCGGTGACGGCGGGAAGCGCAATCGTCTGCTGTGCCGGCGAAGCCGTACCGCCTGGCGCTGACGCCGTGGCGCCGCTGGACGTCGGCCAGGCAACCGGCGCCGTCGTCGATTTCTGCGCGGTCGTCGCACGGGGGGCCGGTCTCGCGCACAAAGGCGACGCGGCACGCCGCGGCGACATCGCGATTGCGGCGGGCCGGCGATTGGCGGCGGCGCAGATCGCGCTCGCCGCCTCGCTCGGCGCGGCGCAACTGAACGTCCGGCGCCGTCCCGATGTCGTGCTCGTCCTCGCTGGCGCCAAGCCGCCGGCGACCGAGGCGCTCGACGTGGCGCTCTGCGCGCTCATCGAGCGGGACGGCGGCCTTGCGCATTGCGCACATCGTTGCGGCGATATGGCGCGAACGCTCGCCGGCGTCGCCGCGGCCGACCTCGTTCTCACAGTCGGGCGCAGCGGCTGGGGCGAGGACGACGACGCCGCGCGAGCCGTCGTCGCGGCGGGCGGGCGGATCGATCATCACGGCTTGGCCCTCGCCCCAGGCGGTTCGGCCGGCCTGGGCTGGCTCGGCGGCGCCCCTCTCCTACTGCTACCGGGAGATCCGCTGTCCGCGTTGGCGACTTACGAACTCCTCGTCGGGCGGCTGCTGCGCCGCCTTGCCGGCCGCGCGTCGGAGTGGCCGTACCCGCTTCGGCGGTTCGCGCTGTCGCGCAAGATCGCTTCGCCAATTGGGTTGAGCGAATGGACGCCTGTCGTTTGCCGCGGGCCGAGCGCGGACCCGCTAGCGCTGTCGCCCGCCGACGGCCTCGCCGGATACGCTCGGGCCGACGGGTTTCTGGTTGTCCCCGCGAGCCTCGAGGGTTACGCCCCTGGCGAGGAGGTCGACGTCGTCGTGATGTCGGAACCCGCGGCTACGCAGGAGAGGCCATGACTTCGCCAGACGCGGAATCGGTCGCGCCCGCCGCCGCCGACTTCATTCGACGATCGGCGCGGCAGGAGCAGTTTCTCTCCGTCGCCAGCCGCGACGAAGCGGAAGCCCGGTTTCGCAGCCATCTCGTTCTCGCGCCGCTCGGCGAGGAAACCCTGCCGCTCGCACAATGCCGGGGCCGCGTCCTGGCGCGCGATGTCACGGCCGCGGTGGACGTTCCGGGCTTCGATCGCTCCAATGTCGACGGCTTCGCTGTGCGCGCCGCCGATCTCGAAGGCGCCCGGCCCGACGCGCCGCGGCGGCTGAAGCTCAATCGGGAAGTGCTGACGCCGGGCCGGACGCCGCAGGAGGCTGTCGGCCCTGGCTTGGCGACGATCATCGCCACGGGCGGCATGATTCCGCGCGGCGCCGACGCGGTGGTGATGGTCGAGCGAACGGAGTTCGTCGACGCCGCCGATCCGGCCGTGGACGTCAGTCAGCCCGTGGCGTCGGGCGCCGCCATTTCCGCCGCCGGCTCGGACATCGGCGCCGGGGAAACCGTGCTGCGCGCCGGCGCGGTCCTCGGTTCGCGCGAAATCGCGGTGCTGGCGGCGATCGGCGTCGGGGACGTTCCGATCTTCCGGCGGCCGCGCGTCGCTGTTCTCTCGACCGGCGACGAGTTGGCGCCGCCGGGCGCCGCCATCCTTCCTGGCCAAGTCTACGACAGCAACGGGCCGATGCTCACGGCGGCGGTCGAGGAACTGGGCTGCGTCGCCGTGCCGTTTGGCATCGCGCCCGACGATCCGGCAAGCATGGAAGCAGCGGTGGACAAGGCGATCGCCGCGGCCGACGCGGTGCTACTATCGGGGGGCACCTCCAAGGGGGCCGGCGACATCGCCTACCGCACGGTCGCCCGCTTCGCTGATCCCGGCATCGTCGTACACGGCGTCGCCTTGAAGCCGGGCAAGCCGCTGTGCCTGGCGGTCACGCAGGGCAAGCCGGTCGTGATCCTGCCCGGGTTCCCGACCTCGGCGACGTTCACCTTCCACGAATTCGTCGCTCCGATTCTGCGCATTTTGTCAGGCCTGCCGGCGCTCCGTCGCGAGACCCGGAGGGCGACTTTGCCGGTGAAGATGGTCTCCGAACTCGGTCGGACCGAATATGTCCTGGTCTCGCTGGCGGAACGGCCGGAAGGCGGACTCGCGGCCTATCCCATCGGCAAGGGATCCGGGGCGGTGACAGCTTTTTCGCTGGCNNGACGGCTTCTTCGCCATTCCGGCGCAGAGCGAACTGGCGCCGGCCGGCTCGGAGGTCTCCGTGACGCTGATCGGCGCGGCGGCCGAGCCGGCGGACCTCATGGTCATTGGCAGTCATTGCGTCGGCCTCGACTTTCTCATCGGAATGCTGGCGCGCGAGGGCGTAACGGCGAAAGTGCTGGCGGTCGGCAGCACGGCTGGCCTGATGGCCGCCAAACGTGGAGAATGCGATATCGCCGGCATCCATTTGATGGACCCGGTCACCGGCGTTTACAATCGCGCCTATGTCGACGACACGTTGCGGCTGGTTCGCGGCTACGGCCGCTTGCAAGGGGTCGTCTTTCGTCGCGACGATGCGCGCTTCATCGGGCTCGATGCGGCCGGCGCAATCGCCAAGGCGAGCCTCGACCCCGCCTGCCTGATGGTCAATCGCAACGCCGGCAGCGGCACGCGCCTGCTCATTGATCGCCTGCTCGGCGACGCCCGACCCGCCGGCTATAGCCATCAGACCCGCTCCCACAACGCCGTGGCGGCCGCCATCGTGCAGCGCCGCGCCGACTGGGGCGTGGCGATCGAGACGGTGGCGCAGCGCTACGGCCTCGGTTTCCTGCCGCTGCAAGCGGAAGAATACGACTTCGTTATTCCCGTCAGACGGTTCGATCGCTCGGCGGTGCGTCGCTTCGTGGCGCTGCTTGATGACGCCGCCATACGAGCGCAATTGGCGCGGATGGGCTTCAAGAGCGTGTGACGGCGCGGCCGACAAGTGTCGGCGCGACGGTGGACGTTCCATAGTCGGGGTTTCGCAAGGTTTGCGAATACGGGAGGCAGGGCATGGTGCGCAGAACGACGTTCGTAACTGCCATCGCGCTGCTATGCGGCACCGTCAGCGCCGCCGCCCCGGCGTTGGCGCAAACGCCGGCCACGTTGACGATCTTCGGGGCGGGGACGCTGGCTGCGCCGTTCAAGCAGATCGACGAAGCGTTCCAGAAGCAGAACCCGGGCGTCATCGTCCAGGCCCAGTTCGGCGGCAGCGTCATGATGGCCAGAAAGATCGCCGATCTGCATCAGAACGCTGACGTCATCGCCGTCGCGGATTACAGCGTGATTCCGAAATATCTGTTCGGCGGCGAAGGAAAGGCCGCTCACGCCGACTGGTACGCCGGCTTCGCCCAGAACGCGATCACCTTCGTCTACACGGACAAGAGCAAGTTCTCGAACGAGATATCGCCCCAGAATTGGTACGAGCAGCTGACCAAGCCGGACGTGCAAATCGGCCGTTCCAATCCCGACACTGATCCCTCGGGATACCAGACCCTGCAGATGCTGGCCCTGGCGGAAACGCACTATCGGTCGCCGGGTCTTGCGGCCAAAGTGCTGGCGAACGCTCCGCTCGCGAACATACGGGATACCGAGACCGAGCTCATCGCCGCGCTGCAACTGGGACAAATCGACTATCTCGCGATCTATCGGTCGGACGCGCTACAGCACCACCTGAGCTATCTCGACCTTCCCGCTGAGATCAACCTCAGCGATCCCGCCGACGCCGCAAGTTACGCGAAGGCCGTGGCGCACACCAAGAACGGCGACGTCGCCGGCAAACCCATCGTCTACGCCGTCACCATTCCNNGACGACGCCGACCATCCCGATTGGGCGCAGAAATACGTCGCCTTTCTTTTGAGCCCGGCAGGCCAGGAGATCATGGCGAGCAACGGCTTCGGCGTCGTCAACCCGCCTTACGCCGTTGGTGTCGACGCCATGCCCGACAGCCTGCGCGCCCTCGTCAAGCCCTGGCCACGCCAATGAGGAAAGCACCAGCGCGACCGAACGGCGTCGTCTTGGCGTTCTGGCTCGTCGGCAGCCTGCTGCTGGCGTTCATCTTGGCGCCGTTGATTGGGCTCGCGACGGTGCAATCCCCGG
>PLRT01000042.1 GCA_003164915.1 Hyphomicrobiales bacterium | reverse complement strand
CCGGCTGCCACAGCACGTCGCGGCCCTTCATGCGCTGATAGCGGCAGAGCACGTCCTGGAGCGTGTTGTTGAGCGCATGGCCCATGTGCAGATTGCCGGTGACGTTGGGCGGCGGAATGACGACGCAATAGGGCTCCGCGTCACGCCGCTCGGGCCGCCCGGCGCGGAACGCGCCCGCCTCCTCCCAACGCGCCGCGACGCGCGTTTCGACCGCGGAGACTTCGAACGATTTTTCCATCATGGGGCGGCGACCGGAAACGACCTTGGCCGGGCGCGGCGCGACGGCGGCCCGGCGGATTGCGGAATTGGCGCGCGCCGTCGGACGGGCGCAAAAGCGGCGCCCGGCCCGTGGCAATCGCGACGGCCGCGCTGCTTAAATCCAGCGCGCCGACGAATGTCAACGTGGGGATGCGCCGCGCCCAGCCGAAAACCCGCGGCGCGGCGGCGATCGGGTCAGCGGCTCAACGGCCGCCGCGCGCAACCCGCTGGATTTCCGCCCGCACCAGTTTTTCCACCATGGCGGGCAGGTTCTCGTCGAGCCAAGCCTTCAGCATCGGCCGCAGGATCTCGCGCGCCGCGTTCTCGGCGAGCTCCGCGCTCTGCAGCGCCAGACTGGTCGAAAGGGCTTCAAATGCCGCCGTCACCGCCTCGTCGGCTTGATCCGACAGCAACGGCGCCTCCTCCTGCTCGACCGCCGGCATGGGCTCCGGCCTCGCCGGCGCGGCGGCCTGGGGCAGCGGCTGCGGCTGGCTCCACACCACCTTCGGCGTCGGCGGCTCGGGCGTCGGCGGCTCGACGGCGTGCGCTGGCGCCGGCTCGGGTTTCGAATAGATGATCTGCGGTCCGCTGGGCGCGGCCTCCGGCTTCGGCGCCGGGCGCGCCGCCGCGGGCTCGCGATCGTCGGCGATGATCGAACGGATCGAGGCGAGGATCTCTTCCATTGACGGCTCGTGGGCGCGCTGGGCGCGCCGCAGCGCCTCGAGGTCGTGCTCGCCCGGGGTCGAATTGGGTGCGTTCATGTTTTCCGCCTCCGCGCCGACTGGCGCGTCGTCGCGCCGCCGAAGCGGCGATCGAAGTCTCTGGTGGCCGCCAAGGGTGAACGACTCGCGCGGCGGACGCAAGGCCATCGCGCGTCGACGCGCAGCGAAATTCGTCGACGGCGCGCGCCTACCGGCCGTCCGGGGTGCGCAAGCCCCACAGCTTGTTCTTCACCTGATCGAAGTGGACGCGCGGATCGTATTCGGACACCGCGAGGCCGAGCGTCTCGATCGACAGCCGGCCGATCGCGGAAAGCAGGCTGTAGGAATCAACGACGCTGTCGTGCTGGGCGGTGACGAGCTGGACGCGCGCATTGAGCAGCGCCTGCTGCGCGTTGAGAACGTCGAGCGTGGTGCGCTGGCCGACCTTCGCCTCCTCGCGCACGCCGGCGAGCGCGACTTCCGCGGCCTGCACCTCGGCGCGCGCGGCGCGCAGCACCCCCGACGAACTCTCGTTCGCGCCCCAGGCCGCGACGACGGCGGCGCGGACCTTGTCGCGCTGCAGATCGGTCTGCAGCTCCTGCTGGCCAAGCTGTTCCTTGGCTTGTCGCGCGCCAGCGTAGGTCGCTCCGCCGTCGTAGATGGGGATGGTGATCTGTCCCATCAGCGACTCGGTCAGCGTCTGACTGCCGACCGGGTCGCCGGAAACATCGAAGCGCTTGGCGACCTGACCCGTCAGGCCGACCGTCGGATAAAGCGCGCCTTCGACGATCTTCACCTGCAAGGCCGCAGCGTCGACGCCGTGCAGCATCGCGACGATCGCCGGATGCTCGAGCTGCGAGATCGCAACCGCCTCCGGCAGCGCCCGGGGCAACTGGCGCTTCAACGGAGCTACAGGCGACAGGCTTTTCGGATCGTCGCCGATCGCCTGGCGATAATTGGCGAGCGAGGCCTGCAACTGCGCCTGCGCGCCGAGCGCGGTGGCGCGCGCGCCGGCGAGGCTCGCCTCGGCCTGCGCGACGTCGGTGCGCGTGACCTCGCCGACGTTGAAGCGGTCCTGAGTCTGGCGAAGCTGTTCCTGCAGCACTTCGACGTTGTTGCGATCGAGACCGAGAATGGCCGTGTCGCGCATCACGTCCATGTAATAGGTGACGGCGCTGAGCAGCACGTTCTGCTCGGTGTTGCGCAATTGCTCGCGCGCGCCGAACACCGCGGACTCGGCCTGGCGCACCGTGTTTCCGGTGCGGTTGCCGTCCCACACGTTCTGCGTGACGGTGACGCCGTAGCCGCGCGGCCGAGAGCTGATGTCCTCCGTGCCTGGAAGACCCGAGGCCAGCGTGTTCGACATGGCGGCGTCGGCCTCGGCGGACACGTTGGGCAGGTATCCGGAGTTCGCCTTGGGAATGTTCTCGTCCTGGGCGCGCACCGCAGCGCGCTGCTGATTGATGTCCGGGTTGTTGAGATAGGCCTTGGCCAGCGCGCCGCCGATCGTCTCGGCATGCGCGCCCGTCGCCAACAATGCGGCCGTCGCCGCCGCCCAGAAAACCGCCCGCCGCCACCCGCGCGCCGACGCTGAATTCACGAAACCAGTCATTGCAGCCCCTACGGCGCATCCCCGGTTCGACGGCGACCCTGCCATTGAAGAGATTCGACGGCTTGAGCCGCCCAGGTCGCTATGTCCGACTCGGGGCGCTGAAACGGCACACGCCCGACGCGTCAGTGTAAAGGCAAACAGGCTGGTTCGGCTACCGCCGACCGCGGATTCGCCACCAAATCTCCCCAATATTCCAACCACCGTCGCATTCTTGCGACACCCGTTCCCGTCGCCTCGAATGGCAAGATGGGTCCGCGCCGTCGGCGATCACTTTGCCGCGATCAGAACGCGAAGCTCGGGGTCGCCCGAAACGACTCCAGCGTCGCAGCGTGGGTTTCGAACAGGACGCGGCGGCCGTAGCCCTCCGCCAGACGCTCGATCAGCGTCGCTTCCGCTGCGCCCGTGCGCGCGTCGACGCCAACCAGCCGTCCGTACGGAGAGAGTTCGGCGAGCAATCCGTCGGGCGCAACGGCAAACGCGCCCTCGACCAGGATGACGTTGAACGGCCCCCGCCCCTTGGCGGCGGTCGCGAGGTCGCCCTCCACGACATCGATTCCTTCCCGCCCGTCCAGCAGCCTGCGCGCCGCCGCAGCGGCGCCCGGATCGCTCTCCAGCGCGAAGACCTGCGCGCCGAGTCGCGCGAGGATCGCCGCGCCGTAGCCCGCGCCGCCGCCGACGTCGAGGACTCGCTCGCCCGGCTTCACTTCGGCCGCCTGGATCAGCCGCGCCAGAACGCTCGGCGCGAGCAGCCGGCGGCTCGCCGAACCGAGCGACGGCTGGTCGCTGTCGATGTAGGCGAAGCGCGCCCGGTCGGGCGCGACGAAGTCTTCGCGCGGCATGTCGAGAAACGCCGCCAACAGGTCGAGATCGTTGACGTCACAGGTTCGCAGCTGGCCGTTGACCATGTTCACACGCTGCGCCGCGGCGTTGTGCGCCAAAGTCGTCAAAGCCATTCGCGTCGCCCCGCCCGTTTGCGGCATGACGCCGCCGCCGGCGCCGCGCCGAAAGAAGTCATTGGAGGCCTCGCCCGGAATCGAACCGGGGTGCAAGGATTTGCAGTCCTCTGCGTAGCCACTCCGCCACGAGGCCCAAGCCGCGGTCGCTCCCCTCGCGCCGCGGCGGGCGGGCTATAGCAAGTTTCGCCGCGCGCCGGCAAGCCGCCGCTCACCGCTTGGAGAAGATCGGCCGGCGGGCGAGCGGAAGCAGCAGGAAATAGACGGCGAGCGCGCACAGGCCCAGCGTCGTCCACAGCGGCGGCTGCAACCCCTTGACGATTGCGACGGCGGCGAGCGCGAACCAGAGGACGGTCGCTGCGATCGTCAGCGGCCGCAGTCGCCTGACCCGCAGCGGGTGAACGAAGACGACCGGCGCGAACATCGCCGCCGCCGCCGCGACCGTCAGCGCGGCGTTGAGCGGCCACGGCCAGCGCAACACGAAAAGATAGAAGGCGAAGACGTTCCAGATCGCCGGAAAGCCGCGGAACCAGTAGTCGTTGGTCTTCATGCGCGTGTCGGCGAAATAGAGCGCCGAGGCGATCACGACGCCCAGGCCGATCCAGAACGCGATCGGCTGCGGCATCAGGTCTGAACGCCAGAGCGCGACGACCGGCACCAGCACATAAGTGAGGAAGTCGACCACCAGGTCGAGGATCGCCCCATCGATCGTCGCCGCCGTCTCGCTGACCTTGGCGAAGCGCGCGAGCGTGCCGTCGATACCGTCGATGAACAGCGCGAGGCCGAGCCAGGCGAAGCAGATGGGGAACTTGCGCTCGATCGCCGCATCGAGCGCGAGCAGCGCGACCGCGCCGCCCGAGGCGGTGAAGACGTGCACGGAAAATCCCGCCACCCGGCGAACCGGCATGGCCCTGCGCGCCCTCGTCATGCCGATTGTCCCCAGCCCCCTCGCCGTCCGCGAACCGCCGGCCCGGCTGGACAGCTTAAAAGCACGCGTGCCAGGATTGGGCAATGGCGCCCACTCGTTCCGAAGCCGCCGAGGCCTGCGACGCGTTCGTCGTCGGCGCAGGCATGGCGGGCCTGGCGGCGGCGATCGGCTTCGCCCGCGCCGGCCTTCGCGTCGTCTCCGCCGGCGCGCCCGAGCGGCTCGGCCAGGGTCGCACGGTGGCGCTGCTCGGCCCTTCGGTCGATTTCCTCGAATCGCTGGGCGTCTGGCCGGCTGTCGAAGCGCGCGCGGCGCCGATGCGCGGATTGAGGATCGTCGACGACACCGGGTCGCTGTTCGCCCCGCCGCCGATCGAATTCCGCGCGCGTGAGATCGGCCGCGACGTCTTCGGCTGGAACATCGAGAACGCCGCGCTCGCCGACGCCCTCGGCGCCGCCGCCGCGACCCAGCCGGGGCTCGTTCGCGTCGAGGCGGACGTTGCGGCGTTCGAGTTCGCGCCCGCGCGCGCGACGCTGACGCTCGCCGACGGGCGCGCGTTCGCCGCGGCGCTAGTCGTCGGCGCCGACGGGCGCGCTTCGCCCTCGCGCCGCGCCGCCGGAATTTCCGTCGGCGCGCGCCGCTACCCGCAGCGCGCGTTGACGGTCCTCATCGCGCATGCGCGGCCGCACGGCGACGTCTCGACCGAGTTCCATACCCGGCAGGGCCCGTTCACGCTGGTTCCGCTGCCCGCCGCGCCGGGGGCGCCCAACCGCTCGAGCCTTGTCTGGGCGATGAGCGAAGCGGAAGCGAATCGCCGCGCGGCGCTCGACGACGAATCCTTGGCGCGCGAGATCGAGCGCCAGGCGCGCTCCCTGCTCGGCGCGATGCGGATCGAGGGCGAGCGCGGGATCTTCCCGCTCGCGCGCCAGAGCGTCGCGCGCCTCGTCGCGACGCGGCTCGCCCTGGTCGGCGACGCCGCGCACGCCTTCCCGCCGATCGGCGCGCAGGGACTCAACCTCGGCCTGCGCGACGTCAAGGCTCTGATCGCGGCAACGGCCACAAGCGGCGATCCCGGCGCCGACGCGGCGCTCGAGGCTTACGCACGTTCGCGCGCCGCCGACGTTCTCTTCCGCACTGCGGCGGTCGCGGGGCTCAACCGAGCCTTGCTCGCCGATTGCGCGCCGATCGATCTGGCGCGCGGCCTCGGCCTCGCCGCGCTGGGCGCGATCGGCCCGCTCCGGCGCCTGACGATGCGCGAAGGCGTCGCGCCGCTGTTGGCCGACTAGGCCCAACTGCAGCCGGTTTGCAGCCGCGCCCCCTTCCTCCCCCACGGCGTGGGCTACAGCATTCACACATCTCT
>PLRT01000217.1 GCA_003164915.1 Hyphomicrobiales bacterium | reverse complement strand
AGGCGCCGGCGCCGTCGGCGGAGCTCGCCCAGCGGCTGAGGCCGCCGATCCTCGTCGTCGCGGGAACCGATCTGGCCTCCGCCGACCAGGCCCGCGCGGCGATGGCGGCGGTGAATTCGCACTTCGGCCGCATCGACGCGCTGGTGAATGTCGCGGGCGGGTTCCTGTGGGAAAAGATCGAAAGCGGCGCGCCGCAGAATTGGGAGCGCATGTTCGCGCTCAATCTCAAGACGACGCTCAACGCCTCGCAAGCGGCGCTGCCTTACCTCGTCGCCAGCGGCGCCGGTCGGATCGTCAATGTCGGCGCGTTGGCGGCGCTCAAGGCGGGCGCCGGCATGGGGCCCTACGCGGCGAGCAAGTCAGGCGTTCACCGCTTCACCGAGAGCCTCGCCGAGGAGTTCAAGGGGCGCAGCGTCACCGTCAATGCGGTGCTGCCGTCGACCATCGACACGCCGGCTAACCGCACGTCGATGCCCGACGCCGATTTCAGCAAGTGGGTCGCGCCGGGCGACCTCGCCGCCGTGATCCTGTTCCTCGCGTCGCGGGAGGCCGGCGCGGTCACCGGCGCGCTGGTGCCGGTGACCGGCGGCGTTTGAGCGGCTCAGCGGCTCGGGTCGGGGCGTTCCATCCAGCGGATCAGCGCGCCGGCGGGGATCGTCCAGGCGAGGCCGAGGACGGCGTAGCCGATCGTCCGCCACAGGACCGACGCCTCCTGCAGCGGCCGGGATTGCGCGAGCGCCGAGGCGAGGAGCGCGTAGACGACGACGAAGGCGATCAGGGCGACGGCGCCGATCAGCTTGCGGCCGCGCGCGTTCATGGGGCCTGTCTCCGCGGGCGAATGGCGGGCCGGCGCGGCGATTGCCGCCCGTGCCGCAACCGCTTATGTCTTGGCCCGGCCGACGAGGCAAGCGAGGAGCGCGAAGCGGATGCTGGATCAGGCCGGTCTCGTTCTCCCCGGCGGACACGCCGCGGGGAAGGCGGGGCGCGCGATGCAGGCGGTCCGGCTGTGGCTCCTCGCCGTGGCGGCGCTGCTCTTCGTCATGGTGATCGTCGGCGGGGCGACGCGGCTGACGGAATCCGGCCTGTCGATCACCGAATGGAAGCCGGTGACCGGGGTCATCCCGCCGCTCAGCACGGCCGACTGGCAGGTCGCCTTCGACGCCTATAAGCAGATTCCGCAATATGCGGCGCTCAATCCCGACATGACGCTCGACGGCTTCAAGGCGATCTATGCCTGGGAATGGGGCCATCGCCTGCTGGCGCGGCTGATCGGCCTCGCCTTCATTCTGCCGGCGCTGTGGTTCTGGCGCGCGGGCGCGCTGAAGGGCGCGCTCGGCCGACAGGTCCTGCTGGCGACCGGCTTCCTCGCGCTCGAGCCGATCGTCGGCTGGTGGATGGTGAGTTCCGGCCTCGAACATCGCACCGAAGTCGCGCAGGACCGGCTGGCGATCCACCTCTTGATCGCCGCCGCGACTTTCGCGACGCTGATCTCCGCCGCCGTCGGTCTCGGCCCGGCGCCGCGCGGGCGCGTCGGCGCCGGCTTCCCATCCGCCGCCGCCGCCTTCGCGGCGCTGGTCTTCGTCCAGCTCGGGCTCGGCGCGCTGGTCGCCGGGCTGCGCGCCGGCCTCATCTTCAACACCTGGCCGCTGATGGGCGGCAAATGGCTGCCCGAAGGCCTGTTCGGCCTCTCGCCGTGGCCCCTTTCGATCGTCGACGACGTGACGACCGCGCAATTCGACCATCGGATCGTCGCCTACCTCGTCGTGCTGTTCGCTTTCGCTCAGGCGCTCGCCGCCTTTCGCCGCGCGCCCGGCTCGCCGCTGGCGCTGCGCGCGGCCGGGCTTGCCGCGCTGTCGCTGGCGCAGGCGTCGCTCGGGGTCGCGACGCTGCTGGCGTTCGTTCCGATCGGCCTCGCGCTTGCCCATCAGGCGTTCGCGCTGCTGTTGTTGGGCGCAGCGGTCGCGCATGCGCAGGCGACCAGTCTCGAGCGGGCCGGGCGATGAACGCGCCGGCGCGCGCGCCGATCAGCGCGCGTCTTTCCGCCTTCGTTCTCTCCGCCCACGTGCGGGCGGCCGTGCGCTCGAGCGAGTTGTCGCTGGTCGTGGTCGCGGTCGTCGTCGGCGTCCTCGCCGGGCTCGGCGTGGCGGCGATGACAGAACTCGCCGATATCGCGCACGTCGTCATCTACGGCATCCCGTTCGACGTCCGATTGAGCGCGGCGGCGCGGGTCCTGCCTGTGGCTGCGTTCACCGCGTTGCCGCTCGGCGGTCTCGCGGTCGGGCTGATCGACTATTGGCGACGCCTGCGGAAAATGCCGCGCGCGGTCGATCCGATCGAAGCCAACGCGCTGCGAGGCGGCCGGATGGCGATCGGCGAAAGCCTGATCGTATCCCTGCAGACGGTGATCTCCAACGGCAGCGGCGCCTCGGTGGGGCTCGAATCCGGTTACGCCCAGATCGGCGGCGCCATCGCTTCGCGTCTCGGGCTGGCGCTGCGGCTGCGCCGTCAGGACCTGCGCCTGCTGGTCGGCTGCGGCGCCGGAGGCGCCATCGCGGCGGCGTTCGGCGCGCCGCTCACCGGCGCCTTCTACGCGTCGGAACTGATCATCGGCGCCTATTCGCTCGCCAACGCCGGCCCGATTTTCGCCGCCGCGCTGGCGGCGACATTGACCACCAAGGCGCTGCTCGGCGCTCCCTATGTGATCGTCGCGCCGCCGGTGGCGGGGTTGAACGTCGGCGATCATTTCGTCCTGGTGGCGCTGGGTCTGATCGCCGCAGCGATCGGCGTCGGCGCGATGCGCGCCGCCGCGCTGCTCGAACGCGGCTTCGCGGCGACGCGCGCGCCGTCCTGGGCGCGTCCCGTGCTCGGCGGTCTCATCCTGGCGGCGATGGCGCTCTACACGCCCCAGGTGCTCGGCGCCGGACACGGCGCGGTCGGGCTCGACTTTTCGGCCCCACTTTCCGCTGCGACCCTGGCGACGCTGCTGGCGCTGAAGCTCAGCGCAAGCCTGATTTCGCTCGCGTCGGGCTTTCGCGGCGGCCTGTTCTTCGCCTCGCTGTTCGCCGGCGCGCTGCTCGGCAAGCTCTATGCGATCGGCGTCGCCGCCGCGCTGCCGACGCTTGGGCTCGACCCGACCGCTTGCATCATGGCCGGGATGGGAACACTGAGCGTCGCAGTGGTCGGCGGACCGCTGACGATGACCTTTCTGGTGC
>PLRT01000002.1:199-6802 GCA_003164915.1 Hyphomicrobiales bacterium | reverse complement strand
TTCAATGCCCAAGGCTACGCCCGGCAGAGAAAGGCGGGTTTCTCCGAGCGAACTTGAAGTGCTCTTGGAGGCGGCTCGGAAGATCGACGAATTATTGCCGTTGATAATTCGATTCGCGATCGCAACGGCGCTTCGCAGGGAGCGTGTCCTATCGTGCCGCGAGTCCGATTTCAAAGACATCGGAGGCGGGAGTAGGGCTATCGTCTTTCCGCGTGAGCAGGCGATCCGAACGAAGCGAACCGGCGTTGTCCCGGTAACCCGCGAGATTTTGGAAATCGTCGCCGAGGCCAATGCAATCAAGGATCGCTCAGGAAAACGCAAGTCCGCGGATGCGCCGATTTTCGACGTTCACGTTGACGCGTTCAAATCACAGTGGCGGCGTCTCATTGAACTTGCAGGTATTGAAGATCTTCATTTTCACGACCTGCGCCATGAAGCGACCAGCCGGCTCTTTGAACGCGGTCTCACGACGGCTGAAGTGATGTCCATCACCGGCCACAGTACGACCGATATGGTCGATCGATATTCGCACTATTCCGCCGGCTTGGTGCTCAAGAAGCTCGAGCGGGGCCAGGATGCCGAGGCACTATTGGCGGAGATAGGATTTCTGTCGGATCAGTATCGTGCGGTCGGCGGCGATCCGGCGAAGTTGGCGGCACTGTTGAGGCATTGACCCGCGACGCTCATGCCCGCGCCTCTTGAATCAGCTTTATGAGTTCAGCATCTTTGATGTCCACTGCGGCGACGCCGGTCTTCATGTTTGACAAGAGGGGAAGTCCAGCAACGCAGGCCATCAAAAAGCCGGCACTTAGACCGCTTATCACGGGCGGAGAGATCTCGTCTGGTGTTCGGTATCGTTGGAGTTCGTTGGCTTTTGCAACCACCACCTCGACCACGCCATAGAAGGCCACAACGTCCATAGCAATTTCGCGGAGAAGACCAATTTTATCAGCGACCATTGGAAAGACCGTTAACTTCGGCATACCGGCAAGGCTTTCAACTTGGCGTGCTGTGATAGGCGTCCCTTGCCGAGCGAGGCCGCCGAGCAGCTTGTGAGCCCCATACGCTCTCGCCAAAAGAATGCGACATTCGACCGCGAGTGAAGAGCGAACCCCTTCGACCTCTGCCTTTGCTTTACGCCGTTCGATTGTGGCCGTCCCGACAACCGCGAAGGCTGCCGCGATCAGCGCGAACACGCCCGCGATCAAGGATTGCCAATGATCCGCAAGGTCGAGCCATGTGGTAAAATGCCAGGGCTGCAAGGCTCACTCTCCGATTGTATGCCCCCGCCGGCGTCTTAAGTGTCGAGCATGTCCCAATCGTCGCCGAGAATCCAACGCAGGGTGGACAGCTTTCCGTTTAGCATCCCCCATTCGAAATCGTCCCACGGCCCGAGGTTTTCGATGCCAACTTCCTCCTCGGTCTTTTTGGCCGCTGCCAGCGCGCCCGCCCAAACGGTATCTAACGTTTGATGCGGCAAATATGGATTGCGGGAGTATTCCGCCTCGGGGACGACCTGATGTTTCCCTTGTTCGATCTCGGTGCGTAAATTCCAGTGCCTGTTGTACCAAACTTGCCGGAAGAAGAGGTGCTCAGCATCCAGAATTTCTGACAAACGACGCGGCTGTTGCAAGGAGCCAAATTCGCTGTCGTGATCGGCCAGGAAATCAGAGTCGACATCCTTGATGACATCAACGATCGAAGCCCAATAGGTCGATCTGGGCGGCGCGAAGAGGCTGGCAATGTCAGGGTGTGGCTTTCGCCGGTCGCCGTTCGGCTCGCCAAAATCCTTGCTGTTGTGAGTCACAAAGGCGAAACGCTTCTTCTTGCCCGAACGACCGGCGACCGCCTCAGCAAAGACTTCGACCAAAATGGCGTCAGCAACGCTGTTCTTCGCTCGATGATACGGCGCAAAACCTGCAAGCGCCCGCTCCGTGACACGGCGCTTTATGGCGTCCGTCGTCGCCAATGGCGGATTCGCCATCAGAAGCTTTTCAATCCTCTCGACAGAGAAGAGCGCGGCCTCGTTGCCCGTAACAATCTTGTAGTCGACCTCGTTCAGCGCCTTTAGGGTACTGGCGCGATACTCATCATCCCCGAAGCGATTCACCGCGTCACGCACGAGCCTGAAATGGGATTGCAGGCTGCGCCGCGCGTCCTCAATGATGCGCGACTTGTTGCGGGTAAATTCGTCGACGACGACCTGCGGAACCACAAGCTTAATTTGCCGCGCTCCAATCAGATCCCCCAGAGCACCGATAATCGGTCGTTCCCGATAGTCTTTTGCAAGATCGAGCCACACGCATGTATCTATCAGGAGGTTTAGCGTCATGTGGCTCATTATAGTGCTGATGAGTCGAAAAGTCGTATAAGCTCCATTCGGTCAAATCAGACCCCCGGCCTACGTTCTGTCGTCGGCCGATGCTGCTTGCTTTGTGGTCGCGCCGATCAGGCATGATGCTGACCGCTCGATCGCCGCGCAGCGCGTGCAAACGAAGCGGCGGCGCTCGGCTATCACGGGAATGGCGCTCGATCTTCAACGGCGGTGGCCGATGAGGCGAGCGGTCACGCCTGACTCGAACTATAACGCTCTCCTCGCCACGTCTGTCTCGCCGGCCGGCTCAATTTGCCCATGATCGACCTATCGTGCGATCCCGCGTAGCCTGTTGGCCATGTGCAACCTCTACAGCGTCACCAAAGGCCAACAGGCTATCCGCGAGGCCGCGGCGGCGATGCGCGACCTCTCGGGCAACTTGCCTTCGTTGCGCAGCGTGTTTCCCGACTACGCCGCGCCGATCGTGCGCAGCGGGACGGATGGCGTGCGCGAACTGACAATGGCGCGCTGGGGCATGCCGGCGCCAGCGTTCGCCCTCAAGGGCCGCAACTCTGATCCCGGCGTGACGAACGTCCGAAACGTCGCCTCGCCCCACTGGCGGCGATGGCTTGGCGTCGAGAGCCGTTGCGTCGTTCCGTTTACAAGCTTCTCAGAGAACGAGGCGTTGCCTGACGGCTCGCACCCGCCAGTGTGGTTCGCGCTCGACGACGGCCGCCCGCTTGCATTCTTTGCAGGCATTTGGACGCGGTGGACCTCGGTGCGCAAAGTGAAGGAAGGCGAGACGACCAACGACCTCTTCGCCTTTTTGACGACGGAACCGAACGCGGTCGTTAAGCCGATTCATTCGAAGGCCATGCCGGTCATTCTAACCGGGCGCGAGCAAATCGAGACGTGGTTGTCTGCGCCGAATCCGGAGGCGCTGAAGCTTCAGCGGCCGTTGCCGGACGATGCGTTGCGCATCGTCGCGCGTGGCAAGCGAGACGACGGGCCGTCGACACTCTAGCGGCACTAGAAGCCCCACTTTGCGGGAAAATTGATGCCCGACCTTGATCATCACGTCCGCGAGAAAGCAGAGGCGCAATTCGCGATCTCGCGCTGGGCACGTTTCGCCGCGGGCGTTGCACTCAGCAACACTTTATGGCTGGAGTCATCGATCGCCAGAGTCTCGTGTCTCGCGGGCGCAGCTTGCGCCGGATACATCGCCTATGCCCAAGTTACGAAGGCTGAAATGGCGTTGCGCCAGCTAGTGAACGACATGCAACGGGACGCCCACGTCGCCGTTCAGCGGGCAGAAGAGGAAACAAGGGCGCGTATCGAGGCCGAGCGCGAGGGCACAGCGACGCTTGAATTGACGTTCTGCGGCGGCCAGCGTTGCCGCAGAGCCTATGGCCCCTCAAATCGCCGCCCAAGCGCCGCGGCGCCAACTGCCGGCGGTTTCTTCATGACGACGAAGCCCGCGCGATCAAGATGCTCGACCAGGCGCCGCGCCACGATTGCCGCCATGATCTCCCCGGAGTCGCGCTTTCGCTTCCGGCCGTCGAAGCGCAGCGCGAACGCGAGGGCGTCGGCGAGGTCATCGGGGGTGGCAGGCGTGAGGCGATCGGTCGCGTCGGTCATGGCGCACGATGATCCAGCGTTTAGGTAATCTGTATCTAGCGGACCGGGAACAAAGCGCCGACGCCAAGCTCGACTTCGTCTGCGCCGACGTTCAATTCCTCGCCCGCGCGGCGCTCGATGTAGTTGCGGTGGGTTTGCAGCGCCTTGTTGATCGCGGCAGTATTTATGCCGAACGAAACTCTGCTCAATTCGCTCAAGCCCTCAATGCTAATCCACACGCGGATTGCGCGCTCGCCGTCTTGCGCGGGCCACAAAACGAAGTCGCCAAGCTTCTCCGCGTCCACGCCCGCCAAACTAAACCGAGCGTCGACGGTGTTAGGCGCGCCGCCAAGGTCCCTACTGTCGATCTCGTTCCGAACGTCGTTCAATTTGAGCATCGCTTAAGCTTCCGACTAATCACCCGGCGGAAAACATGTAGGTGGTTCGTGAGAACAATGAAAGAACACAGTGTTCGATCCATCAGCTAAGCCGCACAAGTGAACGCTGTTCACTTTGGCCTGCCTCTCGGCACTGAGCAACTGAGGACGTGCTGTTCGCGGGGACAGGCCCCCCCAGGCGACATATCCGCGATGGGCGAGTTTGGCGGGTGCCGGAACGGATGAGAGCGGCGCTTGTTCGTCCGGCGCTGACGGCGCGCGCTGGCGGCCGGCTGACGAAAAAAGCCCCGGCGGTGAAGCCGGGGCTCTTAAGGGGGCGGCGCGTGCGGGAGATGGTCATTCGCGCGGGAGATGGCGTCGGCCCGATAGGTGATGCGTCACATCAATTTGACGCGGACGCGACCACGCGTGTCGACCTTCCAATGGGCGAAGGCCTCTCCGTCCTGCTCGAAGACGCCACGGGTGTCTTCGTCGTTGTTGCGCACTACGTGGCGCGCGGCCAAAATCGGCCAGGAAAATCCGGTGCGGCTGCGCTCGCGCTCGGCCTTGCGATTGTAGGAGTCGACAATTGTGTCAGCGCTTTGCATCTCAATCCCTTCCTCGCGTCGGGGGCGCGCTAAGTTCGAGAAAGCCTTCTGCCCTCCGACCGGGGGCTCTCGAAGGGGCGTCGAGCTTCGACGTTTGACGTATTTGGTTAACAGTCCGTTAACGCTAAGCTGGCATGCTGCATGCGACGACGAAATCGGCGCGGCCCGTGCCTACACGGAATTGAGCCCCCCAGCCGCTTGATCTCCGAACCGATCGCGCTTGCCCCTCGATCGGCTCGATTCCGGTCTCGTCGTCCCCAATCCCTCCGCCCAGGATTCGGTTACCGTCGCGGCGTCGGCTGCGCTAGACGACTCGTAGCCGCGTCATTGCGCGCAAGACGTTCCCGGCGATCGGCCGAACGTGACTCGCGTCAATGTCATCGTGGCAGGCGCCGATCGCCAGCCTCAGCGAGACAAGCAGCCGCCACATCGGCTTGCCGGCGCCATGTAGCCGCACGCAACGGTTGAAGAGCTTGCGCACGCCAGCAGACGCGAGGTAGCAGGCGAGATCGAGCGCCTCGCCGATCTCGGCTGTCGTTCGGGGCGGGGTCCCGACGCCGATCGGCGTCCTATATTATTGATCCCAAACGGAACGCGCGGGTCAAAGTCTGTGCCGAGTAACAGCCAGTAAGTATTTTCCGATTCTGGTGACGGGAGCGCGTGGGCGCCAGCGTACGTGGGCGGCTGAAGGTTGCGCTTCAGGCACCGGGGCGCAACTCTACGGCTCATGCGCCCGCATCCTCTCCGGCCCGTAACGCTTGCCGAGCTGCGCCAATCGACCTGTTGGGTCTGGCTCTATTGCGGTTCGTGCGGCCGTAGCGCGCCGGTGGCACTGGCGCCCTGGCTTATCCGCTACGGGCCGACAGCGTCTTCCGATCTGTTGCGCGAAAATGCCCGCTGTGAACTTTGCCGCAACCGTGGCGCATCTCTGCGTCTGCCGAGCTGGGGAGGTCTCGACGTCGGCATTGCGCCGTTCCCCGCCGACGGGCTCGCGAAGCGCTTAAGCGCCCCGCTGGCGGCGGCTGGCGCGCCGCACGTGGAATGAGTGGCCTGCCCCCGAGGGGTGATCCAGTTTCAATGTTAGTTCACGGCGAGTTCTGACGCCATGGTTGGGGTGGGCGAGCGCGCGGCCCCAACAGCAGGCGCGCTCGCCCACGGCGCGATGCCGCCACTGCGTGGGACGATGGTCTCGGGCGCCGGCGGTCGGTAACCGAGGGAGCTGTGCGGCCTGACGGTGTTGTAGTGTAAGCGCTGTTTTCAGGCCACGGCTTTGAACGGCTGCGAGGCGACGTAGGCCCAAGGGAGCAGATCGTCGATGGCGCTGCTGAGGTGGCCGTCGACGATTTTGGCGAGGACGTCGGCGAGGTAGGCGTAGGGATCGACGCTGTTGAGTTTGCAGCATTCGATCAACGAAGCGATCACCGCCCAATTGTCGCCGCCGCCGTCGGAGCCGGCGAACAGAGCATTTTTGCGATTGAGCGCGATCGGGCGGATCGAACGTTCGACTGTGTTGGAATCGATCTCGATCCGGCCGTCGTCGAGAAAGCGGCTGAGGCCTTCCCAACGCGAGAGGGCATAGCGGATCGCCTCGGCGAGCTTGCTCTTCTGGCTGAGAAGCCGGAGCTTGGCGCGCAGCCAGGGTTCGAGTTCGACGACAACCGAACGCGATCGCTCCTGGCGGGCGGCG
>PLRT01000002.1:0-154 GCA_003164915.1 Hyphomicrobiales bacterium | reverse complement strand
TAGCCGTCGACCTGGAGAACGCCCTTGAAGCCGGAAAGATGCGCGATCGGCTGCGACGCCGTCCGGTCGGGCGCATAGACATAGGCGACCGCCGGCGGGTCGGTTCCGCCCCAGGGGCGATCGTCTCTGGCGTAGGCCCAGAGTTGCCCGGTCT
>PLRT01000172.1:15332-15632 GCA_003164915.1 Hyphomicrobiales bacterium | reverse complement strand
GAAGCGGCTCGACTGGCTCTACGCGGCTTAGGTCGTCTTCGCCTCGGCCGGCTTGGCCGCGCGCCTGTCGCGCGCGCGATCGAGGGCGAGGACCGCCGCGCCGGCGACCAGCCCCCAGAACGCGCCGCCGACGCCGAAGAAGCTGACGCCGGAAGCCGTGACGAGAAAGGTCGCCAGCGCCGCCTCGCGCTCGGAGGCGTTGGCGAGCGCGCCGGACAGCGCGCCGCCGAACGCGTTGAGCAGCGCCAGGCCGGCCACGGCCTCGACCAGGATCGGCGATCCGGCGACGAAATGGGCGAC
>PLRT01000172.1:13739-15299 GCA_003164915.1 Hyphomicrobiales bacterium | reverse complement strand
AACGGCGCGACCAGAACGGTGAAGACACCGGTCGTGGCGATCAGCGGCCCAGGCGCTGGCCTGTAGCCGTAGGCGGCGAGCACCGCCACGCCGGGGAGGTTCTGCGACGCCATGGTGACGATGAACAGCGGCAGGGCCAGCGAAACCATCGCGCCTGCCGAGAAGACGGGCGTCGTCCACACCGCGCGCGGCGTCAGTCCGGCGAGGTCGAGGCCGCCGCCCGAGCCGGAAAAGCCGATCAGGATCAGCGCGACGATCGCCGCGGCGGGCGTGGCGTAGAGCCGCTTCCAGCGCGAGACGAGGAACCAGGCGACGATGATCGCCGCCGCCTGCGCCGGCGCCTCGGCGAGCGCGCGAATCGGCGCGAGGCAGAGGCCGAACAGCACGCCGGCGAGCATCGCATTGGCGAGCGTCGGCGGGATCGCCGCCACCAGCCGGCCGAACGGACGGATCAGGCCGGCGGCGATGAAAAGCAGGCCGACGACGAGAAACGCGCCCACCGCCTCGGGGAAGCCGCCTGCCGTCGCGCCGGTCGCAGCGAGCAGCGCAGCGCCCGGCGTCGACCACGCCGCCGCGATCGGCATGCGGGTGGCGAGGCTCAGCACGATGCCGGCAACGCCCATCGCGATCGCCAGCGCCATCAGGCCCGACGCCGCCTCGGCGTCGCTGGCCCCGACCGCCGAAAGCCCCTTGAGCACGACCGCGAACGAGCTGGCGAAGCCGACAAACGCGGCCACGACGCCCGCCGAGACGGGCTGAAGCAACAAGGAATGGCGCATGAGGGAGAAAGGGCCGTGCGAATCGAAGGACGCGCGAGTTTAGCGCGACGGACACGCCGGCGCGATGCGCGTGCGCGCCCCCCACGGCGATCCGAAAGAATGACGCCGCGCGCTAGCCGGTAACCCGCGCGTGCGTCGCGCCGCGAGCCTTGTAGAGCTCCCAGAACTTGTCGGCGATGGTCGACGCCTTGATGGCGTCGCTGGCCCCGCTGTCGAACCGGGTGCCTTTGATGACGCCGGCGATCATGACCTCGCCGACATAAACGCCGTCGTCCTTCAGCCGCTGCGCGAGCAGGCCGACGAGTTTGTGCTTGGCGGCATTGGCGAGCGCGAGGCCCATCGACTTCGTGCCGATGGCGTAGGCGTTCATCTGCTCGCTCAACTCGCCGAACGCCCCGTTGGTGACGAGAACGGCGCCGTCCTTGGCGTTCTTGAGATCGGGGAGCGCGTCCTGAACCGCGGCGAGCAGCCCGATCACGGCGACGTCGAAGACGCCTCGCACGGCGGCGGGGTCGGTCGTCGCCAGGTCCCCCGCCTCGCCGCCGCCGTAAGCGTTCCAGTGAATGACGGCGATCGGACCGAGCTTGGCGCGGACCTTGGCCAAGACGGCGCGAACGGCGGCCGGGTCGCTCGCATCGCCTGCGAAGGCGCCCGCGGCGATGCCCTTTGCCGCCAGCGCGGAGGCGCCCGCGGCGAGATGCTGCTCGTTTCGCGCGACGATCGCGACGGAGAAGCCCTCCGCGCCGAATTTCTCGGCGACGGCGGTTGAGATTCCCGTGCC